>NZ_JACDCW010000044.1 GCF_013817345.1 Methylibium sp.
CATCAGCTCATTGAGTACCGCTTGAACCTCGTCGGCGCGAACATCACGACCAAGAACTTGCGCGTAGCCGGCCAGCGAATCCGCCGAGAACAAGCCCTTGGCGTCGCCGTCGACGCCGGCGACTCGCTCGAATACGGCCGTGGCCAGGGCTCCAAGCTGCTCGACTTTCATAATCTCCACGTCTGCCGCAGTGGAGCGCAGCGTGCCCGCAATAACCGGCAGGAAGTCATTGGGGTCGCCACCGGGCGGCAGGAGAGAACGTAGCTCTCGCAAAGCTCGCAGCATCTCCTCGGGTCGAGCGCCGAGAGTGCGGAAGGCCTGCGTGGCCACCTCCAGGCTGGGCTGCGTCGCCAAGCCCTCAATGCGCAGCCGCTCGAGCAGGTGCGCTACGTAGTCTGCATCGAGGACGGGGTAGGCAATCGATGTGGCACCTGCGAAGGCCTGATTCCGGCGAGCCGTCAGTTCGCTCACAAGCGCTCGGTGCGAGCCGGTACCAACGAAGATGAAGTGCCCCGGTGTCCCTGGTCTCGGGTTGATCGCGTCCCGCGCAGCCTTCAACGCGAGCAGCATCTTGTTGCCCTCGTCGGAGGTGATTGCGTGCTGAATCTCGTCGACGATCAACACGATGTCTCCGCGCGCCTGGTCCACCACTTGCGTGAATGCTTCCGCCAGCGTCGCGCCGCCTTCGGTGCCGACGCTCTCGACCTTGAAGCCGAACTTGAAACCCGAGACGGCGATCTCGGCGTTGCGCAGCTTCTTGAGCCGCTCGGCGATAGCACCAGCGGGCGTCTGCACTTCTTGAAGCGCGCGGCGGATGGCGGCGTGCACCAAGGTGGCCGGATTCGCCTGCGTGTTCGACCACAGGTCGACGTAGATCACCAACGCGCCGGCGGCCTCAAGCGCGGGCATCAAGTCCGCCTGCAGGAAGGTAGTCTTTCCGGTGCGCCTTACGCCGGAGATGAACAGGCCTGATCGCAGACCTTCGTCCAGGACCCCGGGGCGAAGCAGCTGCTGTGCCATCTGCTGGGCGAGGGCGGTGCGGAGAAAGATCCTGTCCATTGGGGAATTTTAGCCAAAGCGGTTAATTAGTCAAAATCCCTAAAACTTCCTACAAGCACGCCGCGCGCTGAACTCATCCCAACGTGACCGCCACTTTCGGCATCATGACCGACCGTTTCGGCGATCGTGACCGGCGCCCAGGAGGTCTCTGAAGAAGCCCCTGCAGCACCTGGCGGTGTTAAGTAGAACCGAGCCCTTTGGGCACTTATACGCGTTGCGCGGTTGCTGCTGCGCACGCTGGCCGCCAAGCGTGTCGTCGTCGGGTGCCGGTACGGCGACGTCGTCGCGGCCCGAGACGCTCGTGATGCCGGAGGCGGAGCCGACAAAACTGATTCAGCAGCAGCCGGGTGGCGGACCTTTGCCATAGGCGACAAGCCCTGGCGACATCGTCAGCATTCACGGCATGCCTCTTGCCAAGGCTCGTTGGTCCGCTACAACAGCCCCAATGCCGCTGAAACCGTCGCGCCTCTTGCCGCAAGATCGCGGCCTTCACCTATAACGCGCGGAGCCGACAGCGGGCGGCACTAGCAGCGGCGGCTTAAGACTTTCGTCGAATGCACAACCTATAACTGCAACCGGAGATATGCGATGAGTACGACCATATCCCGTTCAGCGAGCGGTGTTCCGGGTCTGGATGAAGTGCTGCACGGCGGTCTCATCGGCGGGAAGCTCTACATGCTCAACGGCGAACCCGGCGCCGGCAAGACGACTTTGGCGCTGCAATATCTGCTGCAAGGCGTGAGGGAAGGCGACACCACCCTGTATGTGACCCTGGGTGAGACGGCGAGCGAACTGCGCGTCACTGCTGAATCGCACGGCTGGTCGCTCGACGGCATCGAGATTGTCGAGCTGGTCGTCGACGAGCGTGCTCTGCTCGGCGAGTCGGATCTGACGATGTACTACCCGTCGGAAGTCGAACTCCACGAGACGACCCAGCGCATCCTTGAGGCGGTGGAGCGCGTCAAGCCACGTCGCATGGTGCTGGACTCGCTGTCGGAACTGCGCCTGCTGGCGCAGACCTTGCTGCGCTACCGCCGCCAGATCCTGGCCTTGAACCAGTTCCTGGCCGGCCGCAATTGCACGGCGCTATTTCTCGATGACCGGACGACGGAAAGCATCGACACCCAGGTGCACAGCGTTGCGCACGGCGTCATCGCGCTGGACCGCACCGTGCCCGCCTATGGGCCGGTGCTGCGCCAGTTGCGCATCACCAAGTTCCGCGGCAGCGATTTCATCAGCGGGCGGCAGGACTGCATCCTAACCCGCGGCGGATTGGAAGTCTTTCCGCGGCTGACGCCGAACGAGCATGGTGCGGTGTTCAGCCGCGACGTCGTCCCCAGCGGCGTGCCGGCGCTGGACGCCCTGCTTGGCGGTGGCACGGCCCGTGGCACCGCCACTTTGCTCGTCGGTCCGTCCGGGTCCGGCAAATCGACCATCGCCGCGCAATACGCGGTGGCGGCGACACAGCGGGGCGCGCACGCGGCCATCTTCACCTTCGAGGAGGCCAAGGCGCTGCTGCTTGACCGACTGCGCGCGCTGGGCTTGTCTGTCGACGAAGGCGCCGGCCCGAGCAAGCTCATGGTGCGCCAGATCGACCCCGCCGAGGTGTTGCCGAGCCAGTTCGTCAACATGGTGCGCCGTGCGGTGGAGGCGGAGGGGGCGACCGTGGTCGTCATCGACAGCCTGAACGGCTACATCAACGCCATGCCGGAGAAGCGGGCGCTGATGATCCAATTGCACGAACTGCTGAGCTATCTGAACAACCGCGGCGTGGCGACCTTCCTCGTCGCGGCGCAGTCCGGCATGCTGGGTGAGGGCCTGCACAACGTCGTGGACGCCAGCTATCTGACGGACGCCGTCGTGCTGTTCAGGATGTACGAGCATGCCGGCGCAATGCGCAAGGCCATCTCGGTGGTCAAGAAGCGCAGCGGCCCGCACGAGGACACGATCCGCGAGCTTTGGTTCGACGCACTGGGCGTGCATCTCGGACCGCCGCTGAAGCATCTGCGTGGGGTGATGACCGGCGTTCCCGTTGAGATCGAGGCTGTTGCAAAACCGGGGGCGGCCTCAAATGATGAACGCGCAGGACGTTCCTGATCACTCGTACAGCGAGCGGGTGATCGTGCTCGCGCCGACGGCTCGCGACGGCGAGGTCACGGCCCGGTTGCTCGCCGGCGTCAGCATTCACAGCGTCCTGGGCCAGGGTTGGCGGCATGCCGAAGACCTCATCCGCGCCGGCGCGGGTGCGCTGATGGTGACCGATGCGACGCTGGCCGACCCCGCCTTCAAGGGCCTGTTGCGCGCCCTGCAAAGCCAGCCCTCGTGGTCAAACCTGCCGGTGCTCGCGCTGTGCCGCCATGGGCATCAGGCGTCCGCGCTGCGCGAAGCCGGGTTGCGCAACCTGACGGTGATGGACCGCCCCACGTCGACCCGCGTCATGGTCAGCACGGTGAAGACGGCCTTGCGCGGGCGGCGCTGGCAGTACCAGATTCGCGACCAGATGGACTCGCTGCAACAGGCCGACCGCTCGCTACGCTTGGCGGACCAGCGCAAGGACGAGTTCCTCGCCACCCTGGCGCACGAACTGCGCAACCCGCTGGCCCCCATCCGCACTGGGCTGCAGCTCTTGCTGCGGGTGGCTGATGACCCTGTGAAGCTGCGCGGCGTGACGGACATGATGGAGCGGCAGATGAGCCAGCTGCTGTGCCTCCTCGACGACTTGCTCGAGGTGTCGCGGATCTCGACCGGCAAGCTCCTCCTGCAGCGTGAGCGGCTGGACCTGCGGCGCGTGGTGGAGACGGCATTGGAAGCCTGCGCGCCCCTGGTGGCGCGGGGTGGGCACCGGCTCGACGTGGCACTGCCAGACGAGGAGATATGCGTGGACGGTGACCTCACGCGGCTGGTGCAGTCGCTGAGCAATATCGTCAACAACGCGGCGAAGTACACGCCCGATGGCGGCCGCATCTCGGTGGCCCTCGGCCGCGCGGGCGAGGCGGCCGTGCTGACGGTGACGGACAACGGCATCGGCCTGCCGCCGGACATGCTGGTGCGCGTCTTCGACATGTTCGCGCAAGTGAATCGGGCGCTGGAGCGCTCGCAGGGCGGACTGGGTGTCGGGCTGGCCTTGGTCCGGAGCCTGGTCTCGCTGCATGGCGGCACCGTCAGCGCGCAAAGCCCGGGCCCGGGCGAGGGCAGCACGTTCACCATCACGCTGCCCCTCGTGCACGAGCTGCCGCAGGCTGCCGTCGCGGCAAAAGCGGCACAGGGGTTGGCCACACCACGGAGCATCCTGGTCGTTGACGACAACCAAGACGCGGCGGAGTCGTTGGCCATGCTGCTGGGCATCAACGGGCACGAGGTGCGCGTCGAGCACGGTGGCCATGCTGCGCTGGAAACCGCAGTGAGCTTCCTGCCGCAGGCCGTGTTCTGCGACCTGGGCATGCCGGGCATGGGCGGCTACGAGTTCGCCACGCGCCTGCGCCAGGACCGTCGCTTTGCCAACGCCCTGCTGGTGGCGCTGACCGGCTGGGGCGCCGAAGAAGACAAGGAGCGCTCACGTGCCGCCGGCTTCGACGCGCACCTGACCAAGCCCGCCAGCGTGGCCGCGGTGGCGGCGTTGCTGGCCCGGCTCTGACGCGCGCGGCGTTGGTCCGGGCTCGGCAACAGGCGGTGGAACCGCGGTGGCGGGTGACAGCGGACTCGCGCAACGTAGAAGCCTTGATGGTGCAGGCGCGCTGGCTTCGCCATTGGCTGAGGCTGAACGCGTGGGCCCGGCGACCGCCTAGATTGCGTATCGGACTCGCACACCAAGACAGCCGCGTCGCCAAGGTGGACCTCGATACCGAGATGACGGTGGTGTGCAACGAGTTCGAGCGCGGCGAGAACCAGCCGTTTTCCCTGCTGTCCCAGCGCGTCAACGCGGCGGCCTTTGCCCTGTTCAATGACCTGAAGACCCGAGCTGCAACGACATCCTGATCGCGGTCCACCGACGGGCTCAAAGGCATGCCCGAGGCGTTGGCTGCGGTGTACCAGGCCGGGACGCTGCAGACCTGCCCCGCACCTGATCCGCAACAGCTTGGACTACGCGAGCCGAAAGGATCGCAAGGCGCTGGCAGCAGCCATCAAGCCGGTCTACACAGCCCCCAGCGCCAAGGCCGCGCAGGCCGGGCTGCAGGCGTTTGCGCAGGGCCCTTGAGGGATATCCCCACGGTGGAAGAAGCCTGGCGCTGGGCCTGAAACAAGTCATACCGTCCTTCGCCTTCCCGCCGAGGTACGCCGGGTGATCTACACCACCAACGCCATCGAGAGCGTGAACGCGCGGCCGCCTCTTAAACCGGTACTACCTGCCCTGCCCGCTTTTTTGTTAGTTCGGGCGCACGCTCGGCGCACCGTTTGCCCTCTCTGGGCATGGATACAGAGAGATAGAGCGGCCCCTTCCCCTTTGGAGCCGCAACTTGCCACCCAAGTGCCACGAAAGAAGCCAGTGGTGAAGTCACTTCCGTCGATACAAAAGGTCAAGGCCCATAGGGACAACCGACCGTATGTTTTTTGGCTGCGCGAGCGGCGGCTGGCAGATTCCCAATGAACGCAACACAGAATCGTGCCCGCTTGCTCATCGTGGACGATCAAGCGATCCAGTTGCGCGTGATTTGCGAGACCCTCACGCATGAGGGCTATGACACGACCTGTTGTCGTAGCGCTGAAGAGGCACTTGCGCATCTCCAAGGGGAACCGTACGACGTCCTGATCAGCGACTTGTGCATGCCGGGCACAGACGGCATATCCTTGATCGAGCAGGCTCGGAAGATCGATCCGGATCTGGTCCCAGTGGTCATGACTGGGCACGGCAGTATTCCCACTGCCGTTCAGGCTATGAAGTTAGGGGCAATCGATTATCTGCTCAAGCCGCTGCGCTTGGCCGACATGCGTCCAGTGCTGATTCGCGCGATGGAGTTGCGCCGCCTGCGACGCGAAAAGCAGGTACAGCGGCAGCGCATCCTGGAGCGAGGCGCACAGCTGGAGGCAACGAACCGTGAGCTGGAGGCGTTCGCAGCGCGAGTAGCGCACGACCTGCGCGAGCCGGTCAATATCGTACTAGGCTTTGGCCGCATGCTCGCGGAGCGAGGCGACCCACCGCTCGATACGCAAGCCAACACCTACCTCGGGTACATCCTGCAGGCGGCGGATCGGGCGAATCGGCTAGTGCACGACATGCTGGCGTTTGCTCGACTTGGCAACAGCCCGCTGACCCTTACTGCAGTGGATCTCAATCTATCGGTCCGTCAGGCGCGCCACATGGTCACGCTCAGTAATCCTTACCTGGAGGCGGAGTGGGTGATTCCGAGCTTACCCACCGTGGCGGGCGATGCGTCGCTCTTGCAGCAGGTGTTCGTCAACCTGTTGTCCAACGCGTTCAAGTACAGCGTGCCAAAGGGGCGACCGCGAATCGAAATTGCACATTGGATCGACGCGCAAGGGGGACACGTCATTGCGGTTCGCGACAACGGAGTCGGATTCAACCCTGCACAGACCGACCGCTTGTTCATGCCCTTCCAACGCCTGCACCGTGCGGATCAGTTCGCTGGGAACGGGATGGGGCTTGCGAATGTCAAGCGAATCGTCGAGCGTCACGGGGGGAGTGTTCGCGCAGAAGCAAAGCTCGGTGAAGGCGCGGTGATCACATTGTCATTGCCGGTGGATGCGAAAGATGGTGCGCCACTGGCACCGGCCGTGACAGACACCATCGCGACGATCGTCACCGACGACCATTGGCTTGCCCCTGATCCACGTAGTCCATAACCACTCGATTACGCGGCTTGGCCGACCCCTCGGTCCCACCATCATGATAGGGACCAATTTGTGAATCAGGTATCTTTGAACAGGGCAGGCCTAGCGCGCCGACCCGGCTGGATTGGCCTGCTCGCGCTGATCATGCTTAGCGTCTGCGTCTTGGCCATCCTCAGCCTGCAGCAGCTGGCCGCCCTGCGCGTCGGCAGCGAGCGCCTCGAGGACGACCGTCTTGCTGCCCGGCAACTGGCCGAAGCGTTGTCGGTGCTCAAGGATGCGGAAACGGGCCAGCGCGGGTTTCTGCTGACGGGGCGCGAGGAGTACCTTCGGCCATACGAGGCTGCACGCCAGTCGCTTCCGCCACTGATGGAGCAGTTGCAGGTCAGCGCTGCCCGCTCCGACAGCGGCCAGCTGAGCGATTTGGGGCGCTTCTCCGATTTGCAACATGCGAAGCTGGCCGAGCTGGCGAGCACCATCGATCTGGTTCGGCGCGGCGACTCGGCTGCGGCCCTGGCGATCGTGCGGGAAGACTCCGGCAGGCAGCTGATGGTGCAGATGCGCGCGCTGGTGGCACGCCTGTCTACGGGAGCAGAGGCGTCACTCAAAGGAAACGCTGCGGCCGTCCGACTGCTCGACAGACGCGTGCAGTGGCTCCTGGTCTCCACCTCGGTCGGTGCGCTGATCCTGGTTTTCCTGTTGGGTCGCCTTAAGGCAACCACCACGCTGATGAAGTTCTCGCAACGGCAGGCGCGTGAGCGTACGCAGGCGACCGCGCACCGCCTGGCGCGCCTGGAGCGCCTGAGCTCGGCTCTGGTGACCGCCAGCACGCCGCTCGAAGTCGGCGGCGTCCTGTCCACCGAGGTCGCCACCGGCTTCGGCGCGCCGCGTCCATGGATCGCAATGCTTTCCGAGGACGGGCGGTGGCTGAGCACCCTGGGGCATGGCGGCCACGCGCAGGAGATCATGGAGGGCTTCATGCGCGTTCCCCTGGATGACAAATCGCCTGTCGGCGAGGCGATCTCGGCGCGATCGCCGCGCTGGTTCGAGTCCACCGAGCAGGTTCTGGCCCGCTACCCGCATCTGCATCCGCGCCAGGGGCCCATCGCCGAGGCGGGGTTCGTGGCGCCGCTGGTCGTGGGTTCGGACGAACAGTCGCGAGTGATCGGCGTGATGACGGTGGCCTTCGACGAATCGCATCACTTCGACGCCGACGAGCGCCGCGTGCTGGAAGCCGTGGCCGGCCAATTGGCCGTGGCACTTGATCGCGCCGCACTGTACGAACGCGAGCAGGCTGTCATCCGCCGCGGGGCCGAACTGCGCCACGTGGCCGCCGCACTGCTGGATGCGGTGGCCCCGGAGCAGGTTTGCCGCGTCATGGCTGATCATGCGCGCGACAGCCTGGCCGCCGCGGCTGCCAGCGCCGAACTGTTCGGCGGCGCCGGCCAGGGGCACGACGCCGCCACGGTCGGCGACGAAGTCATGGAGCAGGTCCAGCGGGTCCGCCTGGTCGGTGAGGCGCTGGACTCCGGGCGCCCGGCGTTCGCCGGCCCACGCCCCCCACGGCCGCAGGACGCCGGTGCCCCCGCTCCGATGGATGCGGGCAGCGCGGTGACGGCCATGGCCGTTCCGTTCCGGCAGCGCCCGCGCCCGGACGCGGCAGGGGCCGGCCGCCCGGATTCGCGCTGTGCACGGGGCGCGTTGGTGCTGGAATTCGCACAATCCAGGACCTTGTTGGCGGACGAACGGCTCTACCTGAAGGACCTGATCGCGCACGGCGTGCAGGCGCTCAACCGGCTGGATCTGGAACAGGCGCGGCGGGAGAGCGAGGCCGCCGCGGCGGCGCACCGATGGATGGAGAAGGTGCTGCAGAGCCTTCCGGTGGGCGTGGGGCTGGCCGAGGCACCGGCCGGGCGGCTGCTGCATCTCAACCGGGCCGTTGCCGACATCTGGGGTCACACCACATACTCGCTCGGCATCGAAAACTACAGTCAGGACTGGATCGGCTTTCGGCCCGGGACCGGCGACCGCTACCGGCCGCAGGACTGGCCAATGGCGCGCGCCCTGGTGAACGGCGAGGTGGTCAACGACGAACTGATCGAGATCGAGCGCCCGGATGCGAGCCGCCGGTACCTGAGTATCAGTGCCGTCCCCATGCGAGGCGATGACGGACGCGTGGCATATGCCGTGACTGCCATGACCGACGTCACCCGCCGTGTGCATGCGGAGCACGAACGCACCGAGGGCGAGATCCGGCTGCGGCTGGCCATGGATGCCACGACCATGGGCGCCTGGGAATACGACGTCGAACGCCGCCAGTCGATCTGGACCGATCGGATCTACGCCTTACTCGAGCTGCCCAACGACGGGCAGGCTTCCTTCGAGCGGTTCATGGAACGAGTGGAACCGGAAGACCGCGCCGCGCTGGCAGCCTTGTTGGGAAACACCGTGAGGACTGGGGCGGACCTCAACACCACGTTCAGAGTCCTTAGCGACAACGGCAGGAGTCGCTGGTTGATGGCAAGAGGCCAGCGCATCGAAGGCCTGCCCGGCAGGGGTCACCGCGTGATGGCAGTCGGCTTCGACGTGACGGAGATGATGCGGGCGCGCCAGGAACTCGAGGACGCCGACCGGATGAAGGACGAATTCCTGGCCATGCTGGGACACGAATTGCGCAATCCGCTGGCTCCGATTCTCAATGCGGTGTCTATCCTGAGCCGCGTCGGCGGGCAGGCCGAAATCCGTGTGCGGATGATCAGCGTGCTGGACCGGCAGACGCGCCAGATGGCCCGGCTGGTCGACGACTTGCTGGAGGTGTCGCGCATCCGCTACGGCCGCATCGAACTCCAGTGCGAAGTCTTCCCCCTGGCGCAGGCGGTGTCCGCCGCGGTTGACACGGTGCACACGCAGGTCGAGTCGCGCGAACAGGTGCTAACTACCGACATCGAGGACCCGTACGTGCAGATGGAGGGTGATCCCGCACGGGTGGCCCAGATACTGGCCAACGTGCTGCACAACGCGAGCAAGTACACGCCGCACGGTGGGCGGATCCGCTTGACCGTGCAGGCGGACGCCGGCGGGTCCGCGGTGGTGCTGCGCGTCATCGACGAGGGCCTGGGTCTGGACGCGGAGTTGCTGCCGCGCGTGTTCGACCTGTTCACCCAGGGCAAGCGAACGCTGGACCGGTCCGAGGGTGGGCTTGGCATCGGTTTGGCCCTAGCCAAGCGCCTGGTGGAGCTGCACCGCGGCAGCATTGCGGCCAGCAGCGACGGGCCCGGCCACGGCGCCACTTTCACACTCAGGCTTCCCCTGTGCCGGGTGGACACGCAGCCGATTGCGGGAGTCAGGCAAGGCGACGAGCGCGTCGAGCCGGGGACGCGGCTGCGCGCGCTGGTGGTCGACGATAATCGCGATTCCGCCGAAAGCCTCGCCCAGCTGCTGGAAATGGAGGGCCACGAGCTGCGCCTGGCCCATGACGGAGGGGCGGCCCTGGAACAGGCCCGGGCCTTCCAGCCCGACATCGCATTCGTCGGCATCGGGCTGCCTGTGCATGATGGCTACGAGGTCGCGCGCGCACTGCGAGCCGACCAGCGCACGAGCCGTGTGTTCCTGGTGGCGGTCACCGGCTACGCGCAGGAGGAGGAGGACCGGCGCCGTTCGGCCGAGGCCGGCTTTGACCTGCACTTCGCCAAGCCGGTCGACTTCGAGATGATCAACGGTGCTGTGCTGGCGTTCATCCGCTCGGCAAGCACCCCCCCTGGGGATCCGGCTCAACCGACGGAGCAAAGGGTCTGAACAACGCGTAGATCGAAGCGCGCAGTCGGCGTTCTCGCGCATCGATTCACGCATGGCGCATTTCAGCGTGAGCGTCCGGCATAGCAAGTACATAAAGGCGCCGCCTGGCCAACGCACAGGGTCTCGCAGCGTTGCGATCGACGCCAAACCGCCGTTCTCACCGATCGATCCTCCGGCGGCGAGATTTTGCCCAGATTTCAAGCAACTCTTCAAGCGTCCGAAGCCCTCAGCATCCGCACGTGACACCCACGGCGTGACCCGTCGCTAAAAGGCCGCTTGTACGTGCTTCCGCTCTGCCGAGGTGGTGCTCGAGCGTCGGCAAGGTCTTGGTCGCGTGGGCTTTGACCGGGTCCCGACGTCCTGCACACCTTCCTCGAATAGCTTGACCGGATGCTCGATGGAGCAGGGCATAGGCGTCGAGCAAGGCTCGTGGCTTCGCGGCCAGCGAAAAGCTGTGTTGTCCGCATCGCTCGGGCATTGCAATTGCCCGTCGGGAGACCTGGTTTTGCGCTCTGGCAAAGCCCTCTTGCCCACCCGTCAACGGTGAAGGATTTCTGCCATGTTCGCCCACAACAAGCGCCTGCAATACACCGTCCGCGTCACCGAGTCCAACCCCGGACTGGCCAACCTCATGCTCGAGCAGTTCGGTGGCCCGCAAGGCGAGCGCGCCGCGGCCTGCCGCTATTTCACGCAGTACCTCGCCGAGGACGACCCCGGCCGCAAAGACATGCTGATCGACATCGCCACCGAGGAGCTGAGCCACTTGGAGGTGATCGGCACCATCGTGGCCATGCTCAACAAGGGCGCCAAGGGTCGCATTTCCGAAGGCAACGAGACCGAAGCCGAGATGTACCGCAAGATCTCCGGCGGGGGCAACGACTCGCACGTCACGCAGCTGCTCTACGGCGGTGGCCCGCCGCTCACCAACTCCGGCGGCGTGCCCTGGTCGGCGGCCTACATCGACACCATCGGCGACCCCGCGGCCGACCTGCGCTCCAACATCGCCGCCGAGTCGCGCGCCAAGATCATCTACGAGCGCCTGATTAACATGACCGACGATCCCGGCGTCAAGGATGCGCTCACCTTCCTCATGACGCGCGAGATCTCGCACCAGCAGTCGTTCGAGAAGGCCCTGTATTCCATGCAGCCCAATTTCCCGCCGGGCAAGCTGGCCGGCATGCCGGAATTCACCAACGTGTACTTCAACATGTCGGTCGGCGAAGGCGACACCCGGGGCCCATGGAACAACCACGGCACCTTCGAGTTCCGCGAGGCCGAGCCCGCCGTCGACGGCGGCTCCGGCATGCCGGAGATCCACATGAGTGCCGAAGAGGCCGACGCGGTCGAACAGGCCGCCATCCGCCTGCACTCCGACCCCGACAGCGACCCGATGACTGGCGCGATGCTCGGCATGGACGGCGGCGGCAACGCGGTCGATGGCGCCGGCGCCCAGGCCGCGCAATCGACCGACCCGATGGGTGCCAAGAGAAACGCCGAGGCATTGAAGGGCTCCGGCTCCAAGGCGCCGGCGCCCAAGCGCAGCAAGTAGGCCTCATCCCCAATGCCCCTTGCCGCCATGACGGACCTGATACCGCGCCCGTCCGCCTCGAAGAGGCGCCCGCGTTGCAGCCGCGCCAGTATTTCGGGCCGGCGATGGCCTCCGCTGGAATGCTCTTAATGCTATGGGCACTATGGCAGCGCGTGGGTCGATCCAGAACGCGCTCGGTGAGGGAGCGGCGGAAGGCGCCGACTCCGAAGTTGTCGCGGCCGAATCAATTCGAGCCTTGAGCTCGCTGCTGCGAGAGCTCAAGCCGTTGGGGGGCGAGCACGCCTTGCGTGCGCTGTACGTACGTAGCCTGCACTTGGCATGTTTGTCCTTCCAACACGGTGCGAGCGAGCTGGAATTTCCGGACGAGCCGCTGGCTTCAATCCATCGAGATCTCGTGTCACGAACCCCCGCAGAAGCGCGTGGCGCTGCCGAGGCTCTGCTTTTTAGCCCTCGCCGATCTTCTGGTTTCCTTGATCGGGGAGTCCTTGACCAACCGCTTGCTGCAGAAGGCATGGGGCACCCCGTTCCATGCCAAGTCTTCGCATGTGAAACCGCTATGAACACCAACAAAGTTCGCATCCCGCGTCTTCCCAGCGGCGTGCCAGGACTGGATCCCTTGCTGGGTGGCGGCCTGGGCGAGTTGTCCTTCAACATCATCGCCGGACAACCCGGCTCAGGCAAGACGACGCTGGCTCACCAAATGATGTTCGCGTTGGCGAGTCCTGAACGCAAGGCGCTCTTCTTCACCGTGCCAGGCGAACCAGCGCTGAAGATGCTGCGCTACCAGCAGCAGTACAACTTCTTTGATACTGCCAAGCTTGACGACTCATGGTGGGCGCCGTTGCCCTGTTTGCCGGCTCAAGCACTCGACGGACGTCTGCTAGCGCAGCGCTCGCCAAGCCGATGCGGTACTGAAAAGCAATGAGCGCGAACGAGTCGAAGCACGAATGGCTGACGGGCGGCGGCGAGATGTCGCAGCTGATCCGCTCGACGGACTGGTCCGCCACGCCTCTGGGGCCCATCGAATCGTGGCCGCCGAACCTGCGCACAACGGTCAGCCTGTGCCTGGCGTCGAACTTCCCGATCAACATCGTCTGGGGGCCCGAGGCGATCCAGATCTACAACGCCGGTTATCGCGTCGTGTGCGGAGCGGCCCATCCGCGCGCCATCGGCGAGTCCTACCGTGTCACCTGGGCATCGGCCTGGCCGGCGATAGGCGAACCCTTCGAGAAGGCGCGTCTGGGCGAGACATCCTACGTCGAGAACCAGCGGATGTTTCTTGAGCGCAACGGCTATCTCGAGGAAACCTTTTTCACGTTTTCGCTGAGCCCGATCCGCGACGAATTCGGGGCTGTGGCAGGCCTCTTTCATCCCGTGACCGAGACGACGGCCGCCATGCTCAGCGAGCGACGCACGCGCGCGTTGCGCGACATCGTCAACGAGGCGGGCGGCGCCGAGTCGGTTCAGGAGGCCTCCGGGCGGATCATCGAGACGCTCTCGCGCTACCGCAACGATGTCCCCTGCGTGATGCTCTATCGCCACGAGGCCGCGGACGACCGGCTGCGGCTGCTCGGCGCCACCGGAGTCGATGCGCATTCGTTCACATTGGGCGACGCTGTCGCAACGGACGCGGCGCCCTGGCCGTTCCGAGAGGTGCTCGACACGCGCCGCGGCACGCTGGTTCACGACGTGGTGGCGAGAGTCGGTGCCATGGCCTGCGCCAACTACCCCGAGGCGATCGCCCGGGCATTCGTCGTCCCCATCAAGACCCACGCTCTCGCCGGCCCGTTCGGGTTTGCGGTTGTGGGCATGAGCACACGCCTGCCGGCCGACGCGTCGTACCAGCGTTTCATCGAGATGCTCGGCGAAGCCGTCGGCACGGCCATCGCCACCGCTCTCGCCTACGAAGAAGAAAGACGCAAGGCCGAGGAACTGAGCGTCATCGACAGGGCCAAGACCGCCTTCTTCAGCAACGTGAGTCACGAATTCAGAACGCCACTCACCTTGATGCTGGGGCCGCTCGAGGACTCACTCGCGGACACCGAGGAACCTCTGCCGCCGCGCCAAAGAGAGCGGCAGGAACGCATCAACCGAAATGCGCGGCGGCTTCTGAAGCTGGTGAACACCCTGCTCGACTTCTCGCGCATCCAGGCCGGCCGGGTCGATGCCGCCTACCGCCTCACGGATCTGCCGCGCCTGACGGCGGACCTGGCGAGCGTCTTTCGAGCCGCCATCGAAGAGGCCGGTCTGCGCTTCAAGGTCGAGATCGATAACCTAGACGAGCCGGTCTGCGTGGACCACGATATGTGGGAGAAGATCGTCCTGAATCTTCTTTCCAATGCCTTCAAGTTCACCTTCCAGGGCGAGATCGAAGTGCGACTGGAACGACGCGGAGATCGCGCCTGCCTGACCGTGCGCGACACCGGGACCGGCATCCCGGCCTCCGCGATCCAGAATCTTTTCCAACGTTTTCACCGGGTCGAAGGCTCGCACGGCAGAACCTACGAGGGAAGCGGCATCGGGCTGGCCTTGATTCACGAACTGGTCAAGCTCCATGGCGGGTCGATCAGCGTCCAGAGCCAAGAGGGCTGCGGCAGCGCCTTCGAGATCGCATTGCCGTTCGGAAGCGCGCATTTGCCGGCCGACCGTTTGCGCGCGGAGCCTGCTGCGAGGGCGGTCAGTCCGATGAGCCTGGCCTTTATGGAAGAGACGTCCGGATGGCTGCCCGAACCGGTCGACGAAGCGCTGGCGGATTCCTCCAACGCGTCCTCGCCTCGCGCCGGGCTTACGGGAGCCGCGGCACCGACCATGCTGGCAGCGAGGCAGCGCATCGTGATCGCCGAAGACAACGCTGACATGCGTGCCTACCTGAAGGGATTGCTTGAACCCCTCGGCGAGGTCGAGGCGGTCGGGGACGGCGAGGCCGCGCTGGAGTCGATAGGGCGCAGCAGGCCCGACCTGATCATCTCCGACGTGATGATGCCAAGGCTCGACGGCCTAGGCCTTCTGGAGCGTTTGCGCGCCGACCCGGACGCCGCCGGCATTCCCTTCGTGCTCCTGTCCGCTAAAGCCGGCGAGGAGTCGCGGATCGCGGGCCTGCGCCTGGGCGCCGACGATTTTCTCGCCAAGCCGTTCTCGGCCAGGGAACTGGTGGCCCGCGCCACCACCCAGCTCAAGCTGGGTGAGGCCAGGCGCATCGCCGAGACGGAGCGCAAGCGCCTCTTCGAGTTCTTCATGCAGGCGCCGATTCCGATGGTGATCCTGCTCGGCCCGGAGCATCGCTTTATCCTGGCCAACGAACCCTATGAGAAGCTGGTTGGGATGAGGGTCGTCGGCAAGACCGTGCTCGAGCTCTTTGCTCCACCACTGACCGAGATGTTCATCCCCTTGCTGGATCGGGTCTATGCCACCGGGCAGCCCTTCATTGGCAAGGAAATCGAGATGCCCCTTCCAGACATGAACGGCGTATTGCACGACGGCTTCATCGATGTCAGCTACCAGCCCTTCCGAGAACCGGCCGGCGAGATCAGGGGCGTGCTGGCCATTGTGGTGGACGTGACGGCGCAGGTGCGTGACCGCAAGACGATCGAGGACGCGCTCGCGCAGCTCACCGAAGAACGGGAAATTCGAGAGCGATTCGTGACGACGCTCACGCATGATCTTCGCAGCCCTCTAAGCGTGGTGCTTACGAGCGGGGGGCTCATACACCGCCAGCTCGATGACCCGCTGGCCTTGAAGGTCCTGGCGGAGCGGATCATCAGGAACGCGCAGCGCGTGGACACCATGGTCTGCGATCTGCTCGATGCCAACAGTCTGCATGCGGGCGAGCGCATGCCGCTGGCGGTGAAGGCGTGCCGCCTCGATCAAATCCTGGAGACGATTTCCCAAGAACTGAGCGAGCTTCATGGAGCCCGCATTCGCGTGAGCAACGAGGCCGGCGCCGTACCCGGTCTATGGGATGGCGAGGCCATCCGGCGCGTCGTCGAGAACCTCGCCAGCAATGCCGTGAAATACGGCGAGCCCGATGCTCCGATCACCTTGAGCCTGGTGAGGCTCGACGATTGGATCGAGCTCAGGGTCCACAACGAAGGCATCGCCATCTCCCACAGGGAGCAGGAGGCCATCTTTGAGCCCTTCCATCGGACGCATTCGGCCTCGGGCGACCAGCATTCCGGTTGGGGCGTTGGGTTGGCACTGGTCAAGGGCATCGCCGAGGCTTATGGCGGCAGCGCGCGGGTGCAAAGCAACCCGGCGACCGGCACGACGTTCTTCGTTCGCTTTCCGATTGAGGGCAGAGCATCGTCCTGAGATCGCTACCCGGCCACGCGATACGTACCGGCCCGACCTGAACAGCCGCGTCGACAAATTGCTGCCGCATCGCTGGCAACCGCTGGCCTGACGCCCCTCAGCGCTTGAGTTCGACCAGCGCTCATCGTTCACGACTCCTGTTTCCGCGTCTCCGCCACGGTCACTGCCGCCGCATGGTGCATGACGGCGTAGGCCCATGCACGTGCGATGTTGTCGCGACCGACCCGCTGGCTTGCCATAAGGTTCAAGGCATGGGCTCGGATCGAGCTCAATTTACTCTGAAGCGCACCGGCGCAGGCGTCGGCGCTCGGGGCTTCACAATGGCGGTTGCCCCGGGGCGAGCAGCGGCACGGCGGCGCCCCACGGCTGTTCGCGGATGCGGCGCGCAACGGCGCATCCTTTGACTGCGGTCGCCAGATCCGTCAGCTCACAGCAGGTCGGGTTGTTCGACTTGGCATCGAGGGGGTTCGGTACGCGAAGCCGGCGCGGGGTCGTACAGCTCAACCGGTTTCACTCGGTGCGAAGCGGCATTCTTCCCCAGCCGCACCATGCTGATCAATTGCGTCGCCTATCAAAACGGTAAGAAGCTGGCCTACATCGGCGTCCAGCAGGTCAGCGACTATCTTGAGCGCGCAGACTTTGTCTGGGTCGCCTTGCGCGACGCAAGCGACGGTGAACTCGAGACGATGCAGGAGGATTTCAGACTCCATGAATTGGCCGTGGAGGGTCGTGTTCGGCCGCGACACGGGCAGCGGCGCTCGCCCTGGCGGCGGAATCTGGTCGACGAGATCGCCGCGCGCGGCGCGACATGACCTTGTGCAGATCGCGCTGCCGCCAGTGCCGCGCTCGAGCACCGAGCCGGCTCGCCGGCAAGAGCAGCCTGTGCACTGGCGCGGTGATGCGAAGAGCTGCGAACTGCGCCTTCACCGCGGCAGTCGCAACCCCCGTTGCTCCGAGTGGGGCCTAGCCAACATCGTCATGTCATCCTGCTGGCGGTGATCGCGTGGCGCTGAGCTACGGCCGAGGACCGGCGGTGTTACGGCTGGCGTCACTTATCAGTCGCGCGTCGCGCAGCGTCGCGAGGACCGCGTGCGTGCGCTCCGCGGAGATCGGCGCGCGCTTCCTCCCCCCCAAGTTCAACGCCCGCTCAGCGCTGCTGGTCGGCAGGGACTTTCTCGAAGCCTCCTGAGGCCGACTGATAGTAGCTTTAGGTCGTCACCTAGCCACCTACTCATCTCTAGTGAGCGGGTGGCTCGCGCAGCATTCGATGCATTGCAATGCAACGCAAGGTAAGGAGAAACATGGCCGAATCCACAATCACCGCCAAGGGGCAGACGACTGTCCCGGCTGACGTACGGGCGCTTGTGCATGCCAAGCCGGGCACGCGTCTGGTTTGGTCGGTAACGCCCGACGGCACCATCATCGTTCGAGCCAAGACTAAGTCCGTCTGGACCTTGCCGGCATGCTGAAGGCTCCGAAGGGTAAGCACGTCGCGATCGCAGACATGAACCCCTGGCGCTGATGCCGGCGCTCGATACCAACGTCTTGGGCCGCTACGTCGTGCAGGACGACAAGGTGCAGTTGGCATCTGCCAAGCGTCTCATCCGAAAGTGCGTCAGCGCAGGCCAGACACTGTTCGTGCCGGTGACGGTGACGCTCGAGTTCGAATGGGTGCTGCGCGCCAGCTTCGGATACGCCAAGGACGAGGTGATGCAGGCGCTGTCGAGCCTGTTCTCGGCAGCCGAGCTGACCTTCGAATCGGAGCGCGCCCTCGAAGTGGCGCTGCAGCTGTACCGCAAGGGTTCAGCCGACTTCGCCGACTGTCTGCATATCGCGCTGGTGGCACAGGCTGGCGAGCTGCCCATGTGGACGTTCGACAAGCGCGCTGCCAATGTCAGCGGCGCAGAGTCGCTAGGCCGCTGCCCAAGCTAACGACCGAGCTACAAGCAACGCCTCGGCCAAACTCGATGTGGCGGGCGTCGGCTGGAGCGTTGTGCTCACGCTGCTGGAATGGAAGTAGGCAGAGATGCCTATTCCAACGAATAGCCGGCCGGCAGGCCACCGCCCATCCTCGTCAAGCACCGGGACCCCCATGGACAGGGCTGGAGGCTTCTGGGCATTGGCATTGCCAGTCGAGCCCCGCTTTGACGCCCCGCTCGACAGGGTGCGGGGAAACACCTGAATGCTGTCGCCCGTGATTCGAAATGTGTGCAGCCCGGCAATGGTGGCCTGTCCGCGCATGTTCGAAACCTGGATCTTGCGCACCATCGAGTTGCGAGTGAGGCTCTGCGTGAGCATCAGGATGCCGTCGGCGATGGTGAACACCGGGTCAGCCTCGCTATCGAGGAGGTTGTACTCGCCGATCAGGAAGGTCCTCGCATGCCAGCTCGTCAGGAGGATGGCGAGGTTCTGCACGAAATTCCGCAGGGCGCTTCTCGGGCCCATGGCACCGGCGGTCTGGGCCACCGACCGAAATGAATCGACGAACACGAAGGCGGGCTCGTAGTCTATCCACCTCCGCAACGATCCGGGCCAAGGGGGGGTGGGGGATGGGTGGGATTCACTGCAGCCGACGCAGCGAGCCGGCATCCCGGTCCACCGCTACAAGATCCCCCCCCATACATGGACGGCCCCGGTTTGCCAAGCAATCAGATTGACGACAGCACGAAGGCGGAGATTGCAGCCATACATGCGGCCTGTAATGCAGCTGAATGCCGCTGGCCCTGATGGAATCCGCTGACCGAGCCCTCAACAAGTCCGAGTGCTCGAACGCACGTCGTGGGGGCCAGGGCTACTCGGTCACTCTGACCTGACTTGCCATCATTTGCTTGATCGCCTGTGCAATCGGTGGTGGGAGATTTCCTGTGAAGGTTGGGAGTGTATAAATCAACCGACCCGACTACGCGGCGGCGCGAGCTGCCGTGTAGGGCCTGTTAACGCTACGGGACACCGGCCCTGCGGGTGATCCCAGGAAACAGGCGCCCGCTGCGTTGCAAATGCGTAGCCGGCGCCACGTCTGCGCTTTGCGCCTTTCGGGCGCCTGTTTCCTGGGTCACGCGAGCCCTCCCGTAGCGTTAACAGGCCCTAGTCGGGTCGGAACTCTCTGTCTTGAGCGAGCAGTGCCCAGACAACTCGTGCGTTCTTGTTGGCCAGGCCACTGTGGCACTTCGCTACTCGCTTCAGGTGGGGGCGTTCATTCCATTAAGTCCCCCTCGTGATCGACGGGGCGCGTGGGGGGGAGCGCGGTGGGCCCGCCGGCGATGGGCTGCTTTAGCAAGGGCGTCGCAGCGCGGCGCAGACGCCCGTCACCTTCCCTGCTGCGGCGGCCCTACGACCGACGTGCCGCCAAGCTGACCGACGGCCAGCGACTGGCGCGGCGATCGAGCCGCAGCAGGCAAGCCTAAGCTCTCAGCGACTCGGTCTCTGTCAAGTCGGATGCCCCGGCAATGCGTTCTGAAAACAAGCAGCGCGCGGCTAAAGTGCATTGCATGTGTGTGAACTACTTGGCGGTGGTCGATGACCGGCGCTACGAAGCAGCTTTCGGCGTCAAACCGCCGAGCGAGCAGCTACCCGGCGAACTCCTGCCCAAGTATCGGGGCTCCATCGTGCGCCGCGCGGCCGAGGCTCACGGCTTCGAGCGCGAATCGCTCTCCGGCACCTGGGGTCTGCTGCCCTGGTTCGCCAAGACACCGAAGATTGACTACAACACCGTGAACGCGCGGTCAGACCGTGTCGCCGCCGCGCCGTCGTACAAGGGTCCTTGGGCCCGTGGGCAGCGCTGCATCGTGCCGATGCAGGCCTTCTTCGAGCCGAACTGGGAGAGCGGGGTACACGTCCGCTGGCGCTTCGAGCGCCGCGACGGCGAGCCGCTCGGCGTCGCGGGGTTTTGGGAGCGCTGGCATGCCGGCCAGGCTGACCAAATCCTCTCGTACACCCTGCTGACGGTGAACGCCGACCAGCACCCACTGTTTCGGCGCATGCACCGACCCGAGAAAGAGAAGCGGATGCTGGCCGTGCTCGATCCCGACGACTACGACGCCTGGTTGGAATGCCCGGTCGCCACGGCGGCGACCATGCTCGTGCCCTACCCCGCCGATCGGTTCGTCGACCGAGCCGACCCGAAGCCAAAGACCGAGAAGCGCGCGCCCGCGCGGCAAGAGAACAGAGCTCCCGAGTCAGGCACCTTGTTTTGATGCGTCCGGCTGTTCATCGCACCTGGTACTCGTCGAGCTCGCTCAGCTCACGCTCCACGCGCGGTACCAGGGCAAGCCATTCAGCACCTGTCCGGTCAATCGCCTCCGCGAGCGTGTAGCCGCTGCTGGCCAGCTCCGGCCGGTTCAGCACCAGAGCCACCGCCACTTTTCCCCCGGTCGATTGAACCGACCAAGCATCGAGCCCGCCGCTTCGCGTCGCGCGTCACGGCCGAGAGGCACAGGTGTTCGGGAGCCGCATTGCGATGCGCGGGTCCAGGGCCGGGCTCGTGCCCCAGATGAGGTAGCTCGCCGTGTCGGTGTCGAGCATAGAGCGGCATCAGCGACCGATGTACGCATCTGCGTTTCCTTGCCAGCCCATCCTGCATAGCGGGCGGCTATGCTTACTGTATGAATCAACAGTATCAAGCGAGCATGGTCGCGATATTCAAGCCGGCTGCCTGCCCACCGCGTCTGCTCATTCCCGTAGCCGGCTCCCGCGTTCAGGCGGGCTTTCCCAGCCCTGCGGACGATTACGTCGAAGCCGCCCTCGATCTCAACGAGCTGCTCATCACGCACAAGGCAGCGACCTTTTTTTGGCGAGTCCGGGGCCGCTCGATGGAGGGCGCCGGCATTCTTTCCGAGGACCTTCTGGTGGTCGACCGGGCAGTGACCGCCAGCGACCGCGACATTGTGATCGCAGCTGTCGACGGTGAGTTCACCGTCAAGCGCCTCCGCCGGCGGGGCACGCAGGTTTCGCTCGAGGCCGACGCCCCCGGCTTCGCGCCTATTGTCCTGAAGGAGGGTCAGGAAATGACCGTCTGGGGCGTTGTGGTCGGCTGCGTGCGGCGCTTTCGGTGATGGCCACCTTCGCGCTGGTCGACGTCAACAGCTTTTATTGCTCCTGCGAGCGGGTGTTCGACGTTCGTCTGCAAGACGTGCCCGTCGTCGTCCTGAGCAACAACGACGGCTGCGTCATCGCGCGCACCAGTGAAGCCAAAGCGCTCGGCATCAAGATGGGCGAGCCGTGGTTCAAGGTGCGCGACATGGCACAACGCGGCGGCGTCAAGGCCTATAGCTCTAACTACGCGCTGTACGCCGACATGAGCCAGCGGTGCATGACCGTGCTGTCGCAGTTCGCGTCGAGCGTCGAGGTGTACTCGATCGACGAAAGCTTCCTGGCCCTCGACGGCCACGACCCGGCCCGCTTGGCGAGCCTGGGCGGCGAGATCCGCGCGCGCGTGCTGCAGTGGACCGGCCTGCCGGTCGGCGTCGGCATCGCCAGCACCAAGACGCTGGCCAAGTTCGCTAACCACTTGGCCAAGAAGCACCCTGCCTTCACACCCGCCGGCGTCTGCAACCTGATCGACGTGCCGCCGGCACGTCTCGACAAGCTGCTGGCCGCCACGTCGACCGAAGACATCTGGGGCGTCGGCCGGCGCTTGAGCGCCAGGCTGGCCGCCCAGGGCATCGAGGACGCGCTTGCCTTGCGTGATGCGCCCGCGGATCAGATTCGTACGCGGTACTCGGTGGTGCTTGAACGCACGATCCTCGAAATGCGCGGCGTCTCTTGCTTGGCGCTCGAGGAAGTCATGCCCGACCGCAAGGAAATCGTCGTCAGCCGTTCGTTCGGCCGGCCGGTCGTCGAGCTGCACGAGCTGCGCGAGGCGGTTGCCTCGTATGCGACGCGGGCCAGCGAGAAGCTGCGCCGCCAGGCCGGCGCCGCCGGCGGCGTCAGCGTGTTCCTCCACACCAACTTGTTCAACGACGATCCCCGCTACAGCGCGTCGACGGCCGTGCAGCTCGTCGAACCCAGCGCCGACATGCGCGAGCTCGTCGGCGCCGCCTGCGCTGCCCTGCAGCGTCTGTTCCGGCCCGGCTACCGCTATGCCAAAGCAGGCGTGATGCTGCTCGACCTCGCGCCGGCGGCCATCCGGCAAGAAACGCTGTGGTCGCCCTCGCTTTCGCGCGACCCGGCTGCACTGATGCGGGCGGTCGATGGGATCAACAAACGGATGGGGCGCGGCACCCTGCGCACCGCTGCAGCGGGGCAGCGGCGCGCCTGGTCGATGCGCCGCCAACGACTGTCGCCGTGCTACACCACACGCTGGCAGGACGTGCCCATGGCACGGGCGTAGCGGTGGGTCTCGGCGCCATTTCGCGCCCGCGAAACTTCCAACCAACTTGCAGAGCAAGTAAGCAACGATGCTGCTTTTGCAGGCGCTGTGGGCTGATGCGGAGCGGGTCGACGGCATTCGGCGGCACCATGCGCACGCGTTGCGCGAGCCTTGCGGGCGGCTTACGAATCGAACTCAGCGGGCACCTGAAATTTGCCTGTCTTTCCCCCGAAATCTTGCTGTGGGCACGTCCGTTGCTGCCATTCGACAGCCAATCCTCTCACGCTCTTCTCCCTTCGCGTTCACTCGCTTTGTCTTGGTTGGTGCCCGGCAGCTTTAGCAGAGCGACAACAAAAGAGCTCGTTTTTTGCGCCAGAACCTGAGCTTCGGTGATTAAGTTCGCACCTCTGTCGGGGAGCCGCATGATCAGCAGTCTGGTCGAGATCTTGCTGCCGCTCGTTGCACGGCATGTGACGCGGGGTTAAGCATGCGGGCTCCCGATCCTGATCCCCCTCCCAATCCGGAACATGCTCCGGCGGAGGTCCGGATCGGTGCGTTGTTATGCCAACTGAAAAACATCGAGCAGCAGATCGCCGCCCTGACGGCCGGTCAAGTGGACGCGGTGGTCCGCCCGGCCGGGCAGCCCGACTTGTTGCACCAGGCCGAGGACCGGCTGCAACCAAGCGAGAGCGAACAGCGCAATTCGGCCGCCAGCCAGACTGCGTTGCTGGATGCGCTGCCGGCCCAGGTGGTGCTGCTCGACGCGCATGGCACGATCGTTTCGGTCAACCGCTCTTGGCAGCGCTTCGCCGTTGCCAATGGCATGCCATCCGGCGAATTCGGCGTGGGCCAGAACTATCTGGCGGTGTGCGACGCTGTCATCGGGGCGGAAGAGGACGACGCCAGGCGGGCCGCCGAAGGTATTCGCACGGTGCTGAGCGGATGCGCTGGCAGCTTCGAACTCGAATATCCCTGTGATTCGGCGACCGAGCCGCGCTGGTTCCGCATGACGGTCACCCCCTTGGCGCTCCACGATGGCGGTGCCGTCGTCATGCATGTCGACATAAGCAAGCACCGCCGGGCCGAGCTGGAGCGCGACCGCGAACGACACCTGCTGCGCACGGTGATCGATGCGCTCTCGGACGTCTTCTACACGACCGACGCCGCCGGCCGCTTTGAGGTCTGCAACACGGCCACGCTCGCGGTCTGCCGTCTGGGCAGCAAGGAGCAGCTGATCGGCAAGACGGTGTTCGACATCTTCCCGCCCGAAGTGGCAGCGCGATACCGCGCGGATGACCTGCGCGTGCTGGCCGGCGACGCAGTCTGGAACCGAGAAGAGCTCAGCCTCGACGACGGCGGCGCCCCGCTGTGGTACCTGACGACCAAGGTGGCGCTGCACGATGCCACCGGCCGCACGATCGGCCTTGCGAGCACCAGCCGGGACATCACGCAGCAAAAACGCGCACAGGAGCAGACGCGCCAGCTCGCCGAGCGCTTCAGCAGCATGCTGGAGGATCTGTCGGACGGCTTCTGTACGCTCGATCGCAGCTGGCGAATCACCTATGCGAACCGCCAGGCCGCGAGCCTACTGGGCCGACCGCGCGAGACATTGGTCGGTACGCTGCTGTGGGAGCTGATTGCGCAACTCGCCGCCAGCCCGTTCGGTGCCGTGCTGCGGCAATCCATGGCGGACCGCACGCCGGTGGAGTGGATCGGGCGCTTCGATCCGCTCGACCGCTGGTACGAACTGCGTGCGCATCCTTCGGGCCAGGGACTGGCGGTCTATCTGCGCGACGTGAGCGAGCCGCACCGGCTGGCGGCGCAGCTCGATGCAGAGCACGCTCGCCTGCTCACGACCCAATCGGTGGCCAAGCTGGGCAGCTGGGACAGCGACCTCGCCACAGGAACGGTGGTCTGGTCGGACGAGATGCACCGCATCTTCCAGACCGACCCGTTGCAGTTCAGGCCCAGCCACCTACTGTTCCTCGATCGCTTGCACCCCGATGACCGGGAGGCCGTCGACGCCGCATTTCGACAGTCATTCGAGCAACAAACGCAGCAAGTGATCGAGCACCGAGTGTTGCTGCCTGGCGGCAAGGTGAAGACGGTCGAAGAGCGCTGGCAGGTTTTGCTAGACGAGCGCGGCATGCCGGTGCGCGCGCTGGGCTCCTGCCAAGACATCAGCGAGCGCAAAGAGGCCGAGCAGACCAGTCGAGCGCTGGCCGACCGCCTGCATACCACGCTTGAGAGCATCACCGACGGCTTCTTCACGCTCGACCGCAGCTGGTGCTTCGACTACCTCAACGGCCGCGCCGAGCAGTTGCTTGGCCGCAGCCGCGACGCGCTGCTGGGCCGCCACATCTGGAAGGAGTTTCCGGCCGCCGTGGGCGGTGTCGCGCAACGCGCCTACGAGCGAGCAATGACCGAGCAGGTGTCGGTCAGCTTCGAGGACCATTACGCGCCCTTGGGCATTTGGTACGGGGGGACCGCCTTTCCGTCGGCCCAGGGCCTGGCGGTGTACTTCCGCGACATCACGGCGAGTCGGCGCAACAGCGAGCAGATGCGGTTGCTCGAGACCTGCATCGCGCAGCTCAACGACATCGTGCTGATCACCGAAGTCGCACCGCTGGACGAGCCGGGCCCGCGCATCCGGTTCGTCAATCACGCCTTCGTGCGCATCACCGGTTACACGAGCGACGAGGTGCTGGGCCGCAGCCCGCGCCTGCTGCAGGGCCCGCTGACCGATCGCGCCGAGCTCGACCGCGTGCGCGCCGCGCTCACGTGCCGCGAGCCGGTGCACTCCGAGCTGGTGAACTACAGCAAGGCCGGTCTGCCCTACTGGATCGAGCTCGACATCGTGCCGGTCGGCATGGGCGGCGAGGACATCACGCACTTCGTAGCGGTCGAGCGCGACATCACCGAACGCAAGCGCAACGAGGACGCGCTGCGCGAGCTCAACGCCGAACTGGAGTCGCGCGTGCGCACCCGCACCCATGAACTCAGGCTCGCGCGCGACGAGGCGCAGCAGGCCAACCAGGCCAAGTCGTCCTTCCTCGCGACGATGAGCCACGAGATCCGCACGCCCATGAACGGCGTGATCGGCATGATTGACGTTCTGCACCAGACCAGCCTGCGCGGCTACCAGGTCGAGATGGTCGACCTGATCCGCGACTCGGCGTTCTCGCTCCTCAAGATCATCGAGGACATCCTCGACTTCTCCAAGATCGAGGCGGGTCGACTTCAAGTCGAGCGCGAGCCGCTGGACTTGGCCGATCTGGTCGAGAAGGTGTGCAGCATGCAGGATCACAACGCCCTTAACCGCGGCGTGCAATTGGAGGTGTTCGTCGATCCGGCGCTGCCGCCGACGCTGCTCGGCGACGAGACCCGCATCCGCCAGGTGCTAGTCAACCTGACCGGCAACGCGGTCAAGTTCACGGCCGGCCGTGAACAGCCGGGGCGGGTTGCGGTGCGGGCGCTGCGGGTCGAGCGGCAATCGCGCACCGTGACGGTAGACCTGGTAGTGTCCGACAACGGCATCGGCATCGACGAGGCGACGCTCGCGCGATTGTTCACCCCGTTCTCGCAGGCCGACGCCTCGACCACCCGGCGCTTCGGCGGTACCGGTCTGGGCCTCGCGATCTCCAGCATGCTGGTGCGCCTGATGGGCGGCGATATCTCGGTGCGCAGCATGCCCGGCCAGGGCTCAGTGTTCACCGTGCGGCTGAGCTTCGAGGAGACCGAAGGTATCGCCTGTAATGTCCCCATCGACCAGCCGGCAGCCGGCATGCGCTGCCGCGTGATCGGCGCCGAGCGGCCGCTGGCCGACGACATCGGCGCCTACCTGATGCACGGCGGGGCGCAGGTGGAGCATTCGCTGGACCTGGCCGCCGCAGCCGCAGCCGCGGCCGAGCCGGCGCCCGGCCAGTGGATTTGGATCATCTTGCCGGGCCAATCCGTGCCGCCGGTGGCCGAACTGCGCGCCATGGCGCCCGGCGCTCCTGCGGCCGACACCCGCTTCATCGTGCTTGGTCGCGGAAAGCGCCGCCGGCCGCGCGTCGAGGCAGTCGACCTGGTGAGCATCGATGCCGGCCCGCTTCTGCGCCGCATGCTGTTTCAGCTGCTCGCGCTGGCCTGCGGCCGGGTGAGCGAAGAAGTGCCGGCCGAGGCCCAGGCGCTGCCTCCTACCCGGCTGCCCGTGCCCTCGCGCGACGAGGCGCGACGGCTGGGACGGCTCGTCCTGGTCGCCGAGGACAACGACACAAATCGCAAGGTGATTCAGCGGCAACTGCAATTGATCGGTGTGGCGGCCGAGTTGGCGGTGAATGGTCGCGAGGCGCTGGAACGTTGGCGCAGCGGCGATTTCGCTCTGCTGCTGACCGACCTGCACATGCCCGAGATGGACGGCTATGCGCTGGCATCGGCGATCCGGACCGAAGAGCGTAGCGGGCGCCGCACGCCGATCATCGCGCTGACCGCCAACGCGCTGCGCGACGAGGAATTGCGCTGCCGCGCCGCCGGGATGGACGTTTACCTGACCAAGCCGGTCCGGCTGCTCCAGTTGCGTGCGGCGATCGAGGATTGGCTCGGCCCTGCACCGCAGCTGCAGTCGCTCGCGGACCTGCGGCGCACTGACCTGGCCCCGGCCCCGCCGGTCGATCTGGCCGTGCTGGAGGCCCTGGTCGGTGACGACCCGGCCGTGCTCGACGAGGTGCTGCAAGCCTTCCGCACGAGCGCCATGCAGTCGAGCGACGAGTTGCGCCGCGGGGTGGCGTCCGGGTCCGTCCATGCGATGGCCCAAGCCGCCCACAAGCTCAAATCCGCCGCACGTTCGATCGGCGCACTGAGCCTGGGTGAGCTGTGTGCCGAAATCGAGACGGCGACCGAGGCGGGCCGCTCGGAGGGACTCGCGGCCTTGCTGCTGCGCTTCGAAGCCGAACTGACGGCGGTGTACCGCTTCCTCGAGGCACGCGCTGGCGTCCAAGGTTCGAAGTGACCGGCGTTCGCCGCCCTGCTCGGCTCTTGCGAGGCACCGCGCACACTTAGCATCTTGTCGACCTGATGTGACCCCTCGCCAAGGAGACATGAAGTCATGTGGTCCACCGACATCGACCCCGCCAGTGAGCTCGGACAGTTCGGCCTCACCGCTCCGACGCCGCTTGACCTCGAGCTGGCGTTGGAAAGCGAGCGCAGCAGCGGACGCGGCCAGCCGGGCATCCTGCTCCTGGACGACGACCCGTTCATGCTCGGCATGCAATCGCGCATGCTGCGCAACATGGGCTACCTCAAAATCAGCACCGCCGGCAGCGCGGAGGCCGCGTTGATGCTGTTGCAGCAACAGGTGCCCCACCACGTCGACGTGATCGTCTGCGACCTGAACATGCCCGGCGTGGACGGCATCGAGTTCCTGCAGCGGTTGAACCGGGGCAGCTTTCGCGGCAACGTGATCCTGCTCAGCGGCGAGGGCGCCCGCATCATGCACACCGTGCAAAAGCTGCTTGACGGCAGCCGCCTGGTGATCCTGGGCGCGCTGGAAAAGCCGGCCGAGCGAGGCGCGCTGCGCGCGCTGCTCGACTGCTGGCAGCCGCCGGTCCCCACGGTGCCGCAGCGCCCTGTGGCGACCTACACCCGTGAAGACCTCCATGTCGCCCAATCGGAGCGACAGTGGGTACTGCACTACCAGCCAAAAGTCGATGTTTGCAGCGGCGCGCTCACCGGCATGGAGGCGCTGGTGCGGTGGATGCACCCGCAGCACGGGCTGGTGCCGCCGGACCGCTTCATCGCGCTGGCCGAGGGATGCGGCGCGATCGACGCCCTGACCGACTGGGTGCTGCAGCAGGCGATGAACCAGGTCGCCAGCTGGCAGCGCGACGGTTTGAAGATCCAGGTGGCGGTCAACGTGTCGATGGAGAGCCTGCGCACGCCGCATTTCGCGCGACGGGTTGGCGAGCTGGCGCAACACTCCTGCGCCGCGCCGCAGGACGTGATTCTGGAGATCACAGAGAGCCGGCTGATGTCTTCCTCGCCTGCGCCGCTGGAAAACCTGGTACGGCTGCGGATGCAGCGCTTCGGGCTGTCGATCGACGATTTCGGCACCGGCCACTCTTCGCTGACTCAGCTGCGCGACGTGCCATTCACCGAGTTGAAGGTCGACCGCGGTTTCGTGCAGGGCGCTCGCAACAACCAGATCATCCGGCCGATGCTCGAGGGCAGCATCGGACTCGCCAAGCGGCTGGGCATGAAGTCGGTTGCCGAGGGGGTCGAGACCGTGGACGACTGGCGCCTGCTGCGCGAGATCGGTTGCGACTTTGCCCAGGGCTGGTTCATCGGCCGCCCGATGGCGAGCGAGCAGATTCCCGCTTGGTTGGAGCAGTGGCAGAGCCGGGCACCGTCGTTGGTGGACGCATGAAGCCTCACCCGTCGTCGGCGAGGGTGATGGTCGCGACCGACAACGCGGACGATGCCGACCAGATTCTGCGTCAGCTAGAAGGTGAGTTCGAGCAGGTGCGTGCGTCGACACATCCGGACCGGGTCGTGTCGGACTTCGAGGACTTCAAGCCGGACGTGCTGATGCTCGCCTTCGACAGCCTGGAGAAATCGCAGCGCTACTACCTGGGCCTGTACCGGCTTGGACATTCGGTCCACGAGCACCCACACCGCACCGTGATTCTGTGCAGCAAGGACGAAGTACGCGCCGCATTCGAATTGTGCAAGAAGGATTACTTCGACGACTACGTACTCTACTGGCCGCACACCCACGACGGTCCGCGTCTGGCGATGAGCGTGTGGAGCGCGTGCCGCGAGATGATGGTGCTCAGGTCGTCATCGCCGAGCACCAAGGAATTGCTAACGCATGCGCGGCATCTCAGTGAGCTAGAACTGTCGCTCGAGCGCCAGCTCGCCGACGGTGAACACAACATTGCCAATGCTCACCGCTCGATGTCGCAGGCCGAGTACGACATCGCTGGCGCGATCGACGAGTTCTCCAGCCGACTGGTCGAAGGCGGATCGTCCAGTGGGGTGCACGTGAAAGATGCAGGTGCCCTGGCGATGGAGATCGAGCGCCTCAAACGGCAGCAGATTGCGCAAGCGCGCAAGGTCGGTGCATCCAGCGTCGATTCGATGAACGCCTGGGCGAAGACTTTCAAGGCGGTGATCGAGCCGGCCCTGGCAGGCACTCGCTTGCTGGGCGAGACGGTGAGCAAGATCAGGCCGATCGTGATGGTGGTCGACGACGATGCGCTTGTCCGGGAGCTGATCCGGCACGCGCTGAATCCGCAGGACTACGAGATGCTGGCAGTCAGCGACGGCGCCGAGGCGCTCAGCCAGCTGCGTAAGGTGCGCCCTGACGTGCTGCTGGTCGACGTTCGCATGCCGGGGCTGGACGGGGTCACACTTACGCGGCGACTGAAGGCCGCACCGCACCTAGCAGAACTTCCCATCATCATGATGACAGGCGACGCGCGACGCGAAACGTTAGTCAGCAGTATCGAGGCGGGGGCCGCGGCCTTTGTCGTCAAGCCGTTCACACGTGAGGCGTTGATGGCCAAGCTGGAGACGGTGCTGGCCGGCGCGTCGGTCGCGCGCTGATCGCCGGCGACAACACTGAGCGCGAGCTCGTATTACTTCACCGAAGAACCAGCCGCGTCTGCGTATGTCGGCAGTTCACCGCATACCGACCATTGCGGTTGTCAACCGTGCGTCGCGGCGACCGACCGGTACGCGTCCGATCCGTGAATTCGATGGGCGAAGTTGACCGGCCGGACGGCTGCATTACAGCCCTTGCCGGCGCGAGCGCCACCGGCAGCAGTGGGTCGGCTACCTCGAAGCCACCACAGAGCGACCTTGCTCACCATCGATCTCGCTCAGCGCGGCAGTGACGTGAGCCGGCTCGCAAGCGTGATGCAGCAGGTCATTCGACTGGCCGAAATAACGGATACCAATCCGAAGACCCGGATGGCCTCGCTGTTGGCCGAACGCGCTCGCATCGACGCGTATATCGAAGCGCTC
>NZ_JACDCW010000149.1 GCF_013817345.1 Methylibium sp.
GTGATCGAACCCAGACAACGGGTCGGCGAGACGGAGAAGATGACCATCAACATGGGTGTCGTCGATCTCGGCCAAGTCGACCTGCTGGTGCAGGAGGGCTTCTATTCAAACCGCTCCGACCTGGTTCGTACCGCCGTACGCAACCAGCTGGTCTTGCACGCGGATGCCGTCAAGCAGACCGTCTCCCGCCGCACCCTGATGGTCGGGCTATTGGACTGCAGCCGGGCTGACCTGGAGCGCGCAGCCGCCAGCGGCGAACGATTGCGGATCCAGGTCGTCGGGCTCGCACGCATTGCCGACGACGTCACACCGGAATTGGCGCGCGCTGCCATTGAATCGGTTTCGGTCCTTGGCGCTTTCCATGCCAGCGCTGCGGTGCGCCGCGCACTGGCCGATCGAATGATCTGACTTTTAACCTTCAGCAGAAAGCTCCTCATGAACCACCGTTTCGGCCCACAGGCACCAGCCTTCAGCACCATCAACATCAACGAAACGATCGAGCGCGCGCTTGCGTCGGCCGGCCTGCAGACCAAGTCGGGGCCGATGCTGGACGTGACTGAAACCATCCGGCGGGCGCTCGCATCGGCCGGTATCGAGAGCGCACCGGCGCCACAGGGCGTTGACGCCTCCGTCATCGACGTGGTGGCACGCGTCGTGAACACAACGCCGGACGAAGGCACTGCGACACGTCGAGCGCCGGTCACGAACGAGGCTCCAGCGCCAGGAGAGTTCGTGACTCGCGAATTCAGCAATCGAGCAGGAAAACGAGCCTACAAGCTCTATGTGCCCACGCGCATTCCGGACACGCCGGTGCCGATGATCGTGATGCTCCATGGCTGCACCCAATCGCCCGACGACTTCGCAGCCGGCACGCAGATGAATCGGCTGGCCGAAGAGCATGGGTTCCTCGTCGTCTACCCAGAGCAGGCAGCGAACGCGAACGCATCGAAGTGCTGGAACTGGTTCAATGCGCAAGATCAGATGCGCGACAGCGGCGAGCCTTCGCTGATCGCCGGCATCACGCGCGAGGTCGCGTTGCATCACCTCGTGGACCCACGCCGCATCTTCGTGGCGGGGCTCTCGGCCGGTGCGGCCATGGCGGTGGTCATGGGCGAGACCTATCCCGATCTCTACGCCGCGATCGGTGCCCATTCCGGCCTGCCGTACCGCGCGGCGCACGACATCCCCTCCGCCCTGGCCGCCATGAAGGCGAGCCCCCGTTCGATGGGTGGCCAGGCGAACCTGCCGGGCACGGCATCTGCGCCGCGCACGAAAATTTCGCATGCCGTGCCCGTCATCGTTTTTCATGGCGACCGGGATCACACGGTGAGGCAGACGAACGGCGCCGAAATCATTCAGCAAGCCTGCAACGCCCATGCGGCAACGTCGGGCGAGTCAGCGCTGCGCGTGAGCATCCACGAAGGCAAGACGCCGCGAGGACGCGCCTTCAGCCGCACCGTGCATGCGGACGCGGCGGGACACCCGCGCATCGAGTCATGGGTGTTGCATGGTGCGGGACATGCCTGGTCTGGCGGTCACGCCAGCGGGTCCTACACGGACGGCGCGGGACCTGACGCTTCAGCCGAGATGATCCGATTCTTCCTCGGCCAACCGCGTTCCGGATCGGCGTGAGTTGACGGAATGCAGACCGCGCCACGGCATCAAGCCAAGTCGACCCAAGCCGGCGCGTGGTCGCTGGCTCCTTCGATCCCCCGAACCGGTTTGTCGACCCCTGCGCCGACGAGCCTGGCCTTCAGTGATTTGCTGAGCAGCAAATGGTCGATCCGCAGCCCCGCATTGCGCGCCCAGCGGTTTCGGCGGTAGTCCCAGAAGGTGTACACCGGCTCCTTCGGATGCAGCTTGCGCAGGGCATCGGTCCAGCCCTGTTCGAGCAGCCGGCGGTAAGCCTCCCGCGGCTCTGGCCGCAGCAAGGCATTGTCGAGCCATGTCTTTGGCGAGTAGATATCGGCGTCGGTGGGAACGACGTTGTAGTCGCCAGCGAGAACGACCGGATGATCCGTCTTCCACAACTCGGCCGCGTGAGCGATGAGGCGTTCGAACCATGCAAGCTTGTAGTCGAACTTCGGCCCCGGCCAGGGATTGCCATTGGGCAGGTACAGCGATGCCACGATGACGCCCCCGATGGCTGCTTCCAGGTACCGGGCCTGAGCGTCCTGTGGGTCCCCCGGCAGTGCGCGCCGGATGAGCACAGGGTCGGATCCGCGAGCCAGCAGCGCGACGCCATTCCACGTCTTTTGACCGACGACCAATGCGCCGTAGCCCGCCGACTGGAGTTCCGCCATGGGAAAGTCCCGCTCGGTGGACTTGATCTCCTGCAAGGCAACGACGTCCGGCCGGGTCGCGTCCAGCCACGCCAGCAACAGCGGCAAGCGCGAATGGATGTTGTTGATGTTCCAGGTCGCGATTCGCATCGCTGCTCACCTGCCTCCGCGGCGCGACGCTGCTGGCCTGAACCCCAGCGTCTTCATTGCCGCGTTCAGGGTCTGCTTCTTCTTCCAGTATCCCGCCCAGGGATCTGATTTCTGGAACGACAGATGCTCCCGCGCGGTGGCGATGTTCCAGTGCGCGCCCCCTTTGAGCTTGGACAGGGCATCCCATGCGACCGGCATCGACACGCCCAGGCCGGCCCTCGCGCGTGCCGAGAACGCCGCGGCGGTCGTCGCACCATGCCCATTGCGCAGGTAGTCCACGAACAGCTTCCCGACGCGATTCGACGGCCCGCTCCTGGCGACAAACCTTGCAGGGATCACCCGGGCAAGATGCTGCACGATGGCCTGGGAGAAGTCCTTCACCGCGTCATAGTCGAGCTTCGGGGTCAAAGGCACGACCACATGCAGGCCCTTGCCGCCGCTGGTCTTCAGCCAGGCCTCGAGCCCGAGTTCCTGCAGGAGGCCCCGCACGAGGGTCGCTGCCTCCTGGACGTGCCCCCATGCCGTGCCTTCACCGGGGTCGAGGTCGAAGATCATCCGGTCCGGCGCGTTGATGTTCTTGTCGGTCGAATTCCAGGTGTGGAACTCAATGGCATTCATCTGCGCGGCGCCGGCGAGGGCTTGCACGGTATCGACCTCGAGCAGCGCGTCATGCCCCGGCCACAGCGCCGGATCCATGTCCTTGAGCCCGGGGATCGCCGTACGCTCACTGTGCTTCTGGAAGAACAGCGAACCGTCCACACCCGTCGGTCCGCGAACCAGCGAACACGGCCTTCCCTTTAAGTGCGGCAGGATGAAGTCGGCCACCGACTCGTAGTAGCGCACGAGGTCGAGCTTGGTCAGTCCCGTGCTCGCGTCGATGACACGCTCGCCGTGCGTGACCCGGGTGGCGGCTGCCGACGACATCACGGGCAAGCCGCCAGCTGGCGTCCTGGCGGTCTCCCTGCGGATGGCCTTTGCGGGTTTGTCGGAACGCAGCGCGACGTAGGAGGCGTGGCGAATCTGGCCGTCCGGCGTCATCTCGCGGTACTCCACTTCGGCCACGACGCGCGGCTTGACCCATCGCTCGCTGCCCGCTGGGCGCCGGGACCAGCGACCCGGCTTGGCCGCACCGGCGGGGAATGGTGCCTTCGCGATCTCCAGCTTGGCTAGCTTCTTCTTCAGCTGAGCCGCTTCTTCGGCATTCCAGCCGGTGCCGACGCTGCCGACCGAGACGAGTTCGCCCGCGTCGTCGTAGAGCCCCAGCAGCAGGCTGCCGATCTGCGGCGATCCGTCGCTGCGGTCGGTGTAGCCGCAGACGACGAACTCCTGGCGCAGCTTGGACTTGAGCTTGAGCCATGCCTCGGAGCGCGTCGATGAATAGGGCGCGTCGCTGCGCTTGGCCATCACGCCCTCCAGGCCCAGCTTGACTGCCGACTGGAGCACCGAGGCCGCGTCGCCGGGAAAGTCGGCGCTGAAGCGGACGTGCTCGCTGCCCTTTTCTTCGAGGAAAGCCTTCAGCAAGCGGCGTCGCTCGATCAGCTCGACTGCCCTCAGGTCGTAGCCTTCGAAGTAGGGAAGGTCGAAGACAAAGTAGTCGATCCCGGCCGAAACGGTGGGGCGGTCGAACGACTTCTGCAGCGCGTTGAAACTCGGCAGCCCGTCGTCGCCGAACACAACGATCTCGCCGTCGAGCCATGCGGACTTCAGCCCGAGGCCCTGCAGCTCGGCGACCAGGCCGAGCATCTTGGCAGACCAGTCGTGGCCGCCACGGGTGATGAGCGACGCCTTGCCATCCGAGATGCGGCACATCAATCGGTAGCCGTCGAACTTGATCTCGTAGATCCACTGCCCGACTGCGGGGACGCCGGTGGCGAGGGTTGCGAGCTGCGGCGACATCTTCTCGGGCAGCGGAGCCTTGATGGCGCCTGGAACGGCACTGCTCGCCCTGGACGTCTGCGATCTGCCGGAAACGGAGGTGGCGCTGCCCTTCGGCGCTGATGCGGGTTGCGGTGGCCCGTAGGAACTCGAGGCGGGCACAGCCAAGGGCTTGGCGATGACGCTGTCCGGCAGTGCGGTCACCACGTCGTAGGCCGCTCTCGGCCGTGCGAACGCGTCGCCCCGCTTCTTGAAAAGGATCCACAGCTCCTGCTTGTCGCCCGGCTTGGCGATCCTGACCAGCTCCCAGAGGCCAGCCAGCTTCTGGCCGTGAAGCTTGAAGAGCAATTTGCCCTTGGCAAGACCCTCTGCCGGATCGCCGATCGGCTCCCAGTTGCCGTTGTCCCAGACGATTACGCTGCCCGCGCCGTACTGCTTCGCAGGAATGCTGCCCTCAAAAGACCCGTAGCTGAGCGGATGGTCTTCGACGTGAACGGCGATCCGCTTGTCCGCCGGATCGAAGCTCGGGCCCTTCGGTACGGCCCAGGAGACGAGCACGCCACCGAGCTCGAGACGGAAATCGTAGTGCAGGCGACTGGCAGCGTGCTTCTGCACAACGAACGACCGGTTGTCCGCGGTCGCAACGTGCACACCGCGCGGCTCCGCCGTTTGGGCGAAGTCGCGCTTCTGCCAATACTTCGCCAGTGGCCCGGAGACTTCAGGAGTCGGCATTCGTGCAGCGTAGTGTCCGATTCAAGGTGCCGCAAAGCGGGAGTACGCGCAAGTCGATAGGGGAGCGGGGTTGGCATCCCTGAAAATCTGAACGCCAGGCAGAACCGCTGCACACTCGCAACGTTCGAGGACCGACATCATGTTCGAATGCCAACTCTGTGGAGCACGGTTCTACCCGGTAGGCACCGCTTGGGGAAACCAGGCCTGCGGAGACTGCATCGCCGCGCAGATCGAAATGTTGCTGGCGCCTGTGCCTGCTGCGCAGAGGAAGCCGATGCGGCGGGCCGCAAGCGAGCAGGGTTCGGCCGAGAACTCCAAGGCCGCGGAAGATGTGGTCCAGCCGTCCGACCGACGCTCTGCTTAGAACCGAGCAAACCGCCAGGCCGCGCCTGCGCAACTCAGGTCGCTCGCAACTGCGAGACCCACCCGGAAAAGCAGTCCAGCATCGCGGACATCGCCTGCTCATCCGTGCGACCGCTTCGAGCGCGCACATGGAAGGCATGGTCGGCGTCATCGGCCAGCGACAGGGTCGCGCCCGGTCCCAGTCGTTCGACCACGGGACTCAACAAGTCGAGCCCGGCCAGTTTGTCGCGTGTGCCTTGCAAGAAGAGCATCGGAACATCAACCTGGGACAGGTGTTCGGCACGTTGCACGGAAGGCTTGCCCGCAGGATGGAGCGGGAAGCCGACGAATGCCAGCCCGCTGACTCCCGGCAACGGGCTGGCCGCCTGCGCCTGCGACGTCATCCGTGCGCCAAACGACTTGCCGCCGGCGATCAGTGCCATGCCGGAGCAGCGCCGGCCCGCCTCAATGACAGCCGCCAGCACTGCCGTGTGCGCCACGGCGGGAGTGTCCGGCCGCCTCGAGCCCCGCTCCATGTAGGGAAACTGATAGCGCAGCGTCGCGATCTGCCGGTCGGCCAGGCCGTCGGCGAACGCGGACATGAAGGCATGCGTCATCCCTGCGCCAGCACCATGCGCGAAGACGAAGCACGCCGTTGCACCCGGCGGAACCAGCAGCAGTCCGCTGACGGCCTGCGCGGCCTCCAGTGCAATGGAAATCGGCTCGGGGATCGGGCGGCTCATGCGCCAGCATGTACCGGCTCACGGCCGGGCGCAACCGCGGGGTGGGCGGCCGGGCAGTTGCTTGAACGCGCAACCCGGCGGACGTAGGATGGACGGTCTGTCCTGAGGGAGCTTCCATGGCCGCACGATCCATCGCCACGTTGACGCTGAGTTTTGGTCTGGTCTCGATCCCGGTGAAGCTCTACTCCGCCACCGAGAGTTCGGGAACGGTCAAGTTCAACATGCTTGCGGCGGACGGCTCGCGGCTCAAGCAGCAGTACGTCTCCGAGAAGGACCAGAAGGTCGTGCAGCGCGCCGAGATGGTCAAGGGCTACGA
>NZ_JACDCW010000045.1 GCF_013817345.1 Methylibium sp.
CACTGTGACGGGTTGCTGTGTGGAGTGAAGTCAAGGAGGAGGGCTGGGCGTGAGCCCAGCCCGGGGGACATGAACGCAACACAGCGACTTGGCGCAGCGCTCGCGCGCTGAGCTTGCACAGTCGGCATTCCGAACACGAACCGAAGCCCGCTACGACTCTTCGACGGCTTCAATTCGATGCGTATGAACGCAACTCGTATCAACGGTCATCGGCGCGCACCTCGGCCCTCGTCGGCAGCCGCCACATCCACAACGCCACCAGCGTGCAGCATGTGGCGGGCAGCCAGCCCCAGGGCGGCGGCAGCAGCCACCAGGCCCATGCCGAGCCGAACGCCATCATCACGATGGCAGCCTGCTTGGCGCGCAGCGGCATGGCGCGGTGCATGCGCCAGTCGCGCACCATCGGGCCGAAGCGCGGGTGCTTGAGCAGCCAGCGCTCGCAGCGCGCGCTACCCCGCGAGAAGCAGTACGCTGCAAGCAGCACAAAAGGCGTGGTCGGCAGCAGCGGCAGGAAGATGCCGATGAAGCCGGCCGCGAGCGCCAAGCCTCCCGCGCCAAGCCACAAGGCGCGATGCCAGCGCCGCGGCGCGGCGGGAACGGAAGGAGCGGTCACGGCGGCATCGTAGCCGCGCCGCTCCGCGCAGGAGAGATCTGCGCGCGGAGTGGTTCAGCCCGTGACTCCGATCCGGCGCTCGTCCCGCGGGCGCCTTGCCTATCGCAAGGACCGCAACGACCGTGCTCCCGCAGCAAGCTTCAATCGCCCGGCGTGCAGCCTTCGCAGGGCGTGGCGGTGTCGAGCTTGCGGCGCAAATCGCGCAACGCCGTGCGCAGGCCTTCCTCGATCACCGGGTGATAGAAGGGCTGCTCGAGCGCGGTGTCCACCGTCTCGCCGCGCTGCACGCTCCAGGCCAGCAGGTGGCCGATGTGCTCGGCTGCGGGGCCGATCATCTCGGCGCCGAGCAGACGGCGCGTGTCGGGCGCGGCATAGACGTGCAGCGCGCCGGCGTTGATGCCCATCACGCGGCTGCGGCCCTGGTCGACGAAGCTCACCGCACCGGTCGCGAATGCGGTGCGTGCTGCGCGCAAGGCCGCATGCGATTGCCCGGCGATGGCGATCTGCGGCTCGCAGAAGGCAATAGTCAGCGGCGTGCGGCGCAGGCCCTGCTCCAGCGCGGGCCAGCGCCCGGCATTGCCGCCGGCGATGCGGCCTTCGTCGGCGGCTTCGTGCAGCAGCGGCCGGTCGTGGTTGGCGTCGCCGGCGATGAAGACCGGCTCGCCTTCGACCTGCAGCGTGAGCGGGTCGAAGCGCGGCGTGCCGTGCGCATCGAGCGGCAGCGTTGTGTTCTCTAAACCAAGCGAGTCGGTATTGGGGCGCCGGCCGGTGGCGGCGAGCAGCAGATCGAAGCGTTCGCGGTGTTCGCCGCCGGGCGTGCGCCAGTGCAGCGACACGCCGTCGCCGTCGCGCGCCAGGTCCAGCAGTTCGGCCTTGCGGTGCAGTGGCAACGCGATGTCGAACAGCTCGGCCGCCAGTGCTGCCAGCGCCGGATCGGTGAGCGGACCCACCTCGGCGCTGCGGCCGAGCAGGCGCACGCGCACGCCCAGCCGGTGCAGCGCCTGGGCGATCTCCAGGCCGAGGACGCCGGTGCCGATGACGGCGACCGATGCAGGCAGGTCTATCCAGTCGAACACGTCGTCGTTGACGATGAGCCGCTCGCCGAGCGCGCTGCGCCAGGCCGCGGGCACGTCGGGCCGTGAGCCGGTGGCGATGACGATGCGCTCGGCCTGCACCTGAACGTCCAGGTCGGGTCCCTCGACCCGCAGCACGCCGTCGGCGACGAAGCGGGCGTGCCCGCGCAGCAGGTTCTCGTCTTCGATGCTGCGGTCCATGTCCTCGAGCACGAAGCCGACGAAGCGGTCGCGTTCGTTCTTCACGCGCTGCATGACACGCCGCCCGTCGATGCGAACGCCCTGGACGTCGATGCCGAAGGCGCCCGCATGCTGCGCGCGGTGTGCCGCATCGGCAGCGGCAATCAGCAGCTTGCTCGGCATGCAGCCGACGCGCGCGCACGTGGTGCCCAGCGGCCCGGCATCGATGACCACCACCTTGTCGCTGTGCTCGCGCGCAGCACGCCAGGCGCTCAGGCCGGCCGATCCGGCGCCGATGATCGCGACTTCGACCTTGCGTTGCTGCATGCGGTGCTCACACCAGCCCGTCGAAGGGCAGCACGTCGACCCGTTCGCCTTCGGCCACCGAGCCCTGCCCGTGGTGCAGCACGACCAGCCCGTTGGCCATGCTCATGCTGCGCAGGATGCCGGAGCCCTGGGCGCCGGTGAGCTGCACGTCCCAATCGCCGTCGGCGGCGCGGGTGACGATGCCGCGCTGGTATTCGGTGCGGCCGGGCTTCTTGCGAATGGCCGCCGTGGCGCGTGCGCGCAGCATCGGCATGGCTTGCGGCGCCGCGCCGGCCATCGCCAGCAAGGCCTCGCGCACGAAGGCGTAGAAGGTCACCATCACCGCCACCGGGTTGCCGGGCAGGCCGAACAGCACGGCGCTGTGAGCATTCGAGCTGACGCGGCCGAAAGCCATTGGCCGGCCCGGGCGCATGGCGATGCGCCAGAACGCCACTTCGCCCAGCGTGGCCATGACCTTGCGCGTGTGATCTGCTTCGCCGACGCTCACGCCGCCCGAAGTGATGACGGCATCGGCGTTCTCGCACGCGCTGCGAAAGGCCGCCTCCAGCGCGGCCGGCTCGTCGCGCACCACGCCGAAGTCGAGCACTTCAACGCCCAGCCGCGTGAGCATGGCGTGCAGCGTGTAGCGGTTGCTGTCGTACACGCAGCCGGCATCCAGCGGCTCGCCGATCGAGCGCAGTTCGTCGCCGGTGGAGAAGAAGGCGACCCGCAGGCGGCGGCGCACCGCCACTTCGGCCTGGCCCAGCGAGGCCAGCAGGCCGATGTCGGCCGGGCGCAGCACGCGGCCCGCGTTCAGCGCCGCTTCGCCGAATGCCAGGTCTTCGCCGGCGAGGCGGCGGTTGTCGCCGGCCGCCACGATGCCGGGCGGGATCGTGATGCTCTGGCTCTCCCCCGCCTGGCGGGGGGGCGGGGAGGGGGTGCGGGTTTCGTCCTGAGGCTTTGCCTCAGGAGTTCGTAGAACGAACTCCTGAGGCACGACGGTGTCCAGGCCCGCCGGCATCACCGCCCCGGTCATGATGCGCACGCATTCGCCGGCCGCAACTTGGCCTTCGAACTGCTGGCCCGCGTAAGCGGTGCCGGCCACGCGCAGCACCGTAGCCGCATCGGTTCTCAACGCTGCCGAAGCCAGCGCGTAGCCGTCCATCGCCGAGTTGTCGCTGGCCGGCACTGCGATGGGCGAGATCACGTCGCGCGCCAGCACGCGGCCCAGTGCGCTGCGCAGCGCCAGCATTTCCACGGCACCAACCGCGGGAACGAAGCGGGTGATGAAGTCTTGCGCTTGCGACACGGTCAGCGCATCGGGGTCGTAGCCGGCGATGCAGGAGGCAACGGCCTCGAGCGAAGGCATCGTGGCGTCGCGGGTCGGGTCGGACGAAGGAGTCATCGGTTGGTTGTCTCTGCCATCTACAGCGTGAGCAGCATCTGCGCCTTGTCGAAATAGCGTTCGCGCCGGCCTTCGACGATGCGCACCGCGCGCGGCAGCACGCCGTAGCGGGTGAAGCCGGCGCGCTCGTAGAGCTGCACGACCTCGGTGCTCGAAGCGGTGACGCTCAGCACGATCATCTGCAGGCCGCTGGCTGCGCGGGCTTCGGCAATGCAGCCGGCCACCAACGCGCTGCCGATGCCGCGCCGGGTGCAGCCGGGCTGCACCATCATGGCGATGAGCCAGGCGATGTGGCGCGTCTTGGCGCGCGTCTCGCGCTCCAGGCCGACCGAGCCGACCAGCTTTTCGCCGCCGTTACCGTCGGCGTCGAAGGCGCCGAGCAGGAAACTGCCGCCCAGCGGATCGCCGCGGCCCAGGCGGCCGATGTAGCTTTCTGGCGAGCGACCCTGTTCGGACTCGTGGTCGGAGGTGAAGGCCTCCGGGTGCCGGCGCAGCGCTTCGTCTCGCAGCAGTTTGTAGGCGCCCAGGTCGGCCGGCTCGAGCCGGCGGATGCGGGCTGTGCAGCGCTCAGCCACCGCGGCTTTCGAGCTGGCGAAGATCGTCCAGCGTGTTGGCGTTGAAGAAGGCGGCAGCATCGGAGAAGTCGACCACCGTGCAGCGGTGCTGCGCGGTCCAGCGGTCGATCTTGCGGCCGCCTTCTTGCGTGAAGCGCATGAGGCTTTCCATCAGCTCGGACTTCATCAGGCAGAACACCGGCTGCAGTTGCGGGCCGTCGCGGCTGGCTTCTTCGCCCTGGGGCGTGCGCGGGATCGCGAGCTCGGCGCCTTCTGCCTCGAGCGCGTGCGCCAGGCGCTCCACCAGGTCTTCGGGAAAGGCGGGTGTGTCGCAGGGCACGCTCATCAGGTAGGCCGTTTCGCAGCGCTCGAGCCCGGCCAGAAAACCCGCCAGCGGGCCGGCATAGTCGGCCACGGGATCGGGCCAGACCGGAACGCCGAAGCTCTCGTAGGCCGAGAGATTGCGGTTGGCGTTGATCATGACCTCGCCGACCTGCGGCTGCAGGCGCATCAGCGAGTGCATGGCCAGCGGCATGCCGCGGTAGGGCTGCAAACCCTTGTCGACGCCGCCCATGCGGCTGCCGCGGCCGCCGGCGAGGATGAGGCCGGTGATCTGGTTCGTTTCAATCATGTGCGCAAGGAATCGGCATGGAGCTCGTGTGGGTGCATTCGCGCTGCACGTTGCGGGGCGCCATCGGGGGCGAGCGGCGGCTAACCGCCGATGTAGCTCATTTCCACCTTGGCCGACGCCGCCGCGTCGCCGGCCGCGCTGCCGCGCAGCTCGGAGTAGCGGTCGTCGCGGTCCTGCCAGACGAGGCCGATGGCCGAGGCGACCTGGGCGTCGGTGTAGTTGGCCGGGTCGCGCAGCAGCGAGCGCAGATCGTGGCCCCGCGAAGCGAAGAGGCACAGGTAGAGCTTGCCTTCGGTGGAGAGGCGCGCGCGGTTGCAGTCGCCGCAGAAGGCGTTCGTGACGCTGGAGATCACGCCGATCTCGCCGTGGCTGCCGGCCACCTTGTCGACATAGCCCCAACGCTCGGCCGTCTCGCCGACCTGCGTGGGCTCGAGCGCGCGCAAGGGGAAGACCTGGTGGATGCGCTCGACCACCTGCGCCGAAGGCAGCACCTCGTCCATGCGCCAGCCGTTGGTGATGCCGACGTCCATGTATTCGATGAAGCGCAGCACCACCTTGCCGCCGAAGTTCTCGCGGAAGAAGCGAGCCATCGGCACGATCTCCTGGTCGTTCACGCCGCGCTTGACGACCATGTTGACCTTGATCGGCGACAGGCCCACGGCGACCGCGGCCTCGATGCCGGCCAGCACGTCGGCGACGGGGAAGTCCACGTCGTTCATGCGGCGGAACACCGCGTCGTCGAGCGCGTCGAGGCTGACCGTCACGCGCTTCAGGCCGGCCGCTTTCAGCGCCGCGGCCTTGCGCGCGAGCAGCGAGGCGTTGGTGGTCAAGGTGATGTCGAGCGGCTCACCGTCGGGCGTGCCGTCATCGGCACGGATCGCGGCGAGCTGTTCGATCAGGTGCTCCAGGCCCTTGCGCAGCAGCGGCTCGCCGCCGGTCAGGCGCAGCTTCTTCACGCCATGCAGGGTGAAGAGGCGCGCCAGCCGCGTGATCTCCTCGAAGCTCAGCAATTCGCTGTGCGGCAGGAAGCGGTGCTCCTTGTCGAACACTTCCTTGGGCATGCAGTAGCTGCAGCGGAAATTGCAGCGGTCGGTGACCGAGATGCGCAGGTCGCGCAGCGGCCGCCCGCGCCGATCGGCGAGCAGGCCGTCGGGCGCCGCGGCGTTCAGCGGCACGGCGGGCCGCGCGCTGTGTTGGCGGTGGTCGATCAGGGGAATGCTGCGCTCAGCCATGACGCAATTGTGACGTGTGAGCAAGAGAGCAGGCGCGGCAAGGGCCCTTCGGTCTGGGGTACCTCACGCGAGCCGATGAGGCCTGCAGGCGCCGTTGTGGACGCGACGAGCGTCTTGAAGAACTCAGCGCAAGGCAGCCGCCGGCGCGGCAACGCCGGGCCGGGCCGCGAGCCCGGGGGCCGGCGCAGGCGTTCCCGCGTCGGCCCGGTCCGATCGGGCAGCGCCGTCCTGTGCCTGAGACGACCAAAGGCCGCGCCGCGCACCGTCGTAGCGCTTGTGCCAATAGCTCACCCGCATGTCCTCGATGCGCACGGCCGCACCGCTGCGCGGCGCGTGGATGAAACGGCCTTGGCCCACGTAGATGCCCACGTGCGAGTAGCGGGCTCGCAGCGTGTTGAAGAACACCAGGTCGCCCGGTTCCAGCCCGTCGCGCTCCACGGTCTGCAAGCCCGGCGCGCGGGCCTGCTCGCGGGAGCGGCGAGGCAGCAGCAGGCCGGCGGCCGTTTCGAACACATGGCGGGTGAAACCGCTGCAGTCAAAGCCCTGCTCGGCGGAGTTGCCGCCACGGCGGTAGCGCACGTTCAGGAAGCTCATGGCCGCGATCACGACGTCGCTCGACGGATTCGCGCCGGCTTGCGGCGCCTGCTGCGCGGGCGACTGGCTCTCGGACGGCGGCTCGACGGCGCCAGGCGGGGCGATGACATCACCCGGTAGTCCGCTTTGCGAGGGCGCCGGTCCGGTGGCGGCACAGGCCCCCAGCATCAGCGCCACGGCCAAGGCGGCCGGCCATCGGCAAAGGCGGTACTGCGGGAAAGCCGGCATGGCGCGAAGATAGCGGCGCGCCGAACGCGGCGTCAAGCCGCAGCGCCGAGCATCACCGGCACTTGTGCGCGATGTGCCGGGCGCCGCGGCGGGCGGTGCGCGCGACCCCAGCGGCACACCGCCGATGGTGTTGAAATCTGTCGGCGCGCTGAGCGACGCACCGGCCGATCGACCGCCCGACCCAAGGAGACCGCATGTTCACCGCCCTCGTGCTCGACAAGACCGACAGCTTTCGCGCGGAACTGCGCGAAGTCGACGACGACTTCCTTCCCGAAGGCGACGTCACCGTCTCCGTCGCCTACTCCACGCTGAACTACAAGGACGGCCTGGCGATCACCAACCGCTCGCCGGTCGTGCGAAGCTGGCCGATGGTGGCCGGCATCGACGGCGCGGGCACCGTGCTGGAAAGCCGACACCCCGCCTGGAAGACCGGCGACAAGGTCGTGCTCAACGGCTTTGGCGTCGGCGAGACGCACAAGGGCTGCATGGCGGGCAGGGCGCGGCTCAACGGCGACTGGCTGGTGCGTGTGCCAGAGGTCTTCACGCCGCGCCAGGCCATGGCCATCGGCACGGCCGGCTACACCGCCATGCTCTGCGTGCTGGCGCTGGAGCGCCACGGCGTCGAGCCGGGCGCGGGCGATGTGCTGGTAACGGGCGCCACCGGTGGCGTTGGCTCGGTGGCCGTGGCGCTGCTTGCCAAGCTCGGCCATCGCGTGGTGGCGGCCACGGGCAAGGCGGCCGAGGTTGACTATCTGAGGAAGCTCGGTGCTGCCGACGTGATCGACCGTGCCGAGCTGTCGGCGCCGGGCAAGCCGTTGCAGAAGGAACGCTGGGCCGCAGCGGTCGATGCGGTGGGCAGCCACACGCTTGCCAACGTCTGCGCGCAGATGCGCTACGGCGGCGCCGTGGCGGCCTGCGGCCTTGCGCAGGGTTTCGATCTGCCGGCCACGGTGATGCCCTTCATCCTGCGCAGCGTGGCGCTGCTGGGTGTCGATAGCGTGATGGCCCCGATCGCAAGGCGTCAGGAGGCATGGGCGCGGCTGGCGCTCGACCTCGACCCGGCGCTGCTGGAGTCGATGACGACCGAGGTGGAACTGAGCGGGGTGATCGAGGCGGCGCAGCGGTTGATGGAGGGCAAGGTGCGCGGGCGGATCGTGGTGAGGACGGGCGGTTGACAAGCAGAGGAAGAGACAGAGTCAGCCGGCACGGACTGCTGTGCCGTAGCGCGTGAGCGCGCGGTCCGCGGTGAGCAAGGTGATCTTCTCGATCTGCGCCTGAGCGACCAGCAGGCGGTCGAACGGGTCGCGGTGCAGCCAGGGCAGCGCCGCCACGCCGAGCACGTGCTCCGGCGCGATGCCGAGCTCGTTGTAACCCTCGGCCAGCAACCCGTTGCGCAGCAGACGCGGATCGACCTGAAAGTCGTCGCGGCCGAGCGAACTCTTGATCGCCACCTCCCACAGACTCGCGACGCTGAAGGCAAATGCATTGCCGCGATTGCGCAAGAGTTTGGCCGTGCGAGAAGAAAGACGCTCCGGCTGAAATGCCGCCCGTAGCAGCAGTTGCGTGTCGAGCAGCAGGATGCCGCTACTTGCCACCGAACATCGCCTCGATATCTTGTGCGAACGCTTGCTTGATGTCGTCGGGCACAACGCCTTTGCCGGCGAGGAAGCCCAGCGAGCGCTCGTGCGGCTGGGGCTCGATGGCTATCACGCGCACCATCGGCTTGCCGGCCTTGGCGATGATGAACTCCTTGCCCTTGGCGGCCTGATCGACCAGCCGGGACAGGTGGGTCTTGGCCTCGTGGAGGTTGACGGTGGTGGGCACGGCAGATTCTGTGGACTAATGAAGGTGGACTAAGTGTAGCGCTTCGCCGCGCCTGCTGCTGCCTGATCTACCTTGCCGACCCTGGCTACAGCAAATCCACCATCACCGCCTGGCCCGGCGCCGCACATCCCGCATCGCAGCATCGCCCCGGTTGCCGGTTCTTCGTGATCGCCCGCGTCGCCTCACCCCCGTTCGTCTCCAGCACCCCGCGCTCCAGCAGGCGCTCGACCAGATCGACCTTGCTACCCACCGGATAGTTGCGCCAGATCTCCTGCTTCATCGCCGCCGGCGAGCCGCCGCCGTGCAGGCTGATGAGCGAGTACCAGCCGCCTTGATAGGAAGCCGTCAGGTCCTCGATGAATCGCGCCACTTCGATGCGCTTGTCGTAGGGCACGTCGGGGTTGGCGCGCAGCACCTCGGCCAGCGTCGCGGCGGTGGCCGGGTTGTGGTCTTCGTCGGGCCCGGGCAGGGCGACGATCAGCCCGCCAGAGACCTCGTGCGCCAGGCGGTGCATGTCGTAGATCTGCGTGGCGAGCAGCAGCTTGCCGATGTTGGCGAACACCGGCTCGGGCATGAAGTTGCCGTAGTGCGGATCGCGTGTGCCGTACACGCTGGCCGCCACGCCGCAGGCGAAGAAGCCCTCGGTGATCTTGATGAGCTCGACCATCGGCTCGCGCAGGTTGCTCTTCTCGCCGGGATTGAAGCCGTTGGCCTCGCACATCAGCGCGCCGGCGCCGATCAGCAGGTCGCCGAAGCCGGCGCGCGCGCCGATGCAGCTATGGCGGTGGTGGGTCGCGTAGCTGTAGGTGAGGGTGCCGGAGTGTTCCCACTCGCCGGCGTAGAACACGCGCTCCCACGGCACGAAGACCTTGTCGAAGATCACCACGCCGGTCGACTGGCCGTACTTGCGCGAGAAGAGGGCGGCGCCGTGCTCGAGCTTCTCGCCGGGCCGCCCGGCGGGCCGGGCGACGATGGTGATGCCCGGCGCATCGACGGGCACCGCGCAGCAAACCGCGAAGTCGGCGTCCTCCTTGCCCATGTTGCGGCAGGGCATGACGAGGAACTCGTGCACGTAGGGCGCGGCCGTGACGATCGCCTTGGTGCCTGAGAGCACGATGCCCTTGGCATTGCGCTCCACGACGTGCACGTAGGTGTCGGCGTTGCCCTGCTCGTGCGGGCGCTTGCTGCGGTCGCCCTTCGCATCCGTCATGGCGATGCCGATCGAGAGGTCGCAGTCCTGCACATGAGCGAGGTAATCGTGGAAGCGGGCGCGGTGCTCGGTCGTGCCCTTGGCGTCGTCGATGCACGCCGTCACCTGCGCCAGCGCATTGAGCGCGTCGTGCGCCAGATAGCGTTGCGCGCAGCTGGTTTCCTGGCACAGCAGGCGCACGGCTTCGAGCTTGTTGAGCAGGTCGCCGGCCGACTCGTTGACGTGCAGCATGCGGTTCACGGCCTTGCCGCGCGAGGACTGCACAGCCGTCATCAGCGGGGCCAGTGCGGTGTTGCGCGCGGCGTCATAGGTGTAGGCCAGGGCGTTGATGCCGGGCTGCAGGGCCGGCGCATCGGCGACCGATTCGATGAGTTGTCCGTCGACATAGACCGTGGGCCTGGAGCGGCGCAGCGACTCGCGGTAGTCGGCGCCCGACATCAACGTGACGGGCGCGGCGGTGGGAGTGGGCAGCGGTGCGTTCATGGTGGTTTCTCCTGGGCAGCGGTGCAGTTTAAACACTGTTCAATCCATTGAGCAATCGTATATTCCGACCATGCCCAAGGCCAGCGATTCGCCGACACCCGCCGTGTTGCGGCGTGCGACCGGCGCGGTCTCGGCCAGCGCGGCTGCCCGACACGATGACCCGCGCGGCGCGCGGCAGCGCGAGGATTCGCGCGGCGCCCGCCAGCGCGCCGTGGCCGATGCCCGGCGCGCGCTGGTGCTCGACGCGGCACGGGCAGCCTTCTTCGAGCTGGGCCTGGAGGGCGCCAGCATGCGCGAGATCGCGCGGCGCGCCGGCTACACGCCGGGCGCGATCTACAGCTACTTCGCCAGCAAGGAAGAGGTGTACGGCGCGCTGCTCGGCGAATCGCTGGAGCGGCTGAACGCGCAGGTCGCCACGGCCACCGCAGCCGCCGTGGCCGCTGCGGCCGGACGACCCGCCGCGCTCGCCGAGCCGGCTCGATCGATCGCAGGCTTGCGCGCCAGCGCCAGCGCCTTCTTCGAGTTCTACCGCGAGCACCCGCGCGATCTGGACCTGGGCTTCTACCTGTTCCAGGGCATGCAGCCGCGCGGCCTGACGCCGGCGCTCAACGAGCGGCTGAACGCGCGGCTGAGCGATGCGCTCGTACCCACCCAGGCGGCGCTGCAGCGGTTGGGCGTCGAGCCGGCCGCGGCGCAGGCCGAGGTGACCGCCCTGTTCGCCCACATCGTCGGCCTGCTGCTGCTCAGCCACACCGGGCGCATCCGCATATTCAAACAGGAGTCGCAGGGCTTGTTCAACGCCTACCTCGATGCACTGGTCGCGCGCGCCGGCGCTGCCCGCCTTGCCAGTGCGCCGCTTGCGCGGCGCCGGCGCACACGGAGCGGCGTGTGAACCGCCGGGCCGCTTCAGACGCGAATCCCTCCGCGTGCAGCGTGGAGCTTGCCTTGTGAGCCTCAATCGCATCGACGCCGCGCGCAGCGCACTGGTGCTGGTCGATTACCAGCAGCGGCTGTTGCCGGCCATCCACCGCAGCGAGCAGGTCATGACCGAAGCGCTGTTGCTGGCCGACGTGGCGCTGGAGCTGGGCCTGGCGGTGATCGGCACCGAGCAGAACCCGGCCGGCCTCGGCCCCAACGACGCGCGCGTGCGTCAGCGCTGCGCGAGCACCCTCGCCAAGATGTATTTCGACGCGTGCGAGGACGGCCTGCTCCAGGCGCTGCCCGCCGGCCCGGACGGCGCACCGATCGACGTGGTGATCGCCGGCTGCGAGGCGCATGTCTGCCTGATGCAGACGGCACTTGGCCTGCGCCGCGCCGGCCATGCAGTCTGGGTCTGCGCGCCCGCCTGCGGCTCGCGCGAGCCGGAAGATCACGCGCTGGCCATGCAGCGGCTGGCCGGTGCGGGCGCGGTGATCGTCTCGACCGAGATGGTCGCCTTCGAATGGCTGCACAGTTGCCGCCACGAGCGCTTCAAGGCGGTCCTGCAAAGGCTCAAGACGCCGCGCAGTTGAATCACGAACAAGCAAGGGAGACATCGATGGACTACGCCAGCTTCTACCGCCGCTCGCTGACCGACCGCGACGCCTTCTGGGCCGAGCAGGCCGCGCTCATCGACTGGCAGCAACCCTTCGAGCAGGTGTGCGACTACAGCCGCCCGCCGTTCGCGAACTGGTTTGTCGGCGGCACCACCAACCTGTGCCACAACGCGGTGGATCGCCACCTCGCTGCGCGTGCTGATCAGAACGCGCTCATCTACGTTTCTACCGAAACCGGCCCGCGCCGGGCCGCACCAAGCGGGGCCGGCGCCCCCCTTGGGGGGGCAGGAGTCGAAGGCGAGGTGGGGGGCAACACCACAGAGCGCGTGTACAGCTTCGCCGAGCTGCACGCCGAAGTGCAGCGCATGGCCGCGATCCTGCTCGAGTTGGGCGCGAAGAAGGGCGAGCGCGTGCTGATCTACATGCCCATGATCCCCGAGGCGGTGTTCGCCATGCTGGCCTGCGCGCGCATCGGCGCCATCCACTCCGTCGTGTTCGGCGGCTTCGCCAGCGTGAGCCTCGCGAGCCGCATCGACGATGCCGAGCCCGCCGTGATCGTGAGCGCCGATGCCGGCTCGCGCGCCGGCAAGGTGCTGGCCTACAAGCCGCTGCTCGACGAGGCGATCCGGGTGGCGAAGCACAAGCCGGCCAAGGTGCTGCTGATCGACCGCGGCCTGAGCCCGATGGAACGCACGCCGGGCCGCGACGAGGACTACGCACCGCTGCGCGAGAAGCACATAGACGCGAGCGTGCCCTGCGCCTGGCTCGCTTCCACGCACCCGAGCTACACGCTCTACACCAGCGGCACCACCGGCAGCCCGAAGGGCGTGCAGCGCGACACCGGCGGCTACGCGGTCGCGCTGGCCGCGAGCATGAAGCACATCTTCGAAGGCCAGCCCGGCGAAACCTATTTCTCGACCAGCGACATCGGCTGGGTGGTCGGCCACAGCTACATCGTCTACGGCCCGCTCATCGCCGGCATGGCGACAATCCTCTACGAAGGCCTGCCGATCCGGCCCGACGCGGCCATCTGGTGGAGCCTGGTCGAGAAGTACAAGGTCACCGCCATGTTCAGTGCGCCGACCGCCGTGCGCGTGCTCAAGAAGCAGGATCCCGAAGCGCTCAGGAAGCACGACCTGAGCAGCCTGCGCGCGCTCTTCCTCGCCGGTGAGCCGCTCGACGAGCCCACCGGCAAGTGGATCGCCGGCGCATTGGGCAAACCCATCATCGACAACTACTGGCAGACGGAAACCGGCTGGCCCGTGCTCACCATCGCCAACGGCGTGGAGAAGAAGGACAGCAAGTTCGGCAGCCCCGGCATTCCCATGTACGGCTTCGACGTGAAGCTGCTCGACGAGAGCACCGGCGAGGAGCTGAAGGGCGCCGGCCAAAAGGGCGTCGTTGTCTTCGAAGGCCCGCTGCCCCCCGGCTGCATGCAGACCGTCTGGCGCGACGACGAGCGCTTCGTGAACACCTACTGGAAGACGGTGCCGGGCAAGCTGGTCCCGGGCGGGCAGGGCCCCGACCGCTGGCTGTACTCCACCTTCGACTGGGGCATCCGCGACAAGGACGGCTACTTCTTCATCCTCGGCCGCACCGACGACGTCATCAACGTGGCCGGCCATCGGCTCGGCACGCGCGAGATCGAGGAGAGCATTTCCAGCCATCCCAACGTGGCCGAGGTGGCAGTGGTGGGCGTGGCCGACGCGATGAAGGGACAGGTGGCGATGGCCTTCGTGGTGGCCAAGGATGCGAGTGGGCTGCTAGATGCCGCCGCGCGCATGAAGCTGGAGGGCGATGTGATGAAAACGGTTGACGGTCAATTGGGCGCGGTGGCGCGGCCATCGAGAGTGCACTTCGTCAGCGCGCTGCCGAAGACGCGCTCGGGCAAGCTGCTGAGGCGGGCGATCCAGGCGGTGTGCGAGCAGCGGGATCCCGGTGACCTGACCACCATCGAGGATCCCGCAGCCTTGCAGCAGATTCGCGAGGCGGTTAAAGCTTGAGGGCCGTGCATTCGGTGCGGGCAAAGCCGCAGGATCAGCGGCGGGTTGCGCATCACCACGGAACCTTCGAGCAGCGACACGAACGAATGAAACCGCTTTTTCCAGGAACCGCAACGTGCCCCAATCCGAAACCCAAGCCATCGTGACAGTGAGCCTGCTGGCCGCGTTCGTCGATGGCGACAAGCACGAGCGCGAGCGCACGGAGATCAAGCGCATTGCCGATGGGCTTGCGCAAGCGGACGGCGTTCACCTGCCCACGCTCTATCAGGACGTGCTGATGAAGCGCGTTTCGCTGACCACCGTGTTGCCCGCCCTGGTCAGTACCGAATCCAGACAGCTCGCGTACGAAATGGCGGTGTGCGTGTGCGACGCCGATGGGGCGCAGTCTTCGGCGGAGCAGTCGTTCCTGACCGAGCTGAGCGGTGCGCTGCGCCTGGACGCTTCCTCCGCCGGCCGGTTCGCGCAGCAGGCCGAGGAGCTCGCGACGGTGCCCCTGGCCGGCGGTGCCGCAGCGCCGGCCGCTTCTTCCGCTGCACCGGCCGCTACCGTCGATGACAGCGAGCTGGACGGGGCGATCCTGAATGCCGCCATCGTCAACGGGGCGCTCGAGCTCCTGCCGGAAACGTTGTCGACCATGGCGATCATTCCCTTGCAGATGAAGCTGGTCTACCGCATCGGCAAGACTCATGGCTACGAGCTCGACCGGGGCCACGTGAAGGACTTTCTTGCCACCGCGGGCGTCGGCCTCACGTCGCAGTATCTGGAGCAGGCCGGGCGCAAACTGCTCGGCGGTCTGCTCGGCCGTGTGGGGGGTGGTCTGCTCGGTGGCGTGGGCAAGCAGGCGGTGAGCTCGGGCATGAGCTTCGCCGCGACTTACGCACTCGGCCACGTGGCCAAGCGCTACTACGCCGGGGGCCGCACGCTGTCCACGCAGATGCTCAAGGAGGCCTACGCCGGCCTGACGCAGGAAGCGCAAGGGCTGCAGACCCGGTATTTGCCGGCGATCCAGGAACGGGCCCGCACGCTCGATGCCGGCAAAGTGCTCGCGATGGTGCGCAGCGCCTGAAGCGCTTGCGGCCCGGCTGGCTGTTGCGGGCGTCAATGACGTCAAACATGAATTTGACGTCATATCGCCCTGAAATTAAGCTCCATTCATGACACGCAAGGCCACTACTTTCCGTCTCTATCCCCGGTGCAGGCCGGTTTGGCCGTGCTCGCCGAAGTGCAGGGGCGCCCGCAGAATCAACTCGTCAACGAAGCCGTGCGCGAGTTGGTCGCCAAGCGGAGCCGGGAGGTCATGGTCGATCTCGGTGCGACCCTGGAACGTCTGAGAGCGTTTCAGGCGAGCGATCCCACGGGCGAGGCTTCGATGGAGGCGGCCATGCGCGCCGAGGCGGCCGTCGAGCACGACCCGGCCCAGGGCGCGCGAGTGAAGGGAGGGCTTGCAGTGGGCCCGGCATCGGCCCGCATGCTCGACATCCTCGGTGGCTGAGGGACGCGAACAGTCCCGAGCTGTTGCGCAATCTGCTCGAGGTCGGACGCAAGGTCGTAGCGGCGGCCGCCGCGCGCGAGGCGCTTTCTAGCGAAGTTGTCCGCGACTGGCAAAACGACATCATGCGAGGTCTGGAGCGCACCGACGCAGAGCCGCTCGGGGTGTTCCGCGGTGAAGCCGGCCTCGAGGACTACGAGGTCGGGATCGGCCGGCACCTCGGTACTCCCGCACAGCAGGTTCGCGGCGAAGGCGAGCGGGTTGATCACGCACTGCCGCTCACTCGGCGCCCGCGAGCAGGCTGGACAACCGCGCCAGCCCCGGTTTTACCGCCGTGCGATACCGATCGAGGATCGCCGTGTTGACCGGATCGGGCTCCTGCACGGCGCGCGCGATCAGGGGAGAGAACAGGTTCAGCCGGGCGCCGGCCAGCCACGCGCGCAGCTCCGCGGACTTCGACCACATGGCGTTGTTGCGCGCCTCATCGACCTGCATGCGCAGCCAGTCGCGTGGCACGCAGGGCGGCGGCACCGGCGTGCACATCGCGTTCTTCTCGGCGTCATCAGTCATCGTGGCTTCGAGGTGGGCGACCAGTGCGGCGCTGAAGGTCGGCGAGCACCGGCGCACGTACTGCGGCACGATCCGCTCGCCCTGGAACATGGGCTGCGGCAATCTGCTCGGAATGCCGTCGGCGCTGCAGTGCACGTGCAGATGACGTTCTGAGGTGGCAACCGTGCCCTGCTCGAGCACGATGCGGCCCGGCTCGATCACCTTCACGTGCCCGAGGCGCACAACGCGGGTGATGCGCCGCAACTGCGCCAGCTCCGCGTCGCTGACGATCGCGCAGCGGTACATCGTGGGAGCGATGGCGGTATCGATGCGCTGCAGCAGCGCCCCGGCCTCCAGGCGCGCGAAGAGGTCGTCGATCGACGATGCGTCGCGCGCCGCCTCCATCTCCGCCGCGAAACCGCCGATCGTGCGCGCGAAGAACTCGAAGCCCGGCTGCACGTTCGCGCGGTTGAGCAGCCAGGCGTCGCGCGGCCGGATCCAGGTGATCGCCTCTGCGTCCACGCCTTGCTCCAGCAGCCACAGCGCCGTGTCCATGGCCGTCTTGCCGGCGCCGATGATGACAACGCCGTCGCAGGGCTCGCTCATCGCGGGCAGCTCGCCGGGCGTGACGCATCGGACGCCGGCGCCGAGCGCGAAGCGCGGCGGGTCGGTCGCCGGCAGGCGCGTGTCGGCGAAGGTGCAGTCGACGGTCTTCTTCAGTGCGCGAACGCGCTTGCGCGCGCCACCGAGGCGGCAGCGCACTACGCCGTCGGCGCCGAGTTCGCTCGACGGCAGGTAGGCGACGCGGCCGCTCGCCAGCAGGCGTTCGTGCATCACCCGGTCGAAGTAGGCGCAGATCTCGGGGCCGCTTGCCAGTTCGTGGAAGCCTTCGTTCCAGCCGCTGCGATCGATGCGGCCGGAGTCGAGCGCCAGCGAGTTCACGCCGTAGCCGGCAGACGGGGCGTGCAGCCTGATGAAAGGGTAGGCGTCGTTCCAGTGGCCACCGGGCCGGGCACGGCGATCGATCACGATCATGCTGGCCTCGCTGCTGCTCAGCAGCGTGTCGGCGAAGGCCATGCCCACCGCGCCGGCGCCCACGATGACGTAATCCGCTTCGAGAACGGGCTCGGACATCTCGGTCCTCCAGGGGAAGCCGGCGGCCGCGGATCTCAAGGTCATGTGGCGGTGCCATTTTCCTTGATCCCCCGCGCAGGGCGGGCGTTGCAACGCGGCGGCCTGCGAGCTTTCAGTATGGCAGCGCGAGCCAGGGCGCCGCCGCCAGTTCGCCGATCCGCTGTCCCATCGCGCAGCCGGTCTCGGGGGAGAAGCGGTAGTGGATCCCCTCGTACACCGTGCGCCACTGCCGCACTGCACCCTTGGCGCCTGCTGCACCTGCCGGCCGGCGGCGTCGGCGCGTGGATCGCGACGGTGCTGCACCAGGCGGCGGCCGAATCGCACGAGCGCCGCGCCGGCAGCGCGGCGGTGCTCGAGCGCGTCGCCGAGATGGTGTTCGTGGATGCGGCGCGGCGCTACCTCGAATCGCTGCCCGCGGACGCCTCTGGCTGGCTGGCGGCGCTGCGCGACCGCCATGTCGGCCGCGCCATCGCGCTGATGCACGAGCGCGACGCGACCGTGGCAACGGTGGCGCAGGAGGTCGGCTACGGGTCCGAGGCCGCCTTCGCGCGCGCCTTCAAGCGCCTAGTCGGGCAACCGCCGGCGGCATGGCGGCGCGCGCAGCGCGTGGCAGGTTGAAGAAGTCAGCGACCTCGCTTTTGCGCGCGCAGGCAGCGGCGAGCTTGACATTCACAACTTCAATGGATATCTTCAAGATATCCAAATTAGAGAGATTCTTCTTCATGGCCACCCGCAGCTCCGCCCATCAGATCGCGTTCCGCTACCGCCCGGCAGACAGCACGACAGGGGTGAGCCGCGAAACGGCGAAGCGCCTCGCGCAACGCCTGGGAGTCGATGAGACCCAGGTGATTCATCTCGCGCTGCACGACATGGCGGTCAAGTTGCTGCCCCAATACGAAGCCGACGAGGGCGCGCTGACGGCCGCTCAGATGCGACAGATCAAGAAGCGCGCTCCGCAGGGAAAGAAGCGCTCGGTGCGTTCCAGCCTGTTCGAGGTGGAGTCCGCATGATTTCGCGGTGGTGGGCCGAGCCCACCGCAGGCGAAATTGTCTGGTGCCACTTTCCCGACGACATCAACCCTCGTCCCAAGCCTCGGCCGGCACTGCTCCTGGCCGTCTTCGACGACGAGGCGCCCCAGTTCACCGTGCGCGTTGCCGACGGCACCAGTCAGCGAACCACAACGCTCCATCGAGGCGAGTTCTCGATCTTGCGTGATCGCAATCCTGCGGCCTATGAGGCGGCCGGCCTCAGCTTCGATACCGAGTTCGATCTGAAGCAGGCCCTCGATCTTCCGTACACGACGGAGTGGTTCTCGGTGCCGCCCGCCGCGCCGCACGGTCAGACACCGAAGCTCGGAACGCTGCACCCTTCGCTGGTACGTGCCGTCCAGGCGGCCTTTCGGGCGGCGACCGGATGAGCCGACGCTGCGCTCACTTCATCGCCAATCGGTCAAGCCTTGAGCCGATATCCGGTGCGGAAAATCGCCCATACCGCCACCAGGCACAGCAGCAGAAACACCAGCGTCATGCCCAGGCTCACCGCCACGCCCACGTCGGCGACGCCGTAGAAGCTCCAGCGAAAGGCGCTGATCAAATAGACGACCGGATTGAACAGCGTGATCTTCTGCCACAGCGGCGGCAGCATGTCGATCGAGTAGAAGCTGCCGCCCAAAAAGGTAAGCGGCGTGACGATCATGGTCGGCACGATCTGCAGTTTCTCGAAGCCGTCGGCCCACACGCCGATGATGAAACCGAACAGGCTGAAGGTGATGGAGGTGATGAGGAGGAAGGCCACCATCCACACCGGGTGCATGATGGAAAAGTCCACGAACAGCCGCGCCGTCAGCAGGATGATCAAGCCCAGGATCACCGACTTGGTAGCCGCCGCGCCCACGTAGCCGATCACGATCTCCAGCGGCGAGATCGGTGCCGAGAGCACCTCGTAGATCGTGCCCGACCACTTGGGCATGTAGATGCCGAACGAGGCGTTGGAGATGCTCTCGGTCAGCACCGCCAGCATGATCAGCCCCGGCACGATGAAGGCGCCGTAGCTCACGCCGTCGATCGACATCATGCGCGAGCCGATGGCCGAGCCGAAGACGACGAAGTAGAGCGACGTGGCGATCACCGGCGCGGCAATGCTCTGCAGCATGGTGCGCCAGGTGCGCGCCAGCTCGAACTGGTAGATGGCCTTGATGGCGTGCAGGTTCATGCGCGAAGCTCCTGCGCCGCAGGTCTGCGGCTTTCGGCATTGCGATCGGCCGCGCCGTGAACCAGGCTCACGAATATCTCTTCCAGCGAACTCTCCTCCGTGCGCAGGTCCTTGAAGTCGATGCCGTGCTCGCCCAGACGCTTGAGCAGCCCGGCGATGCCCGTGTTGTCGCTCTGCACGTCGAAGGTGTAGACGAGCTCCATTCCGTCGGCCGATAGTTCCAGCGACTGATCGGCCAGCGCGGGGGGCACGGCGGCCAGCGGGTTCTGCAGGTGCAGGGTCAGCTGCTTCTTGCCGAGCTTGCGCATCAGCACCGCCTTGTCCTCGACCAGCACGATCTCGCCCTTGCTGATCACGCCGATGCGGTCGGCCATCTCTTCGGCCTCCTCGATGTAGTGGGTCGTCAGGATGATGGTCACGCCGCGCTCGCGCAGGCCACGCACCATCGCCCACATGTCGCGCCGCAGCTCCACGTCCACGCCGGCCGAGGGCTCGTCGAGGAACAGGATGGTCGGCTCGTGGCTCAGCGCCTTGGCGATCATCACGCGGCGCTTCATGCCGCCCGAGAGCGTGCGGATCTGAGCGCCTCTCTTGTCCCAGAGCGACAGGTCCTTGAGCACCTTTTCCAGATAAGCCGCGTCGGGCGGCTTGCCGAACAGGCCGCGGCTGAACTTCACGGTGCCCCACACGCTCTCGAACGCGTCGGTCGAAAGTTCCTGCGGCACCAGGCCGATGCTGGCGCGCGCGGCGCGGTAGTCGCGAACGATGTCGTGGCCGTCGGCGAGCACGCTGCCCTCGCTCGCATTGACGATGCCGCAGACGATGCTGATCAGCGTGGTCTTGCCGGCGCCGTTGGGGCCGAGCAGGGCGAAGATTTCGCCGCGGCGGATGTCGAGATCGACGTTCTTGAGTGCCTGAAAGCCCGAGGCGTAGGTCTTGCCGAGGCCGCGGACGGAGATGATCGCTTGCACGGAATGCCTGCTCCTGATGATGGCCGGCCTGGCGGAGCCGCCGAGCGGCGAGGGTAGCGCCTCGCCGCTGCCCGGCGGGCACGCGGGCCTTGTGCGAGCGTTGCTCGCAATGGAACGCTGTCAGCCCCAGCGGCATGCCGATCGCCGACGCTGCGCATGAAACCGATGCCGCGCCATGATGCCTGCGACAGATCGCTGGCGCTGCTCGCCGACCCTGCGACTTTGTCGCCCGCGAATGCCGGCGCCGCAGCAGCGATCTGTTCGAAGCGCGACTCCTGACAAATCAACCTATCGCCGCGGTCGAACCGGAATGAAGGCAGATAAGTACAATGCATGCATTGAATGCGTAACGAGGCGATGAAGATGGCCATGCTGACAGTCCGCAACATTCCTGACCAAGTGCACCGAGCCCTGCGCATGCGGGCAGCCCAGCACGGCCACAGCATGGAAGCCGAGGTGCGCGAGATTCTCGAGTCCACCGTCAGCCCGGCAGGTAGGGTGAAGCTGGGCTCGCTGCTGGCCGACTTGGGCCGGCAGGCCCGGCTCACCGATCAAGAGTTCGCCGTATTCGAGCAGGTGCGCGACAGGTCCCCCGCCCGCCCGGTGAACTTCGAATGATCCTGCTGGACACCAACGTCGTGTCGGAGCCGCTGCGCCCGGCGCCCGACACCCGGGTGATCGAGTGGATCGACGCACAACCGCTGGAAACGCTGTTCTTGTCGGCCATCACTGTCGCCGAACTGCGTGCCGGTGTGGCGCTGCTGCCCGCCGGCAAGCGCCGCACGGGCCTGCAGCAGGGCCTGGAAAAGCGCGTGCTGCCGCTGTTCGCGGGCCGCGTGCTGCCCTTCGATCTGGCCTGCACGCAAGCCTATGCCGCACTGCTGGCCCGGGCTCGGACCGCGGGGCTCGCCATCGCCTCCGCCGATGGCTACATCGCCGCCATCGCCGCCGCCAACGGGTTCGCGGTGGCCACCCGCGACACCGGCTCTTTCGAGGCCGCCGGTGCGGTCGTGATCGACCCGTGGCTGGCTTGAAGGCCCGGGCCTCGAAGCGTCGCGCATCGACTCGAGCTCGCCAAGCGCCTTGCGGCGCTGGCCCACGAACTGGCTTCGATGATCGCCGCCTACCGCACGGTGTTCGCCTTTGCCCCCATGTTCTCAATGTCCACCTTGAATTCAAGCCCTGTGCGCCCGACTCGCAGTCAGGCCAACCGAGCCGCTCCTGCTGCTCTCGCGACTTGAACGCCGCCTCATCAGCAAATACACCGCCGGCACCACGAACATCGACAGCAGCGGCGCCGTCACCATGCCGCCGACCATCGGCGCGGCGATGCGCTGCATCACCTCGGAGCCGGTGCCACCGCCGAACATGATGGGCAGCAGGCCGCCGATGATCACGGCCACCGTCATCGCCTTGGGCCGAACCCGCAGCACGGCGCCTTCGCGGATCGCGTCGAGCAGGTCTTCATCGCTCGACTGTCCGCGCGCCAGCCGCGCCTCCCAAGCCTGCTTGAGGTAGAGCAGCATGATCACGCCGAACTCGGCCGCCACGCCGGCCAGCGCGATGAAGCCGATGGCGCCGGCGACGCTCAGGTTGTAGCCGAGCGCCCAGAGCAGCCAGAAGCCCCCTACGAGCGCGAAGGGCAGCGTCGCCATGATGAGCAGCGCCTCGCCTGCGCGCTTGAAGGTCAGGTAGAGCAGCACGAAGATGATGAGCAGCGTCGCGGGCACGACGACCTTCAACTTCGCGGTCGCACGTTCCAGGAACTCGAACTGGCCCGACCACGAGACCGAGTAGCCCGACGCGAGCGGCACCTGCTCCGCCACCGCGCGCTGCATGTCCCGCACGGCCGAGGCGAGATCGCGCCCGCGGATATCGACGTACACGAACCCGGCCAGCCGCGCGTTCTCGCTGCGCAGCATGGGCGGGCCGTCGTTGATGCGCACGCGGGCCACGTCGGAGAGCACGATGCGCGCGCCGCTTGCGGTGAGGATCGGCAGGCGGCGCAGTGCGGCCAGCGAGTCGCGGATCTCGCGCGGGTAGCGCACGTTGATCGGAAAGCGCTGCAGGCCTTCGATCGTCTCGCCCACGTTCTCGCCCCCGACCGCGGTGCTGATGACCGACTGCACGTCGGCGATGTTCATGCCGTAGCGGGCGGCGGCGTCGCGGTCGATCGTGACATCGACATATCGCCCGCCGGTCAGTCGCTCGGCCAGCGCGCTGCTCACGCCCGGCACTGTTTTCACCACGCGCTCGATCTCGCCGGCGATGCGGTCGATCTCCTTCAAGTCCGCACCCGCGACCTTCACGCCCACGGGGCTCTTGATGCCCGTTGCCAGCATGTCGATGCGGTTCCTGATCGGCGGCACCCAGATGTTGGAAAGTCCCGGCACCTTGACGATGCGGTCGAGCTCCTCGACCAGCTTGTCGGGCGTCATGCCCTCGCGCCATTCGCTCTTCGGCTTGAACTGGATGGTCGTCTCGAACATCTCCATCGGCGCCGGGTCGGTGGCGGTCTCGGCGCGGCCGGCCTTGCCGTGGACAGACTCGACCTCAGGCAAGGTCTTGATGAGCCGGTCGGTCTGCTGCAGCAGTTGCGCGGCCTTGCCCGGCGAGAGGCCGGGCAGGGCGGTGGGCATGTAGAGCAGGTCGCCTTCGTCGAGCGGCGGCATGAACTCGCTGCCGATGTTCATGATGGGCCAGGCGGTGCTGGCCAGCACGAGCAGCGCGGCCAGCAGCGTCGTGCGTGGCCAGGCCAGCACGCCGTTCAGCAGCGGGCGGTACACGGCGATGAGCAGGCGGTTGAGCGGATTGCGTTGCTCGTTCGGAATGCGCCCGCGGATCAGGTAGCCCATGAGCACCGGCACCAGGGTGACTGCGAGGCCGGCGGAGGCGGCCATCGCATACGACTTGGTGAAAGCCATTGGCGAGAAGAGACGGCCTTCCTGCGCCTCCAGCGTGAAGACCGGGATGAAGGACAGGGTGATGATGAGCAGCGAGAAGAAGAGGGCGGGGCCGACTTCGACGGCAGCGTCGCCGATCACGCGCCACTGGTCTTCGCCTTCCAGCTTGCGGTCCGGGTGGTCGTGATGCCACGCCTCGATGTGCTTGTGCGCGTTCTCGATCATCACCACCGCCGCATCGACCATCGCGCCGATCGCGATCGCGATGCCGCCGAGCGACATGACGTTGGCGTTCACCCCCTGGTAGTGCATGACGATGAAGCTCACCAGCACGCCCAGCGGCAGCGAGACGATCGCCACGAAGGCCGAGCGCAGGTGCGCCAGGAACACGAGGCAAACAAGCGCGACGACGATGAACTCCTCGATCAGCTTGTGGCTCAGGTTATCCACCGCACGCTCGATCAGTCCCGAGCGGTCGTAGGTCGGCACGATCTCCACGCCCTCCGGCAGGCCGGCCTGCAGCGACGCGAGCTTTGCCTTCACCGCTTCGATCGTCTCCAGCGCGTTCTTGCCGGAGCGCATGACGATCACGCCGCCCGTCGCCTCGCCCTCGCCGTCGAGCTCCCCGATCCCGCGCCGCATCTCAGGCCCGATCTGCACGCGGGCCACGTCGCCGAGCCGTACCGACACGCCTGCGGCAGTCGCAGTGAGTGGAATCCTGCGGAAGTCGTCCGTTGAGGCGAGCAGGCCCGAGGCGCGCACCATGTACTCGGCCTCGCCCAGCTCGAGCACCGAGCCGCCGGCCTCCTGGTTGGCCTGCTGGATCGCCTCGATGACCTTTGTGTGCGGGATGCCGTAGGCCTGCAGCTTGTCGGGATCGAGCACCACCTGGTACTGGCGCACCATGCCGCCGACCGTGGCGACCTCGGCCACGTCGGGCACGGTCTTCAACTCGTACTTCAGGAACCAGTCCTGCAGGGCGCGCAGCTGGCCGGTGTCCATCTTCCCGCTGCGGTCGATCAGCGCGTACTGATAGATCCAGCCCACGCCGGTGGCGTCCGGCCCGAGCGCCGGCTTCGCCGATGCGGGCAGCCGCCCCTGCACCTGGTTCAGGTACTCCAGCACGCGCGAGCGCGCCCAGTACAGATCGGTGCCGTCCTCGAACAGAACGTACACGAAGGAGTCGCCGAAGAAGGAATAGCCGCGCACCGCCTTCGCGCCCGGCACCGACAGCATGGTGGTGGTGAGCGGGTAGGTGACCTGGTCCTCGACGATGCGCGGTGCCTGGCCGGGGTAGGGCGTGCGGATGATGACCTGCACGTCCGACAGGTCGGGCAGCGCATCGAGCGGTGTCTGCAGGAGCGACCACACACCCCAGGCCGTGACGCCCAGCGTCGCCAGCAGCACCAGGAAGCGGTTGACGATGGACCAGCGGATCAGCGCGGCGATCATCGCGAGGCTCCGGGCGCCCTTGAGGCAGCGGTGGGTGGCGGCATCGCGGACGGTGCCGACGCAGCAGGCGCCATCGCAGGCGCCGCGGACGATGCCGGCGCGGCCGCAGCAGGACCGGAAAGCGTCGGAGACGGTGCAGGCGGCAGCAAGCGCAGCCGGGTGATCTGCGGTCCGTCGTCGGCCATGTAGAACTCGAACGCGACGCGGTCGCCGACGGCCAGGCCGCGCGGCATGTCGCCGGCCGGCGGCGGCAGGAACATCATCGTCATCGAATCCCACTCGATGCTGGGGATCGGGCCGTGGCTCAGGGTGATGCCGTCGGGATCGATGGCTTCGATCAGGGCTTCGCTGCCGTGGCGCTCGGCGCTCGTCGCCGCACTCTGCTCGGGCGTGTCGTTCAGCCGCGCCTCGACGCCGCGCAGGCTCGCTTCGGATTCGATCAGGAACTGCGAAGACACCACCACGCGCTGCCCCGCTTTCAGGCCGCTCTCGATGACGGTCTGACCGCCGTATTCGATGCCCGCCTCCACCTCGACCGGTGAGAAGCGCCCGCCTTCCTCGGCCAGCAGCACAATGCTGCGCCGGCCGGTCCGGATCAGCGCCTCGGTCGGAATCAGCAGCGCTTTCTCCTTGCGCGTGTCCATGAATTGCAGGGTCACGAACATGCCGGGCGAGAGCTGAAATCCGGGGTTGTCGAGCTCCACCCGGGTCTTGACCGTGCGCGTGGCCGCATCGACCTCGGGCAGGACCGCTTGCACTGTTCCCCGGAACACTTCACCCGGCACCCCTGGAGCGCGCGCCTGAACCTTGGCGCCGCGCTGCACCAGCGCTGCCTGCGCCTCTGGCACCTCCGCCACTGCCCACACCGTTGCGAGGCCGTTGATGCGCGCGAGCAGCATCCCGGGCGCAACAGTCATGCCTTCGCGCAGGGCGAGCTCGGCGACCACGCCGGCCGAGGGCGAGACGAGCGTCAGGCGCGGACGCACTTCGCCGGCCTTTTCCACACCGGCGATCTGCGCGGGCGTCATGCCGGCCAGGCGCATGCGCTGGCGCGCGGCATCGACGAGCGAGGCGTCCGCCCCGGCCGCCTTGCGCAGCGTCAGGAACTCCTCCTGCGCCGCCACCCATTCCGGCACATAGAGCTCGGCGATCGGCTGGCCTTTGGCCACTCGGTCGAGCGTGGCGCGCACGTGCAGCTTTTCCACATAGCCCATCGCACGCGCCTGCAGCACCGTCTGGTCGCGTTCGTTCCAGGTGATGCTGCCCACCGCCGAGGTCTCGGGCTGCAGCACGCCTTCCACGACCTCGGTCGTGCGCACGCCCAGGTTCTGCTGGATGCGCGGGCTGACGGTCACCTTGCCCTGGTCCTCGGCCGCGCCGCCGCCGTACATCGGCACCAGCATCATGTCCATGAAGGGCGACTTGGCCGGCGCGTCGAAGCGTTTGCCGGGCACCATGGGGTCGTGGTAGTAGAGGACCGGGTTGCCGGTGGCCGGATCGACGTCGCCCGCCTTGATGCCCTGCTCGATGTGGCGGCGGGTGGCGGCCTCCCCCGCAGCGATGCTGCTGGTCGGGTCTTCGGCGGGCTCGGTCGGCGCCGAAGCGCTCGCGGCGCCTGCACCGCCCATGCCCATGCCGCGGTTCATGCCCAGCGAGTAGAGCGCGTAGCCGCCGGCGGCCAGAGCCGTTGCGAGCACGACGGCGACGAGCACGCGTTTGGAGGTCGATTTGGATTTCATCGTGCGGCCTTCTGGCTCGGATAAAGGGTCGAAGACGTGCCGGTACCGGCATCGCTGCGGGGATCAAGGAACTCGAGCTCGGCCCACAGACGCGCGATGTCGGTCTCGACGTCCAGGCGCTCCATGTGCACCTCGATCGCATCGCGGCGTGCCTCCAGCACGGTCGGCAAGGCGCCGGTGCCGGCCCGGTAGGCGCTCAGCGCCGCGCGGCTGCGCTGCTCGGCCAGCGGCAGCAGGGCTGCGTCATGCCGGCGCAAGCGCTCCTCATGGCTTTGCCACTCCTGCAGCATCGCGCGGATCTCGGCCTCGCGGGCACGCTGAAGGTCTTCCCGCTGGGCCCGGGCTTCCTCGACCATCGCCAGCTTTGCCGCCAGTTCGCGGTCCTGGCGCTCGCCCTGCCTCCATTGCAGAGGCACCGACAGATTGATCGACGCCATGTCGGAGAAGGCGGAGCCGCGCTTGCTGTACATCACCTCGACGCTCCAGTCGGAGCGCCTCTCGGCTCGCGCGACCTCGGCCTCGGCCTGGGCCACCGCCTCCTGCTGCAGAGCCACCGCGATCCTCGGTTGCCCGGTCACTGCCGCCGTCAGATCTCCTCCCGTCCATATGGGGCGGACGAGCGTCGGTCGCGGCGCGATCGGTCGCCCGGCTGCATCGCCGATCCAGCGGGCGAGCTGCGCCTTGGCCACCGCGATGCGGCGCTCGGCCTCGGTGATGCGGTCCTTGATCAGCTCCACCTGGCTGCGTGCCGTGAACACATCGGCCTGCGCACCCTTGCCGCTGCGATAGAGCGAATCGGCTGCCTCCACTTCCAGCTCCGCCCGGGCCTGCTGCCCGATCAGCAGTTCGCGCAGCGATTCCTGGAACGAGCGTTCCAGCCATGCCAGTGCCGCGCCCTGTTGCAGCTCGGCCGCGGTCTGCCGCTGTGCCACGACAGATGCCTCGACCTCGCGCTCGGCAAGTCGTGTACGCGCGCGACGCTTGCCTGCGCGGGTGAACTCCTGCATCACGCCGACCGAGCGCATGGTCATGAAATCGCGCCCGAGCGTGAAGCGGTCGGGTCCGTCGATCGGCAGATTGGTCAGGCTCAGCTTGAGCACCGGGTCGGGCAGCTGGCCGGCCGCGACGGCCCTCTCGCGCGCCGCCTGCGTCTGCAGGCGGTCGGCGGCCAGCAGGCGCGACTGCGACGTGGCGGCTGTGACGGCAGCCTGCAGCGTGAGCGCCTCGCCGCTTTGTGCGAGCACAGGCGGGCTGACGAGAGCCGCGACGAACGCGAGGGCGAGCGCCCGCAGGCGCAGCGCAGGCAGGCCGGGCGGCCTGCGCGAGAAAAACAGATTCATGGGAACTCCTGAAGATCGCAAACCAAGGGCCGGGGCAGGACGCCCCGGTCACCGAGCCGGACGCTTCAGGAGATCAAATGCGATAGCAGCAGTGGAGGATGCTGTGCGCCGTGGGCGGCGTGCGGTCGCGGCTGCGCCGCTGTGCCTGCCAGGCACTGGCCTGGGCCGGCTGCTCCGCCGCAGCCGTCACCATGAACAGGGCGACCAGCGCCGGCACGGCAAGCGACGCGGTGGCTTGCTGATCGACCGTTTGCGAGCCGCCCTTGCAGTGCTCGAGGCACAGGCCGGGCTGCTCGGGGTCGAGCGCCGGCAGGGTGCCGTCGGCCATGAACTGCGCGCAGGGCTGGCCCGCCATCGACGCCGCATCCACCGCGGCCGAGGGCATTGCACAGGCATACGCAGCCGAGGCCATCTGCAGGAAGAGCAGCGAGGCGATCAGCCATCTGGAATACCAGATGCGGGTGTTGCGGGCAGGGCGCAGGTTCACGGGCGGGAGGATATCGCGGTTCGTTCGGCGAGCGCGCAGGTCGGTTGTTTAGAGGGCCAGGCTTTGGGGGCACAAGGCCGCCGCCGATTCGTCGGGATGGCGGGTCTCCAACTTACAGCGCCTTGGAGCTGCCGGCTTGTCATTCGGCAAGACTTGCACCGTGAGGCCTGCGCGCAATCACGGTGGCGAAAGACTTGAGGCGTGCGCCGGGCGCTTCGAAGTCGTCGAACGCCGAATGCAGCACTTCCCACCGGGCAAACTGATCCGCCAGCTCGCCACGCGCGAACAGGCAATGGCCGCCGGCGTCGAACATGTCCATAAAGGTCGTGCCCTCGACCAGAACGTTGACGATCGCCGTCCCGCCCTCGCGGACATGGGCCTGCATATCGGCCAGCGAGCGCCGCGCGTTCGGGCAATCGAAGAACATCAGCAAACCGATCGACACGATCGTGTCGAAGTCCTCATCGATGGCGTAGTGGCTCAGGTCTGTCTGCCGGGCCCGGATGTCGAGCTTCTCGGCGGCCGCGACGCCGCTCAGATGACCGATGGCTGCCGGGCTGGCATCGAGCGCCAGCACCGAGCAGCCCCGCCGCGCGGCCGACACCGCCAAGTTGCCCATGCCGCAGCCGAGGTCCAGCACCCGTCCGCGCAGATGCGGCAGCGCGGCCCGCTCGAAAGGGTTGAGCGCCAGCTCGTGCTCGCGGACCTGTCGTTCGAACTGCTTGTCGAAGAACTCGATGCTGTGGTTGGAACTCATGCTTCGGCACTCCCCGGTTCAGACCGTCCTCGCGCGCAGCGTCGCACCGTTGCGCTTGATTCGCAAGCAACGCGAGCATGGCCTTGCGCCGCAATGGAGGCGCTGGCTCGGCGTCTGCGTGGGCGTGGGCACCCGCAACAGCGACAGGCAGCGACGCCTCGGCGTTGCTCAGGCACGCATCTTCGCGGGTCGCAACTCGCCGCGCGCCTGCGCGATCACCGAGCGTGCCGCGCTCAGGCCGAGCACGCCCATCACCGACGCCACCGCCAGGTCGGGCCAGCCGCTGCCGGTGCCGAACACGCCAAGCGCCGCCGCCATCACCGCCACGTTGCCGATCGCATCGTTGCGGCTGCACAGCCAGACCGAACGCATGTTGGCGTCGCCCTCGCGCCATGCGTACAGCATGAGAGCCACCGACACGTTGGCCACGAGCGCCAGCGCGCCGATGGCGCCCATCGTCACGGGCTGTGGCGCGCTGCCGGTCGCGGCGCTCCACGCCACCCTGCCGAGTACGAAGATGCCGAAAGCGCCCATCGTGAGGCCCTTGAACAGCGCCGCGCGCGAGCGCAAGCCGGCGGCCATGCCCAGCACCAGCAGCGAGATGCCGTAGTTGGCCGCGTCGCCGAAGAAATCGATCGCGTCGGCCAGCAGGGAGACCGAATCGGCACGCAGGCCGCCCGCCAACTCGACGGCGAACATGGCGGCGTTGATGACCAGCGCGGCCCACAGGATGCGGCGGTAGCGCGGGGACCGCGCGGCGGCGGTGGTGGCACAGCCGGGGCTGCAGCAGGAGTCGCTCATGAAGGGTTTCCGAAGTCCATGCGGGTATTCGAAACCCTGAAGCTGCTGCAGGGTCAAGCGGCTAGGATGCATTGGTCTTTTCAACACCTTTCCTGCGGCCTGTGCCGGCCATCGCCATGGTGGTTCTCGTTGGCATGGCCCTCATCGCGCTGCAACCGGGCGCCGGCACGCGCTGAACCCTGCGAAGGAGGCCCGTCATGAAGATCGGCGAACTGGCCAAGGCCACCCGCACGCCGGTGGAGACCATCCGCTACTACGAGCGCGAGCGCATGCTGCCGCCGGCGCCGCGCAGCGACGGCAACTACCGCATCTACGCTGCGGTGCATGCCGAGCGGCTGGCGTTCGTGCGGCACTGCCGTTCGCTCGACATGACGCTCGACGAGATCCGCCTGCTGCTGCGCCTGAAGGATGCGCCAGGGGACGACTGCGGCGAAGTCGACGCCTTGCTCGACGAGCATATCGGCCACGTGGCCACACGCATTCACGAGCTCAGGCAGCTCGAAAAGCAGCTCAAGACGCTGCGCGAGCAGTGCGCCGGACCGAGCGACGTCGCGCACTGCGGCATCCTGAATGAACTGAAGCAGGCGGCTTCGACGTCTCGCTCGCCGGCTGCACGAAGCCCGCAGCATGTCCGCGGTTCGCACCGCGGGAAGCCGGCGCGCAAGTCGTCCTCATAGCGGGGCAACCTTGCCTCGTCAACCGCAGCAGCCGCCTTGCACACCCTGCTGCTGCACCGGCGGGCAGGGCACCGTGCCGTACGAGCAGAACACGCAGCAGTCGCCCGGCTTCGGCGTGAGGAGCGAACGGCATTGCCCGCACTCGTAGAACCATAGGCATGCGTCGGTCGGCATGCGCTCTTGCCGGACGTGGCCGCAGTGCGGGCAGCTCAGCATGGAGTCCGCCACAAGCTCGCTCACATCGCCAGGCCGGGAACGAGCACCAGGGACGCGTTCAGCA
>NZ_JACDCW010000046.1 GCF_013817345.1 Methylibium sp.
GTTCGGAATGCCGACTGTGCAAGCTCAGCGCGCGAGCGCTGCGCCGGGTCGCTGTGTTGCGTTCATGTCCCCCGGGCTGGGCTCACGCCCAGCCCTCCTCCTTGACTTCACTCCACACAGCAACCCGCCACAGCGCTCCTGCCACCACCTGTAGACGCTCGGTTGTGCAGTCGTTCGAGGCTGCGACGGTGCCTGCTGCGGAGGGCGTCGGGTGAGCGGCGCAGTGAAGTAAAGGGGGAGGTGTCGGCCGGCAGGCCGACGCCGGAGGACATGAACGGAGCCGGTCGCCCGATGCCCTCGGCAGCTGCGCTGCAGCACCAGCATCGATGCGTTTGAATGCGGCTTGGTATGAACCGTGCGCTGGGCGGCTGCGGCGGTGCGCGCGAGTCGCTGAAGGCGGCATCACCGTTGCAGGCTGCCGGCACGCGGCACGCAAGCGCGGTTGCAGCCTGGCCCGCCGGATGTCGGCCGCCGGTCCCCCGGCCCCGCCTGTTCGGCGTGCACTACGTCGCACCCCGCACCCGACGCCGCGACTGGGCCCGAAAACCGTGCTTTATCCCGCCTTGCCCACGCGGCGCGTCGGGGACCATTGCGCTTCCTGCCTGCATTTCTCGACAAGAACCATGACCCGAACGCCCGCCCTCCTTGCCGCCCTCGTTCTGTCCGCTTGTTCGTCGGTTCCCGACGAGCCGATCGGCCCGCCCGCGAAAGAGACGCTGTATGCCGTGAACACGGCCAACCACCTGCTCGGCTTCAATGCCGGCCAACCGCAGAAAATTCTGAGCCAGCGCCCGCTCGCGGGCCTGCAGCCGGGCGAGCGTGTGCTCGGCATCGACTACCGCGTGGCTCGCGGCCAGCTGTTCGCGCTCGGCAGCAGCGGCCGGCTCTACCGCGTGGACACCGCCACCGCAAGCGCCGCCGCCATCGGCGCGCCGTTCGGCATCGCGTTGCGCGGCAGCGAGTTCGGTTTCGATTTCAACCCGGCGGTCGACCGCATCCGCATCGTCAGCGACGCCGGACAGAACCTGCGCGCGCACCCCGATACCGGCGCTGTCGTCGACGCCGATGCCAAGACCGACGGGCTGCAGCCCGATGGCGCAATCGCGTGGAGCCCGACGGACGCCAACGCCGGCAAGCCGTTCGCCGCCGTCGCCGCGGCCTACAGCTACAACCAGCGCGACGAAAAGATCACCACCAACTTCGCGATCGACGCGCGCCAGGGCGTGCTGGTCACCCAGGGCACCCGCGAGGGGACAACCCCCGCCGTTTCACCGAACACCGGGCGGCTGTTCACCGTCGGGCCGCTGGGCGCCGGGGGCTTCGAGCGCGCCAGCCTGGACATCAGCGACGTCGACAACATCGCCTACGCCGCGCTCACCGGCGCCGGCGCGCGCGCTTCGGTCCTGTACCGCATCGATCTGGCCACCGGCGCGGCCACGCGCCTCGGCACCATCGCCGGCGGCGAGGCAGTGCAGGGCTTGGCGATCCAGCCCTAGAGCCTGGAAGCAACGCTCCATGTCTACGTCGATCGCGGCCCCTCGAGGGGCCGACCAGCGCTTTCCCGGTGCCCGCGAGCGCGCTCACTCGCAAGCCGGTCGCGGCATGGCGCGCCCGGCGCGCCGCCTGGCCGTCTGGCTGGCGTTCGGCGCGTCCGCCCTCGCTTCTTTGCCGGCCGCCGCCACCACGCTGACGATCAGCGTGACCGGCGCCGGCGGCGCGCCATTGGCCGACGCCGTCGTGGCGGTGTTCGTGGACGGCGCACCGCGCCTGGCGAGCGGCGTGCCGCCTGTGGAGATGGGCCAACGCGGCAAGCGCTTCGTGCCCGCGGTACTGGCCGTGCAGACCGGCACGCCGGTCGACTTTCCGAACCACGACACGGTGCGCCACCACGTCTATTCGTTCTCGCCCATCAAGACCTTCGAGATCAAGCTGTACGTCGGCACGCCCACGCAACCGGTGGTGTTCGACAAGCCGGGCACCGCCGTGCTCGGCTGCAACATCCACGATGCGATGACGGCATTCATCCGCGTGGTGGACACGCCTTACTTCGCGCGCACCGACCCGCAGGGCCGGGCGCAGCTCGAACTGCCGCGCGGCAGGCACCGCGTTCAGGTCTGGCATCCCGGCCTGCCGGCCGACACCGACGCGCCGCTGCAGCCGCTCGAAGTGGGCGCCGCCGACGCCTCCGTGACGCTCGGCATCGAGCCCCGCTGACATGGGCCCGGTGGGCAGGTTCCTGTCGCGGCGCGGCCTGCAGTTCCGCATCGTCGCGCTCTTCCTCGGCCTGTTGCTGGCCGTGCAGTTCGCCAGCCTGCTGCTGATCGGCTCGGGCATCGAGCGCGGCGCCCGCGCCTCGGTCAGCGAAGAGCTGCGGACCGGCGAGCGCATCTTCCTGCGCCTGCTGCGCCACAACGCCGAACGCCTGACCGAAGCCGCCCGCTTGCTGGCGGCCGATTTCGGCTTTCGCTCGGCCGTGGCGAGCCGGGACGGCGAAACCCTGGCTTCGGCGCTGGCCAACCAGGCCGGGCGGATCGATGCCGACATCGCGGTGTTCACCGATCCGCAGTTCCAACTCCAGGCCGCCACCGTCGAAGGGGCGGATCGCTTCCTGCCGTTGCTGCGCCGCATGGCCACGGCCGCGGTCGACGACGACCAGGTGGTGATGCTCGAAGGCGAGCCCTTTCAGCTGGTGGTGGTGCCGGTGCGTGCGCCGCTGCTGATCGGCTGGGTGGCGATGGGCTTTCGCGTGCAGACCTCGCTGCTCGAGGAGATGCGTTCGCTGTCGATGATCGAAGTCGCCATGCTCACCCGCCGCTCGCCCGAGACGCCCTGGCGCCTGCTCGGCTCCACGCTCGGCGTGGCTGACGACGACCGCTTCACGTCGAAGTGGATCGCGGCGCGCACCGCTGCTGCCGGGGAGCGCCGCCCGACCGGCCCGGCCGGTCTGCGGCTGCACTTCAGCCAGGCCGACGCCGGCCGGCTCGTCGGTGCGGTGGTGGCCAGCGAAGTGCCGCTCGGGCGCGACCCGCAGCAGCAGGCGGTCGCCGTGCTGATGCGCTCGCTCGACGATGCGGCCGCGCCGTACCGGCGCCTGCAGTGGCTCCTGCTGGCATTCACGCTGGCCGCCGTTGCCGTGTTCGCGTTCGGCAGCGTGATCACCGCGCGGCGCATCACCACGCCGCTCGTGGCGCTGTCTGCCTCGGTACGCCGGCTCGCGGCGGGCGACTATGCGCAGGCGGTGCCGGCTGCGGGCGACGACGAGATCGGCCGCCTCGCGCAGGCCTTCGAGGCGATGCGACAGGCCGTGCGAACGCGCGACCTGGAAGTGCGCCGGCTCGCCTTCGACGACGACCTGACCGGCCTGCCCAACCGCGAGCGCTTCCGCAGCGAACTGCGCGACGCCGTCGTGCGCGCCGGCGACGCCAGGCCGCCTTTCAGCGTGCTCATGCTCGACCTCGACCGCTTCAAGCATGTCAACGACGTGCTCGGCCACCGCTTCGGCGACCGCCTGCTGCGCGAGGTGGCGCAGCGGCTGCTCGGCGTGCGGCGTGGCGGCGACGTGGCCGCACGCCTGGGCGGCGACAAGTTCGCGATGCTGTTGCCGGGCGCCGACGGCGACGCGGCCGGCGGCGCGGCGCGGCGCATCCTGCGCGCCTTCGAGACGCCGATCGCGCTCGACGACCACACCGTCGATCTCGGCGCCGGCATCGGCATCGCCTGCTTCCCAGCCGACGGCGAACAGGCCGACGTGCTGCTCGGGCGCGCCGAAGTCGCCATGTACGCGGCCAAGCGCCGGCAACTCGGCGTGGCGCGCTACCTCCCGGCGCAGGACGGCGGCAGCGAGGAGTCGCTGTCGTTGCTGAGCGAGTTGCGCACCGCGATCGAGGAAGGGCAGCTTCGCTTGTGGCTGCAGCCCAAGGTCTCGCTGGCGAGCGGCCGCGTGGTGGGCGCTGAAGCGCTGGTGCGCTGGCAGCACCCGACCCGCGGCCTGGTGCAGCCGATGCAATTCATTCCCTTCGCCGAGCAGACCGGTTTCATCCGCCAGCTCACGCAGTGGGTGATCGGGCAGGGCGCCGAGGCACTGAGCCGCCTCAAGCGCTCGGGCAGCGACATCCACCTGTCGATCAACCTGTCGGTGCGCGACCTGCTCGACCAGGAGCTGCCCGACAAGATGCAGCGCCTGGCCGTCCTGCACGGCACCCTGCCGCTCACCCTGTGCCTGGAGATCACCGAAAGCGCGATCATGGACGACCCGCAGCGCGCACTGCAGACGCTCGAGCGCCTGCACGCCCTGGGCTTCAAGCTGTCGATCGACGATTTCGGCACCGGCTATTCGTCGCTGGCCTACCTCAAGCGCCTGCCGGTGGACGAACTCAAGATCGACAAGAGCTTCGTGCTCAACATGGAAAGCGACCTCGATGACGCCAAGATCGTGCGCTCGGTGATCGACCTGGCGCACAACCTGGGCCTGAGCGTCGTCGCCGAGGGCGTGGAGACGGCCAAGGCGTGGAAGATGCTGCAGGCGCTGGGCTGCGACGAAGCGCAGGGCTACCTCATCGCCAAGCCGATGCCGGTCGAGGCCTTCGCGCAGTGGATGCAGCAATGGGCTGCGCCGCCCGTGCAGCAGGTTCGGCTCGATTCGGACTTCGCGCGTTTGCTGAACTGAGCCCGCGGGTTGTTCACGGCCCGGCGCCGTGTGCCGGCTGCCGCTTCACTCAGGAGGCCTGTGCCAAACTGCCCGCGCCGAAGCGGCGCGGTCGGCCTGCCGCACGACACGCCGGTGTGGCGTCACGGATGCCCCACGAAGTCACGCTCATCACCACCATTTCCGCGGGCCTGGGACTGGCCCTCGTGCTGGGCTTTCTTGCCGCGCGGCTGAAGCTGCCACCGCTGGTCGGCTATTTGCTCGCCGGCATCCTGATCGGCCCGACGACGCCGGGCTTCGTGGCCGACATGGCCATCGCGGCGCAACTGGCCGAGATCGGCGTGATGCTGCTGATGTTCGGCGTGGGCCTGCACTTTTCGCTCGACGAGCTGATGGCGGTGCGCAAGATCGCCCTGCCGGGCGCGGTGGCGCAGATGGCGGTGGCGACGCTGCTCGGCATGGGGGTCGCTCACTGGTGGGGCTGGAATCTCGGCGCCGGGCTGGTGTTCGGCCTGTCGCTCTCGGTGGCCAGCACGGTGGTGCTGCTCAAGGCGCTGGAGAGCCGCGGCGTGGTCGATTCGATGAACGGCCGCATAGCAGTCGGCTGGCTGATCGTCGAAGACCTGGCGATGGTGCTGGTGCTGGTGCTGCTGCCGGCCGTGGCGGGTGCGCTCGGCACGGCCGGGGGCGGCCTGCCCGGCGGCAATGTCTGGTCCACGCTGGGTGTCACCTTGCTGCAGGTGGTGGTGTTCATCGCCCTGATGCTCGTGGTCGGGCGGCGTTTCTTCCCCTGGCTGCTGTGGCAGGTGACGAAGACCGGTTCGCGCGAGCTGTTCACGCTGTGCGTGGTGGCGGCGGCACTGACCATCGCCTACGGCTCGGCGGCCTTGTTCGGCGTGTCGTTCGCGCTGGGCGCCTTCTTCGCCGGCATGGTCATGCGCGAGTCCGAGTTCAGCCAGCGCGCCGCCGAGGAATCGCTGCCGCTGCGCGACGCCTTCGCGGTGCTGTTCTTCGTGTCGGTGGGCATGTTGTTCGAGCCGAGCGTGCTCGTCGAGCGGCCCGGGCAGGTGCTGGCCGTGGTGGGCATCGTCATCCTGGGCAAGTCGCTGGCGGCTGCCGCCGTGGTGCTGCTGTTTCGCTACCCGCTCAACACGGCGCTCACCGTCTCGGCCAGCCTGGCGCAGATCGGCGAGTTCTCCTTCATCCTCGCCGCGCTCGGCGTCGCCCTGGGCCTGCTGCCGCCGGAAGGCCAGAGCCTGATCCTGGCCGGCGCGCTGATCTCCATCGCGCTCAACCCGCTGGTGTTCTCGCTGGTCGAGCCGGCGCAGCGCTGGATTCGTTCGAACTCGGCCCTGGCCCGCCGTTTCGAGGAGCGCGACGATCCGCTCGCCGAGCTGCCCGCCTCCACCGAGGCCCGGTACCTGGCCCGCCAGGTGGTGCTCGTCGGCTACGGCCGGGTCGGCCGCCACATCGCCGAGGCGCTCAAGCGCGACGGCGTGCCCTTCGTCGTGGCCGACCACAACCGCGAACGCGTCGAGGCGCTGCGCCAGCAGGGCGTGCCGGCCGTGCTGGGCGACGCGGCCGAGCCGTCGGTGCTGATCCAGGCGCACATCGCACGCGCGCACATGCTGGTGGTGGCCACGCCCGACACCATCGACGTGCGCCGCATGATCGAGGTGGCGCGTACGCTCAACCCGCAGATCCGCACCGTGGTGCGCTCGCACAGCGAGGAGGAGGCCAGCCTGCTTGAAAAGGAAGGCGCGGCTCGCGTCTTCCTCGGCGAACGCGAATTGGCCGAGGCGATGGTGCGGCATGTGAGGGAGGCGGCGCAGAGTTCGGCCTGAAAAGGCTAAGCTGATCCGACGGCATGGTCCGAACGGGCGGGGAGCCGGGGCGGCGCCGGTCCCCGATTCGCACTGTGACCGGCATCGGCAGCTCTCGGAGGCGCAATGACGAAGCAAACGTTTCTCGGCTGGGCCCTCGGTCTCGCCTCGGCGGTACTGCTCACGTCCTGCGGGGGCGGTGGTGGCGACGGCGATGCGCCGCCGGCTGGCGGCGACCCGACGGCGCCCATCGCCACGCTCACTGCGCCGGCCGCTTTCTCGCGCAACCTCGACGGCAGTATCGAGCTGCGGGCGACCGCCAGCGACGACGTCGGCGTGAGCAGCGTCGAGTTCCAGGTCGACGGCGAGCCGCTCGGCCCTGCCGACACGACGGCACCCTATGCCGCCACGCTGGATACCACCGCCTATGCCTCCGGCCAGCACGTGCTGCGCGCCCGGTCGCGCGATGCGAGCGGGAAGGTTTCTCCGTGGTCAGGCGTCACCGTGGCCTTCGGCGGCAGCCGCAACCGCCCCGCCGGCTTCAGCGTGGAGGAAGGCTGGGTCACCGGCCTGCTCGCCGCCAGCGCCTTCGCGACCACGCCCGATGGCCGTTTGCTCGTGGCCGAGCAGGACGGCCGCTTGCGCGTGGTGAAGAACGGCCGTCTGCTGCCGACGCCCTTCGTCCAGCTCACGAACGTGAACAGCATCGGCGAGCGCGGCCTGATCGGCGTGGCCGTCGATCCGGGCTTCGCGACCAACGGCTACGTGTACGTGCACTACACGACGATGCAGGGCGGCATCCACAACCGGGTCAGCCGCTTTGTTGCGAGCGGCGACGTGGCGACCGGCCTGGAGTTCGTGCTGCTCGACCTGCCCACCCTCTCCACGGCCACCAACCACAACGGCGGCGCGCTGCATTTCGGTGCCGACGGCAAGCTCTACGTAGGCGTCGGCGACAACGCCAACGGCGTGCAGGCGCAGGACCTCACGCTGCCCTTCGGCAAGCTGCTGCGCATCAACCCCACGGACGGCTCTGCCCCGGCCGACAACCCCTTCGTCGGCGGCTTCAACGATGCGCGCGTCTGGGCTTACGGCCTGCGCAATCCCTTCACCTTCGCGGTGCAGCCGGGCACGGGTCGGATCCACATCAACGACGTCGGTGCGAACCGTTGGGAAGAGATCAATCTGGGCGCAGCCGGTGCCGACTACGGCTGGCCGGCCTCCGAAGGGCCTGACGGCGTGATAGCCGGCATGACGGCGCCGCTGTTCGCCTACAGGCACACCGACGCGAATCCTGCCGGCTCCGGCCCGGGCGGCTTTTTCACGGGCGCCTCCATCGCGGGCGGCGCCTTCTATCCGGCCAGCGGCAGTTTCCCCGCCGCCTATCGGGGCGACTATTTCTTCGCGGACTTCGTCACCAGCTTCGTCGGCCGGCTCGATCTCGACAACGAAGGTGCGGCCTATGCCTTCGCCCGCGTATCGGGTAACCCGGTGGACTTGCGCGTGGGCAACGATGGCGCGCTGTATGTGCTGACGCGAACGGGGATCACGCGTATCGGCGCGCTTTGAGTCTTGCCGCAGACGCGAAGTCAGGAACGACGAACCGCTTTTGCCGACGCCTCTGTCGGCGCGAGCGAAGCCGAGTCCGGATGTCCGGCTGCACTCAGGGAAATTCTTGTTCGCTCCGCCGGGCATCCGGACCCGTCTTCGCCAGCAGCACTGTGCTTTTTCGGCGTTCCGAAGAAAGCACCGACTCAGCGTGAGCGAAGTTTGCTCTTGCGGCGCGCCGGAGAGCACCGGCCCAGCCGGGAGCGGGGTCGCCGACGCAGTGAATAGGAATTTGCTGAACGAAGTCGGCGACCCCGCTTCCGGCTGCGAGCGAAAACGACATCGACCGCCGACCCATGCCGCCTGCACCACCGCCACCGCTGGCAACGCTCGCACCGCCTGCACCACCGGCACGACCGCACTACCATTTCCGGCCGACAAACGTCCGCGCGCCATGACCTCCCCCCTACGCGCTTCGAACGATGGCCTGCCCCGAGCGCATGCCCGGCGGCTGCGCGACATCCACCGCTCGGCCGGTTGGCCGGCGTGCGACGCGGTCGAGATCGATCTGCTTGCCGCCGGCCTGGTCGAGCGCGTGTTCGCGGTCAGCGGCCACGAGACGCTGCGCCTCACGTCCGCCGGCATCGCGCAGCTCGCGCGCTCGCTCGAGCGCAACCGCGCCGCCTTCAGCCTGCACGAGGCGCTGGTCGAGCGCGTGGTGATCGAAATGCAGCGCGCCGGGCGCATCGCCTGGCGCGGCTTGAGCCTGAGGGCGCGGGCGGGTGAGGCCTGGGTGATGGCGATGCCGGACGTCTATTCCGTGCGCCACACCACCGTGGAGGCTTACCTCGCGCCCTTCGTCCACGAGATCAAGGTCAGGCGCGCCGATCTGCTGGCCGACCTGCGCCTGCCGGACAAACGCGCGGCCTACCTGCAGATGGCCGGCGGCTGCAGCTACGTGCTGGCCGAGGGCATCGCCGAGGCCGACGAAGTGCCGATTGAATGCGGCGTCATCGTGGCGCGCCGCCGTGCCGACGGCGTGGGCTTCGGTGCGCTCGAATGTCTGCGCCCGGCGCCGCTGCGCTCGATGAGCCTGCCCTTCACGGCCTGGATGGCGCTGGCCCGCGCCACGCCGGCCGCGATGCCGCTCGACGAGGCGCAGGGCGCGCTAGCCGATGCCGAAGCCGATGCCGAAGCCGGTGCCGAAGCCGAAGCCGGCAAGGTCGATGCACCGGCCGGCGCCTCGATGACGCCGCTCTGAGACACTGCCTCGAACCCGCCACGAAGGATCCGATGCCCCGCCCCGTGCTCGACGAAGCCCAGCTTCACCCCGCGATCCGCGACCAGGTCGTCAACGCGCATGCCGACATCGTCCACAACGTGCGCGCCGCGGCGGCGTCCAACCCCGTGCTCGTGATCGGCATGGCGGGCAACCCTTGGTGCCGGCGCGCCCGCAAGGCGCTCGCCGCCGCCGGGCAGGCCCATCATTACCTCGAATACGGCAGCTACGTGAGCGGCTGGCGGCCGCGCACGGCGCTCAAGATGTGGACCGGCTGGACCAGCTTCCCGATGGTGTTCGTGCGCGGGCAGCTCATCGGCGGCGCGCAGGATCTCGAACGCCTCATCGCCAGCGGCGAGCTGCCGCGGCTGCTGGCCGACCCGGCCTGATCCGGCAGCACCTGACCGCCGAGAGTTCGTCATGACGCCTCCCTTGCCCAAGCCCGTGCGCCAGGCGCTGGCGCCGAGTTTCACGCCGCAACACTTTCGCGATGCGCTGGGCATGTTCGCCACCGGCGTGACCATCGTGACCGCCCGTACCACCGACGGCGACTGCGTCGGGCTGACCGCCAACTCCTTCAATTCCGTCTCGCTGGCGCCGCCGCTGGTGCTGTGGAGTCTGGCGAGCAAGGCCGGCACGATGCCGGCCTTTGCACGCGGATCGCACTACGCCATCAACATCCTGGCCGCCAGCCAGCGCCGGCTCGCCGAGCGCTTCGCCAGCAAGACAACCGACCGTTTCGCCGGCGTGGCCTGGACCGAGGGCGCCAGCGGCGCGCCGCTGCTCGACGGTGCGGCGGCAGTGTTCGAGTGCTTCAACCGCAGCCAGTACGAAGAAGGCGACCATGTCATCTTCGTCGGCGAGGTCGAACGCTGCAGCGTGACGCCCGGCTCCACGCCGCTGATCTTTCATGGCGGGCGGTATTTCACCGAACTGCCGCTGTAGCGGTCTGCGACGCCGGCGTGTCCGGTGCGATCCAGCGGCGCTCCTGGGTGTGGCCGCCGTAACCCCAGGCGTCGGCGGGTACTTCTTCCACGACGACGTAGCTGGCGTGGTGCAGCGGCCCCAGGGCCTCGGCGAGCAGGGCGTGCACGGCCGACACGAAACCAGCCTTTTCGACCTTGGTGTTCGTGCCCCCGGTGACCTGTATCTGAGCCTGGAAGCTGGCCAGGCCTTGATCGGCCAGCGAGCGAGCGCCGATGAACCATTGCGCCGCGTCCACCCATTCGATCTGCAGCGCGGTCAACGCCGGCTTCTTGCCGAGGTGCCGGCCGATCAGTGCGGTCAAGCGGTCGGCCAGGGCGGCGGTCTCGAGTGCCGGCCCGGTGCCCTGTGGGCGGCTCAGGCGCAGGTGCATGAAGGGCATGGTGTTCTCCCTTTAGTAAGAGGTTCCGCGGCGCTGCGCGGGTGGCGAACGCGCCAGGCTTCGTAGCCCTGCCCGCTCCAGCGCAGATAGGCTCGCCAGAAGGCGACGGACCAGTTCGAAAGGTTCATCATGCTCGGCTCCTTGGTTGCGATGCAGACAACTTTAGGTTTGCACAATCGCACTGACAAGCCGATAAAGTGCGCTCCAAGTTTGCAAAAACGCACAACATGCGAGCAGCGCTGCCGACGACCTTGCCCCGACTCACCTTTCAACGACCTCCATGTCCCCCTCGGTCTCCAACACCATCACTTCTGCCGAGCAGCGCGCCTTCAACTGGGACGATCTGCGCTACGCCCTCGCGGTCGCGGAGGCCGGCTCGCTGGCCGGTGCGGCACGCGCCCTCGATGTGCGCCATTCGACCGTGCTGCGCCGGCTCGACGCACTGGAGCAGCGCCTCGGCGCCCGCCTGTTCGAGCGCCTGCGCAGTGGCTACGCGCCCACCGAGGCGGGCGAGTTGCTGGTCGAGGAGGCGCGCCGCATGCAGCCCGTGCTCGACGAGTTGCAGCGCCGCCTGCTGGGCCGCGACTTGCGCCTGAGCGGCAGTCTGCGGCTGAACACCGCGCACGTTGCCATGCTGTACCTGCTGGCCGAACCGCTGGCGGCGTTCGCTCGCGCGCATCCCGGCATCGCGATCGAAGTCGAGGAGGCTTCGCAACTCGCCGATCTGTCGCGCCGCGATGCCGACGTGGCGCTGCGTCTGAGCAAAGAGGTGCCGCAGCACCTGGTCGGCCGCCCGCTGGGGGCCGTGCGTTTTCGCGCCTATGCCCTGCGCGGCGCGGCCGGACTGCCGCAACGGCGCCAGCCGCTCGAGCGGCTGGTTGAGGAGGCGCCGTGGATCGGCTACGAGCGCGACCGCCGCGCGCGCTTTTTTGATCGCTGGATGCACGAAAACGTGCCGGCGGAACGCGTGAGGCTGCGCGTCGATCTGCTGCACAGCGCGGTGGCCATGGCGCGGTCGGGCCTGGGTGTGGCGGTGCTGCCGGTGTTCGTCGAGCGCACCGAGCCGCAGCTCGTGGCGGTGTCGGACGACATCACGGGGCTGGAGACCCCGCTGTGGCTGCTCACGCACGCCGACCTGCGCCGCACGGCGCGGGTGCGCGTTTTCATGCAGGAGGTCGGCGACGCACTGGCGCGTTCTCTGACGGCATCGGCATGAAGCCACTCATGCTCGGTTTTCCTGCGTGCTGCGAAGGGGTCGGCCGGTCAGATCCAACGGGCTGAATGGGGTTCGACTGATCGGTGCTGCTCTTTCTCGCGTGGGCGCTCTGTGTCCCGCAGGAGAGGATGCATTCCTCCCTCTCCTTCTGGGAGAGGAGCAATTCAGCCCTCGCTCGCCGCGCGCCGCCGCGCGAACGCCACGAACCAATCCACGCACTCCGCATTCGCCATCGCGTCCGCGTTGAGCACCTGCTTCGCATCCGCGCCCATCAGCAACTTCTTCACCGGCAGCTCCATCTTCTTGCCCGACAAGGTCCGCGGCACCGCCTCGACCTGGAAGATCTCGTTGGGCACGTGCCGCGCCGACAGCGCCGTCTTGATCACGTCCTTCAACCGCTTCGTCAGCGCCGCATCCAGCACCACCCCCTCGCGCAGCACCACGAACAGCGGCATGTAGCTCTCGCGGCCCAGGTACTCCAGATCGACCACCAGGCTGTCCAGCACCTCCGGCAGCGCCTCCACCGCCCGGTACAACTCGGCCGTGCCCATTCGGATGCCGTAGCGGTTGATCGTGGCATCGCTGCGGCCGTAGATGACGGCGCCGCCGCGTGGCGTGATGCGGATCCAGTCGCCGTGGCGCCAGACCCCCGGGTACATGTCGAAGTAGCTGCCCAGGTAGCGGCGGTTGTCGGGGTCGTTCCAGAAGTACAGCGGCATCGACGGGATCGGTTGGGTGCAAACCAGTTCGCCGACCTCGTCGACGAGCGCGCGACCACGGCCGCCGGCGTCGGGTTCGCTCCAGGCCTCGACCGCCGCACCGAGGCAGCGGCACTGCATCTCGCCTTTCACGACCGGCAGCGTCACCATGCCGGCGACGAAGGCGCCCGCAAAGTCGGTGCCGCCGGAGATCGGGTTGAGCCAGATGTCGCGGCCCTCGCGCTTGGGCAACTGGTCCCAGATCCACTGGTAACCCTCGTCCGACAGCGGCGAGCCGGTCGAGCCCACGCCGCGCAGTGCCGACAGGTCGCCCTCGCGCATCGGCTCCACGTCGGCCTTCAGGCAGCTCGCGTAGAACGCGGCCCCCGCGCCGAAATAGGTGACACCGGCATCGGCCGCGAAGCGCCACAGCACGCCCCAGTCGGCCGGGCCAATGGCCGGCGCCGGCCCGCCCGGGCTGCCGTCGTACAGGCACACGGTCGCGCCGTTCAACAAGCCCGAGACCTGCGCGTTCCACATGATCCAGCCGCTGCTGCTGTACCAGTGGAAGCGGTCGCCGCTCTCGGCGCTGGCGCCCAGGTTGTGGTGCATGGCATTGGCCTTGAGCGAATTGAGCATCACGCCGCCGTGCCCGTGCACGATGGCCTTGGGCAGGCCGGTGGTGCCGCTCGAATAGACGATCCACAGCGGCTGGTCGAAGGGCAGCCACAGCGGCTCGAAGGTCGCCTCGCCTTCGGTGAGCGCGGCAAAGTCGTGCACCGCGCGCCCGGCGGCGGCGAGTGGCGCCGCATCGGCCGCTTCGTCGAGGTAACGCAGCAGCACCAGGTCGCGCACGCTCGGCAAGGCCTCGAGCAGTTCGCGCAGCAGCGGCAGGCGGTCGTGCTGCAGGCCGCCGTACACGTAGCCGTCGCAGGCGATCAGCAGTTTTGGCTCGATCTGCTGGAAGCGGTCGAGCACCGCCACCGGCCCCATGTCGGGCGAGCACACCGACCACACCGCACCCACGCTCGCGCAGGCGAGGAAGGCGACGATGGCCTGCGGCGTGTTCGGCAGGAAGGCGGCGACGCGGTCGCCGGGCACGATGCCCAGGCGCTGCAGGTGCAGCGCCAGCGAGGCGACCTGGCGCTCGAGCTCCGGCCAGCTCGTTTCCTGCAGTGCCTTGGGATCGTGCCGGCCCATGCCTTCGTTGCGGAACACGATGGCCGGGTGACCGGCCGCATGCGCGGCATCCGCATGCCGAAGGACCTGCCGGGCATAGTTGACTTGCGCGCCCTCGAACCAGCGCGCCCCGGGCATCGCGGGCCCGGACAGCACGCTGCCGTAGGGCGCGGACGAGCGCACATCGAAGTGCTGCCAGATCGAGGCCCAGAAGTCGGGCAGCTCGTCGATCGACCAGCGCCACAGGGCGTCGTAGCCGGCCGGGGTGTCGGCTTCGAAACGCAGGCCGCGGCTGGTTTTCAAAAAGCGCAGGTAGTGCGCGATCTGCGGCTCGGGAAGGGGCGTGGGCGAGGAGGGCATCGGCGGCTCCAGGGATCGGTGCGCAAGCGTAGCGCGCGGCTTGCGGGCCGGCCTTGCTGTGCGGCCCGAGCATTCCGCACGGATTCGCACACGGGGCCTGTCGCTTTCGATCTTGCAGGCCGTCTCCCTCAAGTCAACGCGCAGTGCGCCGAAGAGAATGCAAATCCCCTTGCGGGCGAAGAAGCCGCAGGCGGCCTGCCTGCCTGCCCGGACGAGACGAGGAACACGCTTTGGCCTATCTGCCTTCGAGCTACGACCCCGGGCTCGTCGTCGCCTCCCTGTTGATCGCGAGCTTCGCGTCCTACGTCGCCCTGGACCTGGCGAAGAGGGTGCATACCCACGACCGGGGCGTGAATCTGGGCTGGTGGTTGGGCGGCTCGGTGGCGATGGGTACCGGCATTTGGTGCATGCACTTCGTCGGCATGCTGTCGTTTTCCGTGCCCATCGCGCTCGGCTACACCTGGGGACTGACGGTGGCCTCGTGGGTCGTCGCGGTGGCCGTGTCGGCCATGGCCTTGTTCATTGCCAGCCGCGCCTCGCTGGGCTGGCGCCGGCTGGCCGGCGGCGCACTGGCGATGGGCGCCGGCATCTGCGTGATGCACTACATCGGCATGGCCGCGCTCGACATGGCGCCGGGCATCGTCTGGAATCCGTTCCTGGTGGCAGCCTCGGCGCTTGTCGCGGTCGGTGCGTCGGCGGCGGCACTGCTGATCTTCTTCTGGTTGCGCGGGGTCAATGCCAGCCGCGGCCAGCTCTACCAGAGCCTGGCCGCACTGGTGATGGGCGGCGCCATCTGCGGCATGCACTACACCGGCATGGCCGCAGCGAATTTCCCCGAGGGTGCGGTGTGCCTGAGTGCCAACGCCCTGGCGGGCAGCAACGTCGGCGCCGCGGTGGCGCTGTGGTCGGTGGCGCTGCTCGCGGTGGCCTTGTTCACCTCGACCCTCGATGCGCGCATGCAGAGCAGGACGGTGCGGCTCGCCGGTTCGCTCAAGGCGGCGAATGCGCAGTTGCAGGCGGTCAACGAGGAGTTGAAAACACGCGCTTTCGTGGACCCGCTCACCGGCCTGCCCAACCGGCTGCTGTTCGAAGACCGCTTGAAGCACGCGCTGCGCCGCCTCGATCGTGCGGAGGAACGGCACAACGACCGTCAGGGGACCAAGCTCGCCGTGCTGTTCATCGATCTCGATGGCTTCAAGCCGGTCAACGATTCCCTTGGTCACGCGGCCGGCGACCTGGTGCTCAAGGATGCGGCCCTGCGCCTGGGCGTCGCCGCACGAGACAGCGACACGCTGGCGCGCATCGGCGGCGACGAGTTCGTGATGCTGGTGGAGGACGCGGCCAGCCTGGCCGACTGCGTGGCCCTGGCGCGCCGGCTGGTCGCGGTTCTGGCCCGCCCGTTCGAAGTGGGCAACCGGCGGGTGGAAGTCACCGGTTCGGTGGGCATCGTCGTCTACCCCGATCACGGCCACAAGGACAAGCTCGTCGCGCATGCCGACGCCGCGATGTACGCGGCCAAGCGCGCTGGCGGCAATACCTACGCCTTGTTCGAGTCGCACATGGACGCCGGCGCACTCGATCAACTGAGCCTGCAGAACGACCTGCGCCACGCCGTCGAGTTGGGGCAGCTACAGCTCTACTACCAGCCCAAGTTCGACGCCCGGCGCGGGCAGATCCGCGGCGTCGAGGCCTTGCTGCGCTGGGACCATCCCGTGCGCGGTCTGGTCAGCCCCGGCGTGTTCATCCCGCTTGCCGAGCGGGTCGGCCTGATCAAGAGCGTAGGCAACTGGGTGATCGACGAAGCGTGCCGCCAGATGCAGGCCTGGGCCGAAGACGGCCTGCGGATGCGGGTCGCGATCAATCTGTCGGCGCACCAGCTGCGCGAGGAAGACCTGGTCGAACGCATTGCGAAGGCGCTGGCCCGGCACCAGGTGGAGCCTTCGCAACTGCTCTGCGAGATCACCGAAACGGCTGCGATGGAAGACCTCAAGGCCACGCAGCGCACCTTCGACGGGCTGGTGCGCATCGGCGTGTTCCTGTCGATCGACGATTTCGGCACCGGCTACTCGAGCCTGAGCCATCTGCGCCAGTTGCCCGCGCGCCAGCTCAAGATCGACCGCAGCTTCGTCAGCGACATCGAAACCAGCAACGACGCGCGTGCGATCGTCAGTGCCGTCATTCAATTGGCGCACGCACTGGGACTGCTCGTCGTCGGCGAAGGCGTTGAAAACGAGGGCCAGCGCGACATCCTGATCGAGCTGGGTTGCGATGAACTGCAGGGCTACTTCTTCGCCAGGCCAATGTCGGCCGACACGCTTCAGGCCTGGGCCGAGGGACGAAAACCGGCCGGCGCGGCCGACTTTTCGGCCTCGGTGCTGTTCGCGGAATACTCGGACTGAGCAAGCGGGGCGCGCTGCGCTGCCGCCGTTGTGCTCGGGGAGGCCGCTTCGGGGTCGAACGGCAAGTTCTATCTGAGCCGCCGGCGTTCCTCCAGGCGATTCATCTCGCCTGCGCTCGTCGCTGCGCATCCACATCCATGTACTGCCACGTGTCCTGCCAGAACACCGGCCGGCGATAGCCTTCGACCCACGGGTGCACCATGTCTGTCGCGATGCGGTGCACGTGCGTCTTGTAGGGCATGTACGCCACCGCCAGGCGCTTCGCCTCGTAGAAGAGCTTCTCGCGTTCCGGCCCGTCCGGCAGCCCGCTCATGCGTTCGTAGATCGCGTCCATCTCCGGCAGCTTGAAACGAGCCAGGTTCGCTCCACCCGCCTGGGGCCCATGCATGCGGGCCAGCGCCCCTTGCCCGTCGGGTGCGCCGGCGGTGGAGCCGAGCACCCAGACCATCAGCTTGCCGGCGCGCGCCTGCTTGAGCTGCTCGGGCCACTGGGCGGCGCCGAAGGCGGTGCGGATGCCGATGGCGTCCATGTTGCGTTTCCACAGTTCGTCGAACTGGCGCGAGATCTGGTCGGGCTGGGTGGCGATCTCCAGCAACAGCGGCGAGCCGTCGGGCTGCTCGCGCCAGCCGTCCTTGTTGCTGTCGATATAGCCGTAGGTGTCGAGCAGGGCCTTCGCGCGCGACGGGTCGTAGTCGCCGTTCTCGCTCTTGAACGTGGGGTCGTAGCCGGTGGTGTGCGGCGGGATCGGGCCCTGCGCGGGGATGGCCTGCCCGCGGCGCACGAGCCGGATCTCGCGCTCGACGTCGATGCCCAGCGAGATGGCCCGACGCAGCGCCACCTTGTGCGGCTCGTTGCCGCCCACCACCGGATGCTCCCAGTTGAAGTAGGTGAGCGCGGTGTCGGGCTGCAGCACGCGGTAGGCGCGGATGTCCTGCTTGGCCAGGTTGGGTGCCACCTCGCCGCCCGGCATGGCCTGGTTGACGAACTCGCCCGGCACGGCCACGAAGTCGATCTGGCCGTTCAGGAAAGCCAGCCAGCGCGGCTGCTGCTCTTCGATGATGGAAACCTCGACGCGATCGACCAGCGGCAGGCGGCGGCCCTTGTATCGGGCGAGCAGGGCCTGTCCCTCGGCGTCGTCCGCAGCCGGCTCGGCCTCGAAGAACATCTCGCGAAAAGTCGGGTTGCGCTCGAGCACGATCTGCGAGCTGCGCCGCCATGCGCCGAGCTTGAAGGGCCCCGTGCCCACGGGGTGCTCGGAGATGCGGTCGCCGTAGAACTCGACCACTTCGCGCGCGACGCCATCGACCAGGCCGCCGGTCAAGGACTCCAGCAGGCGCGGGCGCGGCTCGTCGGTCTGCAGGCGCAGCGTGTAGCGGTCGAGCGCGCGCACGCCTTCGATCTCGCGGTCGTAGTCGAAGGGCTGCTTGCTCTCCAGCGCGGCCTTGCGCAGGGCGTTCAGGCCGGAGAAGCCGACTTCCTCCACGCCGCCCCAGGCGGGGCTCTTGAGCGCCGGGTCGGCAAAGCGCTTGAGCGCGAACGCGAAGTCGTGCGCCGTGAGTTCGCGCTTTTGACCCTTGAACGCCGGATCGTCGGCGAAGTGGATGCCGGGTCTTACGCGCACGGTCCAGGTGCGGAAATCGTCCGACACCTCCGGCATGCCGGCCGCCGTCAACGGCTTGATCTTCGAAGGCCGCGCGAGGTGATCGTAGTGGTACAGGCCCTCGAAGATGTGGGCCGTGATCGTGCGCGAATACAAGTCGCTGATCTGCGCCGGGTCGAAGCCGGTCTCGGCCACCGGGAAGGACACGCGCAGCAACTTGGGCGGGCCGCCCGCGGCGGCGGTCTGCGCAGCGGCGGCGCCGGGCAGGCCGAGCGTGCCGCCCAGCAGGCCGGCGGCGGCGCTGCCCGCCGACAGGGCGGTCAGGGTGAAGCGGCGGCGGGTGAGGTCGGGTTTCGTCATGGCAGGGCAGTCGGTCCTGGTCGGTCTCTAAGGCGCACGCCGTGCGGTGTTGTCGATGTCGATATAGCGCCAGAAGTCGCGCATGAAAGGGTGGCGGCGATAGCCTTCGACCCACGGGTGCATCAGGTCGGTGGCGATGCGGTGGCCCGAGATCTTGTAGGGCATGTAGGCCACGCCCAGCAGCTCGGCCCGGTCCATCAGCGCTTCGCGCTCGGGGCCGTCGGGCAGGCGCAGTTGCCGTTCGTAGAGGGCGTTGAAAGCCGGCAGGTCGAATCGCGCATGGTTGGCCTGGCCCTTGTTGGGGCCGTACATCAGGTCGAGGAAGTAGCTGCCGTCGGGGCTGGCTGCGCCCCAGGCCACGCCCCAGATCATGAGCTTGCCCGCGCGCGAAGCTTTCAAGTTCTCAGGCCACTGCGCGGTGCGGAACTCGATGCGCAGGCCCACGGCGCTCATGTTCTTCTGCCACAGCTCCTGCAACTGGCGCGAAGCCTGGTCGGACTGGCTGGCGTACTCGAGCACCAGGGCCGAGCCGTCGGGCTGCTCGCGCCAGCCGTCGCCGTTGCGATCGACGTAGCCGTACAGGTCGAGCAGCGCCTTGGCGCGGGGGCGGCTGAAGTCGCTCATCTCCGTTTTCAGCTCGGTGTCGTAGCCGCTGACCAGCGGCGGCACGATGGTTTGCGCGGGGATGGCCTGCGAGCGGCGCACGACCACCAGCTCCTCTTGCACGTTGTAGGCCAGCGAAATGGCGCGGCGCAGCGCCACCTTCTCGGGCGCATAGCCGCCGACCAGCGGATGCTCCATGCCGAAATAGCTGAACATCGAATCGACCAGCGGTGCACGGTCCATCACGATGCCCTGGCGCGCGAGGTTCGGTGCCAGCTCGTTGTTCGGAATCGCCAGGCTCGAGAACTCCGCCGGCAGGCGTTCGAGCAGGTCGTGCTCGGCGTTCAGGAAACCGAGCCAGCGCGGCTGCGCCTCCTCGACGATGGCCACTTCGATGCGGTCGATCATCGGCAGTCGCCGGCCCTTGAAGGCGGCCGCAATCGCCTGCGAGCGCGCATCGTCGGCGGGAGCTTGCTCGTCGTAGAAGTGCTCGCGGTAGCCGGGGTTGCGTTCGAGCACGATGCGCGAGCTGCGCCGCCAGTCGGCGAGCACGTAGGGCCCCGTGCCGACCGGGTGTTCCATCTCGCGCCCGGCATGCGCCTCGACCACCTCGCGCGCCACCGCGCCCATCACGCCGCCGTCGGCCATCACGTAGGCAAAGCGCGGCGCCGGCTCGGCCAGGCGGATCTCGAAGGTGTAGCGGTCGAGCGTGCGCGCACCGGAGGCGGGCGTGTCGTAGGGAAACGGTGTGCCGTCTTCGAGCACCTTGGCGCGCAACTCGGAGAGGCCGAGGATCTTCGCGTTCTCGAACTGGAACAGGTTCGGGCTCTTGAACTTCGGGTCGTAGTGCCGCTTGAGCGAGTACACGTAGTCCTCGGCAACCAGCTCGCGACGTTGCCCCTTGAACGCCGGGTCGTCCGCGAAGTAGATACCGGGCCGGATGCGGAAGGTAAAGCGCGTGAAGTCATCCGCCACTTCCGGCAGCGCCGCGGCCGTCTGCGGCTTCACGCGGGCGGGGCGGCTGAGATAGTCGTAGGTGAGCGGCGCTTCGAAGATGTTGGCCGCGATGACGCGCGAATACAGGTCGCTGATCTGCGCCGGGTCGAAGCCGCTTTCGGCCACGGGGAAGGCGTAGCGAAGTACCTTGAGCTCTGTAGTGGCCGGCGCGTCGGAAGCAGCAGGCGCCGGTGCAGACACGGCGCTGCTGGCGCTCGAAATGCCGGCGAGGGCGATCAGGAAGGACAAGGCCAGTTCGAGGCCGCGTCTGAGCATGGAATGAACCTTCGTGGAAACCGTCGCGTGGTGCCGTGACTGCCGCGACCGAGTCTAGGGTGGGCGGCGCTCGATGTGCCGTCGCCCGAGTCGCAGCTTGGAGGCGCATGCAGACAGTTCGGTTCACGCTCCGAGGGCAAGCCCGTACATCCCCTGCGGACAAACCGCGACCGAAGTGCCGGTGCAAGGCTCTAGACTCGCGCCAGCATTGAACGACGCGATGTCAACAAAGCTGACGAAGAGCGATGCTGACGATGGCGTCAAACGCCGCTTTCAGAGCGCCGCGCGACGCATCCCCGAAGAGTCCTCCATTCGATGAACGACCCCTGGCACGATCTCTGGCTGGTGCGCTTTCCGAACCCTGCGGTGAGGCTGTGTCGTGGCGACGATGGGGAGTCCCTGCTCGCAGCCGGAAGCGGGGTCGCCGACTCCGCTCAGGGAATTCTTATTCGCTGCGTCGGCGACCCCGCTCCCGGCTGGTCCGGTGCTTTTTGTGGCGCCGTAAAAGCACGGTGCTGGCCGCAAAGCCGGGTCCGGATGCCCGGCGCAGCGTTTAAGAATTTCCCTGAGCGTAGCCGGGCATCCGGACCCGGCTTTGCTTGCGCCGAACTCGGCCTTGTCGAAGCCGAAGCATTGCTGGGTTCTGCCGACGCATCACGGGTGCGCTTCACCCGCCGCAGCCCGTGCCGCGCACCGCGGACCCACTGACATGGCCGCCTATCTCATCCGCCGCCTGTGGCAAACCATTCCCACGCTGGCCGGCGTGGTGCTTCTGGTTTTCTTCCTGTTCAAGTACTTCGGCGGCGACCCGGCCGAGATCCTCGGCGGCCTCAACGCCAGCCCGGAGCAGATCGACGCCATCCGCCAGCAGCTCGGCCTGAACGAGCCGGTCTGGCAGCAGTTGTGGATCTTCGTGCAGCGCATCGTCACCTTCGACTGGGGCCAGAGCTGGGCCACCAACGAGCCGGTGAGTTCGCTCTTCGCCAGCCGCCTGCCGGCCACGCTGACGGTGATGGTGCCGATCCTGCTGCTCGACGTGCTGCTTGCCATTCCCTTCGCGCTCGGCGTGGCCTATGTGCGCGGCTCGCTGACCGACCGCACGATCATGGCCGTGACGACGATTGCGCTGTCGATCAGCTTCCTGGTCTATGTGATCGTCGGGCAGTACTTCTTCGCGTTCCGGCTGGGCTGGTTCCCAGTGCAGGGCTGGAGCGACAGCCTGTGGACGAACCTGACGGTCTATACGCCGCTGCCGGTGCTGCTGGCGGTGATGGTGGGCCTGGCGCCGCAGACGCGGCTGTACCGTACCTTCTTCCTCGACGAGATCGGGCAGGACTACGTGCGCACCGCGCGCGCCAAGGGTCTGACCGAGACGCGCATCCTGCTCAAGCACGTGCTGCGCAACGCGATGATCCCCATCCTCACCAACCTGTCGGTGGCGCTGCCGGGCATCTTCGTGGGCTCCTTCCTGATCGAGGTGTTCTTCTCCATTCCCGGCCTAGGCCGCGAAGTGCTGCTGGCGGTGAACCGCAGCGACTATCCGGTGATCCAGGCGGTCACGATCTACATCGCCGTGATCACCATGGCGATCAACGTGATGACCGACGTGCTCTACAAGATGGTCGATCCGCGGGTGGTATTGAAGTGAACCACCCCCGAAGCGCCTTCGGCGCCTCCCCCTCGAGGGGGCGCCGCCAGCGGACCGGCAAAGCCGGATCCGCGGCGGCTGCTTGGCTGGCCGGGCTCATGCGGCGAGGGTGGCTGGGATGAGCGCAGTGATGTCCGGGTCGAGTGCGCCGGCGCAGAGCAAGCACGCGCGCTCCGAAGGCGTGTGGGCCGCCGCGTGGCGGCGCTTCCGGGGCGACCGGGTCGGCATGGTGTCGCTTGCCATCGTGGTGGCGTTCCTGCTCATGGTGCTGCTCTCCACCGCCGGGCTGGTGGCTTCGGGCTGGCAGACCGAAGTCGGCGTGCCGAATGCGCCGCCCACCTTCATGGGCCCGGCGCCGCCCGGCAGCAAGACTGTGATCCCGGAGCCACCGGGCCCGAACGTCGATCTCTCCGACATCGACCCGCTCGCGCCGCGCTACGAGGCCTGGGACCAGCGGGCCGAGCAGTACAGCACCGTCGAGATCGAGCGCGCCGAAACGCTGCCTTTCGGCGCCGACCGACTCGGGCGCGACGTGCTTTCCAAGGCGATCAAGGGCGCAGAGATTTCCATCTTCGTCGGCGTCTCGGCCGCGCTGCTGGCCACCCTGATCGGCACCGTGCTCGGCGCACTGGGCGGCTTCTTCGGCGGCAAGGTGGGCGACTTCCTGGAGTGGGTCTACAACGTCTTCACCTCGATCCCCGGCATCCTGCTGATCTTCGCGTTCGCCGCAGTCGCGGGCCGCGGTGTCGAGTCGGTGGTGCTGATCCTGGGCCTGACCGGCTGGACCGGCATCTACCGGCTGGTGCGTGCCGAGTTCATCAAGCACTCGGTGCGCGAATACGTTCGCTCGGCCGAGGCCATCGGCGCCTCTGCCGCCTCGCGCATGTTCCGCCACATCCTGCCCAACGTGAGCCATGTGGTGCTGGTGCAGTTGTCAGTGCACGTGGTGGGCTTCATCAAGGCCGAGGTGATCCTGAGCTACCTGGGCCTGGGTGTTTCGGTGGACGAGGTGAGCTGGGGCACGATGCTCGCCGAGGCGCAGGGCGAACTGATCCTCGGCCACTGGTGGCAGCTTGCCGCGGCCACGCTGTTCATGGCGGTGTTCGTCACGGCGTTCTCGCTCATGACCGATGCGCTGCGCGATGCGCTCGATCCGAAGTTGCGCGGGGCGGAATGAGGAACGGTTCGACGCAGCGAGCGCACTGCCATTTCGTCGGCTGCCGTGTGCTTTGGCGCCGCAGGGGCTGCAGCGAAAGGGTCCGTGACGGCCGGGGAAAGTTTTTCCTGGGTGCAGCCGGAAGCGGGGCTGGTGTTCTTCGGCGCGCCGAAAGAGCACGGTGCTGCCGAACCCAGCCTCTGCCTCGGCGCATGAGCTCCTTCTCCCGCTGGCGGGAGAAGGCGGGGGATGAGGGACTGGCGCACTGCGCCGACCCTCACCCCAACCCTCTCCCGCCCGCGGGAGAGGGAGCTTCGGCGGCCGGGTGCGGCACAAGAGGTCCCATGCGTTGCGTAGCCGGCCAAGTAAGACGGAGCCACTGACATGAGCCACTACACCGCCACCATCACGTGGGAGCGCAACGGCAGCGACTTCATCAACCACCGCTACAGCCGCGGTCACCTGTGGCGTTTCGACGGCGGGCTCGAGGTGCCTGCAAGCAGCTCTCCGCAGGTGGTGCCCTTGCCCTTGTCGGACGCGGCGGGGGTCGATCCCGAGGAAGCCTTTGTCGCTTCCCTGTCGAGTTGCCACATGCTGTGGTTCCTCGAGATCGCGGCGCGGCGTGGCCTCACCGTCGATGCCTATACCGACGAAGCCAGCGGCGTGATGGCCAAGAACGCCGAGGGCAAGCTGGCGATGACCGTGGTGACCTTGCACCCGCGTGTCGTCTTCGCAGGCGCGTCGCCGAGCGAGGCCGATCTGCACGCGCTGCACCACGAGGCGCACGAGTGCTGCTTCATCGCCTCCTCAGTTCGCACCGAAGTGCGCTGCGAGCCGGTGCTCGCCTGAACCTGATCACGAGGAAAAAGCAACGTGCTGCTCACCGTCGACAACCTGCGCGTGCGCTTTCGTCTCGGCCGCGGCGAGGAACGCACGCACATCGAGGCCGTGGGCCGCAGTGATGAGGGCGTGAGCTTCGAGATCGCGGAGAACTCGACCCTCGCACTCGTCGGCGAATCGGGCTCGGGCAAGACCATCACGGCCATGTCCATCCTCAACCTGTTGCCCGAGAACGCCGAGCGCCGCGGCGTCATCCGTTTCATGGGCCGCGACCTGCTCGCCGCTTCCCTGAGCGAGCTGCAGGCGCTGCGCGGCAAGGACATCGCGTGCGTGTTCCAGGATCCGATGACCTCGCTCAACCCGGTGTTTACGGTGGGCGACCAGATCGTCGAGCCGCTGCGCATCCATCTCGGCATGGGTCGGCGTCAGGCGCGCGCGCGCGCCGAGGCCTTGCTGAACGAAGTCGGCATGCCCGACCCGAAGCGCCGGCTCGATGCTTATCCGCACGAGCTTTCCGGCGGCCAACAGCAGCGCGTGATGATCGCGATGGCCATCGCCTGCGAGCCCAAGCTGCTCATCGCCGACGAGCCGACGACTTCGCTCGACGTGACCATCCAGCGCCAGATTCTCGAGCTGCTCGCGGGGCTGAAGGAGCGCATGCGCATGAGCATGCTGTTCATCAGCCACGACCTCGGCGTGGTGGGCGAGATCGCCGATCACGTGGTGGTCATGCGCGAGGGCACGGTGCGCGAACAGGGCCCCGTGGCGAGCATCTTCGCCGCGCCGCAAGACGCCTACACGCGCGCGCTGCTGGCCTGCCGGCCGACGCTGGAGCGGCCGCCCGCGCGGTTGATGGTCATCGACGAACACCTGGCGGCGCAACAGCTCGCTGTACCGCCGCGCGATAGCAGCGCCGGCGCCGAGCCGGGCAGCGGCGGCACCGGAGACCGCCGCGGATATGGCAACTCCAGCGCGGACGGCAGCGCCGAGGCCAACGCCAATGTCGGCGCCGGCGCCGGTGCGAAGACCGGCAATGTGCCGGCATCGCAGAGCCCTCATCCCAAGGACCCGAACGCGCCGGTGGTGCTGCGCGTCGAGTCGCTCAGCAAGAGCTTCTGGCTCCGCTCGGGCGTGTTCGGCCGCAAGGAGTTCCCGGCCGTGAAGAACGTGAGCTTCGAGCTGCGGCGCGGCCACACGCTGGGCATCGTCGGCGAGTCGGGTTCGGGCAAGACGACCACCGGCCTGGCCCTGCTGCGCCTGCACGAGGCGAGCGGCGGGCCGCTGTCGGGCAGCGCCATGTTCTACAGCGGCAACAGTGGCACATCGGGGCCTGGCGGACAGGATCTGCTCACGCTGAGCAAGGGCGACTGGCTTGCCTACCGGCGCCGCCTGCAGGTCGTGTTCCAGAACCCGTACGCCTCGCTCAACCCGCGTTTCACCATTGGCCAGACCCTGGTCGAGCCGATGGCCATCCACCGCCTGGAAAAGGACACCGCCGGCCGCGAAGCCAAGGCCCGCGCACTGCTCGACAAGGTCGGCCTGGAGCAAAGCGCCTGGGACAAGTACCCGCACGAGTTCTCCGGCGGCCAGCGCCAGCGCATCGCCATCGCCCGCTGCCTAACGCTCGACCCCGAGGTGCTGGTGCTCGACGAGGCGGTGAGCGCACTCGACGTGTCGGTGCAGGCGCAGGTGCTCAATCTCCTGAAGGACCTGCAGGACGAACTGGGCCTGGCGTATCTGTTCATCAGCCACGACCTCGCCGTGGTGCGTTTCATGGCCGACGAGGTGCTGGTGATGAAGGATGGCGTGGTGGTCGAACGCAACGATGTCGAGGCGCTGCTCGGCGCGCCGCGCGAGGAGTACACGCGCAGGCTGCTCGGCGCCATACCGCGGGGGTACCGCGCGGCGGTGTGAGAGGCGGCGGCGGCAGTGCTCAACGGGCGCTTCCCCGACGTGGACTATCGCGACGACATCACCGAGCTGCGTTCACTGCCTGCAGCAGCCGACCTTGAAGAACGGCAGCACGATCGGCATACCGTCGCCACCGGCGGTGCTGCGGGCGGATGGCAGCTTGATCAAACCCGGCTTGCGCGACCTCGAATGGCTGCAGGGTTTTGCCGCGGACTGGACGGCTCCTGCCGAGTCGGTGCTCGCAGTTCATCGCGGTGGAGCCCTGTCGGAAGCGCGGTCAGGGCCAGGTCAGGGGCTGTGCAACCATCGAGCGGGTGGCCCGCAGAATTCGCGATGCCGATTGACGAAGCGGTCGGTCTTGCTGCGAGCAAACTCATCCGGATGAACTCGGTACGGTACGTTGTGGGCTTTCGAACGGCGCGTGCGGCGTTGTGTCTGCTGCTGCTCGCCGCCTGCACCGACGCTCCGCGCCCCGACCTCCACCGTCTCTACCGCATCGGCATGAACGACGCCGCCCAGCCGCCGGTGATCCTGATCCCCGGTGTGTTCGGCTCGCGCCTGCGCGACCGCGCCAGCGGCGAGGAGTTCTGGCCGGGGCCGTGGTGGCGCATCCTGTTCTCGTCCTATGACGGACTCGCGCTGGACTTCGACCCGCAGACCAACGAGCCGCGCCCCTCCACGCTCGAAGCCGCCGGCATCGCCGAGCAGGCCTTCGGCCGCGACTTCTACCGCCCCATCGTCGAGACGCTCACCGGCCCCGGCGGCTACACGCGCGGCGTGCCCGGCACGCCGGCGAAGAAAGGCGAGCGGCGCCTCTACGTGTTCGCCTACGACTGGCGGCAGGACAACGTGGCCAGCGCGCGCGAGCTGCACCGGCTCATCGAGCTTGTGCGCCGTGACCACGGCGATCCCGCGCTGAAGGTCGACCTGGTAGCGCACAGCATGGGCGGCCTGATCGCGCGCTACTACCTGCGCTTCGGCACGCGCGACGTGCTCGACGGCCGGCCGCAGCAGCTCACGATGGACGGCGCGGCGAGCGTGCGCAAGCTCGTCCTGCTCGGCACGCCCAACCTCGGGTCGGTCAGTTCGCTGCACGCCTTCCTGAGCGGCGAGCCGGTCGGTCTTTCGCGCATCGCGCCGCGCACCCTGGCGACGATGCCCAGCGGCTATCAACTGTTCCCGCATCCGCTCGCGAGCTGGCTGATCGGCCTCGACGGCCAACCGCGCGGCGACGAGCTGTTCGATGCGGCGACCTGGCGGCGCCACCGCTGGTCGATCTACGCGCCCGATGCCGCGCCCGACCCTGCTGCCGAGCGCTACTTCGCCCACCAGCTCGAGCGCGCCCGACGTTTCGCCTGGATGCTCTCGGTGGCCGAGCCGGTCTCGCCCATCCGCTACGTCCTGTTCGGCGGCGACTGCCACCTCACGCCCGCGCGGCTGCTCGTCGAGCCCGGCAGCGACGGGCGCGACAGGGCCCGGCTCTCACCCGCCGACATCCGCGCGCCGCAGCCCGGCGTGGCGTACGAGGACGTGATGCTCGAGCCGGGCGATGGCCGCGTGATCAAGCCTTCGCTGCTCGCGCGCGACACGCTGGACCCGAGCGCGCCGCAGCACGAAGACAGCTTCCTCCCGGTGGCCTACCCCTTCTTCCTGTGCGAGCACCACAACCGGCTGACGGGCAACATCAATTTCCAGGACAACCTGCTGGGCGTGCTGCTGACACGAAATCTGCCTTGGGAGAACCCCAAGGTCGCCCGCTGAGCGCCGCGCCTCTGCGGGCATTGCGGATGCCGGCCCTCGGCCCCACCATTGATCATCGAGACTGTTGCACTACGGTTGGAGCCGTCGATGACGCAGGCGCCGCTCGCCACGCTGGAAACCTTCTACGACGCCTTCCGCGCGCTTGATGCCGACAGGATGCAGGCCTGTTACGCGCCCGATGCGCGTTTCGACGACCCGGTATTCGGCCTGTCGGGACGCGATTCGATCGGCGGCATGTGGCGGATGTTGTGCGAAGGAATCAGGGCGAACGGCCGTGCCGACTGGCGTCTCGAATTCCGCCATATCGCCGTCGAGCGGGGCTTGGGGCGCGCGCACTGGGAAGCGCGTTACCGCTTCAGCCCGACGGGCGCTCGCGTGCACAACGTGGTCGATGCCGAGTTCAGCTTCGACGACATCGGCCTCATCCGAACTCACCTCGACCACTTCGATCTGTGGCGCTGGTCGCGCCAGGCGCTCGGCACCAAGGGCCTGCTGCTGGGCTGGGTGCCGTGGTTCAACGCCCAGCTCCGCATCGAGGCGGCACGCCGACTCGACACGTGGTGTTCGCGAGCGCCGCAATAGACCGCAATAAAGAGAAGGCTGTCGCTGAAGGCGCTGCCGGCGGACAGGCGGCCGTGGGGCGGCCCGAGGCGCTCCGTGACCGTGCACACCACGACACGCACGACAGCCTGCGGCAGTCCAGCCGACAAAAACCGTCGCCCTCGGCCGTGCGTGTTCGGGCTGCGGGCGTCGCCGGCGGCACGCGGCGTGACAGACCGCACGCCGCCTCGAAGGATCGCCCGCACGGCTGGGGGTGAACCCCGAGAACGGCCACGCTGGCACGCAAGCTGCGAACGCTCCGCCCACACGCAGGAGATCCGCATGGCATTGAGCTTCAAACCCTGGCAGCGCATGAATCCCGCCCGCGGCGTGCCGCTCGGCGGCGGCTCTTCGGTGCTGCGCCTGGCCGCGCGCGAGCGTCAGGCCAGTGCCAAGACGCCCGCCTGGCTGGCCGGCCTGACCCGCGCCATGCGCTCGGCAGGCCCTGGCAGCGGCGCGCGGCCCCTGCATGCGGTGCTGGCCGGCGGCGATTTCGCGCCGAGCGAATGGCTCAGCGCGCGCTGAACCGCGCACTCTGAAAGCACCTCGCCCGATTCATTTTTTCAGCTGTATTCACGGGACTTCCGCCATGAACACGCCACAGCGCCTATCGCTCGCACCGACCGCAACCCTGGGTCACCAGCGTCACGGCTCGCACGTTGCGCTCGCGCTGTCGGTCGAGGCGCGCAGTCCCGTGCTGCCGTCGCGCGGCGCATCGCGGCAGCTCGAGCTGCCGTTCCTTGCGCAACGGGCGGCGCCACATCACAGATTGCGGACCGGTTGACTGTCCACAGGGGGGCGGGCGGGTCGGGGGGGTTGAGAGCGAGCTTCTGGCCAAACAACGTCCCGTTTCCCCTTTTTTTCTTTCTCCGAGCCGCTGCTGCGGCCGTTTTTCATTGCTGTCGCGAGCATGTCGCGCGGGGCGCTGGGCCTTGATTCAGCGACGAGTCGATTTCTGATGATCGGCAATCAGCCGTTGCGCGCTGGCCCGCAGCGTGGGCTCATCGAGCGATTCGAGTTCGAGGACCTGTGCAGCGTCGAAATCGACGTGGTTCTTGCGCGAGGACCGCGCGTACGCCAGGTCGTAGTGGTGGGTCATGAGGCGCTCGAACAACTCGGCAGCCTGGCCCTCCCTGGCCAGCCGCTGCCACAAGGCCATCTCCTCGTTGCCGACCAGCGGCGCCAGCTTGGCCAGCAGGGCCACCATGCCGGGCAGATCGGCCTCGAAGTGGGCGTAGTCTTCCCGCCAGAGCTTGACGCGCTCGGCCATGGGCGCCATGACCCGGATGATCGGCGCGTCGTGGATCGCCTCGAACAGCCCCTGGCTCAGTTGCACGGCACCGATGCGCTTGCTTTCGGCTTCGACCCACACCACCTTGGCAGGCGCGAACGAGCGCAGCCGGTCGTAAACCAGCGTGTCGAAGTACTTCTGCGACGGCTGCGCCACTCCCGGCACGGCGCCGATGAGCGAGCCCCGGTGCGAGGCCAGACCTTCGAGGTCGAGCACCTGGGCGCCCTCGGCCTCCAGGGCCTTCAGCAGCCGGGTCTTGCCGGCGCCGGTGGGCCCGGCGATCACGCGGAACTCGAACGACGGCACGAGCTTGTCGAGCCCGGCCATCACCCAGCGGCGGTAGTTCTTCCAGCCGCCCTTGATCGTGTCGACCCGAAAGCCGATGGTGCGCAGGTTGTCGGCCCACAGCTTGGAGCGCTTGCCGCCGCGAAAGCAGTACACGAGGATGCGCTCGTCGGG
>NZ_JACDCW010000150.1 GCF_013817345.1 Methylibium sp.
TCATGTAGACCTCGAGGATCTCGTCCTTGCTCAGCTGGCTCTCGATCTTGAGCGCGAGCAGGATCTCGTAGATCTTGCGGGTCAGCGTCTTCGCGGTGGGCAGGTAGAAGTTGCGCGCCACCTGCATGGTGATGGTGGAGGCGCCCTGGCTGCGCGAATCGCTCAGGTTGGCCAGACCCGCGCGAACAATGCCGATGTAGTCGACGCCGCTGTGCTCGTAGAAGCGGGCGTCCTCGATCGCCAGCACCGCCTCCTGCATGACCTTGGGAATCTGCGAGATCGGCATGAACAGACGGCGCTCTTCACCGAATTCGCCGATCAGCACTTCGTCGGCCGAGTACACGCGCATCGGCAGCTTGGGCCGGTAGTCCGTCAGGCCGCTGATCTCGGGCAGGTTCGGGTAGGCCACCGAAAGCGCGATGGCCGCGAGCGCCGCGCCTCCCAGAACCATCGCCAGTGCCACCCCGGCCAGCGCGCCGAGCGCCAGCAGCGGCCAACGCACTGCCACTGGCAGTCGGGCAAATCGGCCGGGGCCGGCACCGGACGAGGAAGAAGGCGAAGAAGGGCTCTTTCGGTCGGTCGCGCTCATGAGATTCCAGGGGATCGAAGTCGATTATAGAAATGCATTGCAGCGGGTTTTCGCCGCTCGAACGGCGACTTCCGCACGCGCTTCACGCGACGTTACAAGCCGACAGAAAAACGTCTCCGCGACCCGTGAGTTTTGCAACGCGCAGACGTTGTGCGCTGGGGAAAAAGCGTTTGGAGACAAAGCCGTTACTGCTAGCATGGAAGTAACTTATTAAGAGCCATACAGCGGCTCCAGGGAGACGGTGTGGGCTTTCTTGACGGGTTGATAGGGGGCAAGCAAGCGCCGCTCGTCGGGCTGGACATCAGCTCGTCGAGCGTCAAGCTTGTGGAGCTCGGACAGGCCGCTTCGGGCGAATACGTCTTGGAGCGTTTTGCGACCGAGAGTTTCGAAAAAGGCTGGATCGCCGACGGCCAGATCGAGAAATTCGACGAAGTCGCCGACGCCGTGCGCCGGGTGATTCAAAAGAGCGGCACGCGCACCAAGCGCGTGGCGCTGGCGATGCCGCAGTCGGCGGTGATCACCAAGAAGATCATGCTGCCGGCCGGCCTGCGCGAAGAAGAACTCGAGCTGCAGGTCGAGTCCGAAGCCAACCAATACATTCCCTTTTCGCTCGACGAAGTGAGCCTCGACTTCTGCGTGGTCGGGCCGAGTGCTGCTTCGGTCGGCGACGTCGAGGTGCTGATCGCGGCGTCCCGCAAGGACCGCGTTCAGGACCGCCAGGGCCTCGCCGAAGCGGCGGGCCTCAAGCCGGTCGTGCTCGACATCGAATCGCATGCTTCGCGGCTGGCAATGGCGCGCATCATCGGCGCGCTGCCTGGAGAAGGGCGCGATGCGCTGGTGGCGCTGTTCGAGATCGGCGCCGAAACGACCAGCCTGAAAGTGCTCCGCGACGAAGAACTGCTCTACGACCGCGATCAGGCTTTCGGCGGCTCCCAGCTCACGCAAATGATCTCGCGCCAGTACGGCTTCTCCTTCGAGGAGGCCGAGCAGAAAAAACTGGCCAGCGACCTGCCCGAGGACTACGACTCCTCCCTGCTCGCGCCCTTCGTCGACAGCCTGTCGCAGGAAATCGGCCGGGCGTTGCAGTACTTTTTCACCAGCACGCCGCACCACAAGGTCCACTACGTGATGCTGGGCGGCGGTACCGCCACCCTGCCGGGCCTCAAGGAGCGGGTCACTGAACTCACCGGCTTCGCCTCGATGGTGGTCAACCCCTTCGACGGCATGCGCCTGGGCTCGGCGGTGCGCGAGAGCAAGCTGCGCCGCGAAGCGCCGGCCTACCTGACCGCGTGCGGCCTGGCGATGCGGAGGTTCCTGTCATGATTTTGATCAATCTCCTGCCCCACCGGGAGGAGCGCCGGCAGCGCCGCAAGAAGACGTTCTATGCCGGCCTCGGCCTGGCTGCGGCCTTCGGCGTGGCCCTCGGCGCCCTGTGGTACCTCGTCTTGCAACAGCTCATCAGCACGCAGCAGGAGCGCAACGCCTATCTCACCGCCGAGATCCGCAAGCTCGAAACGCAGATCAAGGACATCGCCACGCTCAAGGCCGAGATCGAGTCGCTGAAGGCGCGCCAGCAGGCGGTCGAAGACCTGCAGACCGACCGCAACATCCCCGTGTACCTTCTCAACGAGCTGGTCAAGCAGACGCCGGAGGGCGTTTACCTGACCGCCATCAAACAGAACGAACAGGTCGTCTCCGTCACGGGCATTGCGCAGACGAACGAGCGCGTCTCGGAGTTCCTGCGCAACACCGCCTACAGCTCCGAGTGGCTGGAGAAGCCCGAGCTGGTCGAGATCAAGGCCGCCAACGTGACGACGGCCAATCGCGAACAAAAGCGTCTGTTCGACTTTTCGATCCGGGTGACGCTCAAGCGTCCGCCGACGTCTGCCGATAAATCGGCCTTGCCGGGGGCGGCGCGTGCCTCGGCACCTGCGTCCCCTGCGGCGCCGAAGCAGTTGTAAGGGGCCAGGACATGGCGACCAAGAACAAGGCGAACGTGGATCTGAACTCGGTTTTCGCCGAGTTGTCGGGGCAGTTTCGCGGCCTCAATCCCAACGAGCCGGGCCAGTGGCCCTTGCTGCCGCGGCTCGCAACGTTTGCCGCCGTGGCCCTCGCGGTGCTGATCGTCGGCTGGTTCGCGATGCTGTCGGGGACCACCGACGAGTTGCAGGCCGAGCGTGACCGCGAACCGGGCCTGAAGCAGGACTTCCGCGCCAAGCTCGGCCAAGCGGTCAACCTCGGCGAGTTGCGCAAGCAAAAAATCCAGGTGCAGGAGTACGTGACCCAGCTCGAGAAGCAGCTTCCCGGCAAGGCCGAAATGGATGCGCTGCTCTCCGACATCAACCAGGCCGGCCTGGGCCGCGGCCTGCAGTTCGAGCTGTTCCGCCCTGGCCAGGTCGCGGTCAAGGACTACTACGCCGAACTGCCCATCACCATCAAGGTGTCCGGGCGCTATCACGACATCGGCTCATTCGCAGCCGACGTGGCCAACCTCTCGCGCATCGTGACCCTGCACAACCTGACCATCACCGGCCAGCAAGGCGGCGCGAACGCTGCCTCGGCGGGCGCGGGGGGCAACCTCACCATGGACGCGCTGGCTCGCACCTACCGCTACCTCGACCCGGCCGAAGTGGAATTGCAGCGCAAGACCGAGGCGGCCAAGAAGCCGGGCGGAGCGAAGCGATGAGAACCTCGATGCAACGCCTTTGCCGCGCGGCCTGCATGGGCGCAGCGCTCGCCGGCTTGGCCGCCTGCGGCACCGAACAGGAAGAGCTGCAGGGCTGGATGGACCAGCAGCGTCGCGAAGTGCGACCCAACGTGCCGCCCCTGTTGCCGCCCAAGCGCTTCAATCCCGAACCCTACAGCCAGGCGCGCGCGGTCGAACCGTTCAGCAGTCAGAAGCTCAGCGTTGCGCTAAAGCAGGAGGCGCGCGCTCCGAACTCGCTTTTCGCCGGCGAAGTCAATCGCCGCAAGGAGCCGCTGGAAGCCTACCCGCTCGACTCGATGGCGATGGTGGGCAGCGTGGCCCGCGCCGGCCGGCCCTTCGCACTGCTGCGCGTGGACAACCTGCTCTATCAGGTGAAGGTCGGCGATTACGTCGGCCAGAACTACGGAAAGATCACCAAGATCTCCGAGACCGACGTGACGGTACGCGAGGTCGTCCAGGACGCATCGGGCGAGTGGATAGAGCGTGCCGCGGCCTTGCAACTGCAGGAGCAGGCGCGATGAAGAACATTTGGGAGACCCTGACCATGAACCAATGGCGAGCACCCGCCGTCGCGCTCGCGCTTTCCTTCACCGCGTTCAGCACGTGGGCCGAGAACGCGATCCAGTCGATCAACAGTACGCAGCAGGGCGCTGCCGATGTGGTGCGCATCGAGCTGAGTGAGCCGCTCGCCAACGCGCCCGCCGGCTTTGCCGTGCAGACGCCGCCGCGCATCGCCATCGATCTGCCGGGCGTGAGCAGCGCACTCGGCAAGAGCAGCGTCGAGATCAACCAGGGCAATCTGCGGTCGGTCAACGTGGCGCAGGCTGGTGAACGCACGCGTCTGGTGCTCAACCTCAAGCAGCCCGCCACGTACAAAGCCACGATCGAAGGCAAGACGCTGATCCTGACGGTGCAGACCACCGGCACGGCCCTGGCCGCCGGCTCGTCTCCCGCGGCGCCGGTCGTCGCGCAGACGCCGGCGGAGCCGGTGCGCTTCGCCGACAGTCTCAACGAGGCGCCGCAGGTGCTGAGCAACATCGACTTTCGGCGCGGCCAGGATGGCGCCGGCCGGGTGGTCGTCGATCTGCCGAGCAACCAGGTCGGTGTCGACATCCGCCAGCAAGGCCAGAACCTGGTGATCGAGTTTCTCAAGACCGCGCTGCCCGAAAGCCTGCGGCGCCGGCTCGACGTGACCGACTTCGGCACACCGGTGCGCACCATCTCCAGCTTCCAGAGCGGCGACCGTGTGCGCATGGTGATCGAGCCCACCGGCGTGTGGGAGCACAGCGCCTACCAGACCGACAACCAGTTCGTGCTGGAAGTGCGGCCGCAGAAGGTCGATCCCAACAAGCTGACGCAAGGGCCGGGCTATGCCGGCGAGAAACTGTCGCTCAACTTCCAGAGCATCGAGGTGCGCGCGCTGCTGCAGGTGATTGCCGACTTCACCAACTTCAACGTCGTGACCAGCGACACCGTGACCGGCAATGTGACCTTGCGGCTCAAGGACGTGCCCTGGGATCAGGCGCTCGACATCATCCTGCAGGCCAAGGGCCTGGGCGTGCGCAAGACCGGCAACGTGCTGTGGATTGCGCCGAAGGACGAGATCGCGACCAAGGAAAAACTCGAACTCGAATCGAAGGCGCAGATCGCCGCGCTCGAGCCGGTGCGCCAGCAGGCTTTCCAGCTGAACTACACCAAGGCTGAAGAGGTGGCGCGCGGTCTGACCGGCCAGCTCAGCGGGCAGGGCGGCGGCGGCGGAGGCGGGGGCAGTGATGCGGCCGGCGGCAGCAACAACGGCCGTGTTCTGTCGAACCGCGGCAGCGTGGTCTATGAGACCCGCACCAACCAGCTGTTCGTGAGCGACACGCCGACCAAGCTGGAGGAGATCGCGCAGATGATCGCGCGCATCGACATCCCGGTGCGGCAGGTGCTGATCGAAGCGCGCATCGTCGAGGCGACGGATACCTTCGGCCGCTCGCTCGGTGTGAAGCTGGGCACGTCGTCGGCGCCGGGCGGCCGGGTGGCGGTGGGCGGCAACTATCTCGGCATCGGCAGCTCGACCGGCCAGGCGCCGCCCATAAACAACATCGGTGAGACGCTGGGCGAGCCCTCGCCGAACAGCTACTTCGTCAACCTGCCTGCCGTGGGGCAGGGCGGCTACGACGCGGCGACGTTCGCGGTGTCCTTGTTCAGCTCGGCGATGAACCGCTTCCTGAACCTGGAAATCTCGGCTCTGGAAGCCGACGGCAAGGGCAAGATCATCTCCAGCCCGCGGGTGATCACGGCCGACCAGGTCAAGGCGCTCATCGAGCAGGGCACCGAGATCCCGTACCAGACCGCAACCTCGAGCGGCGCCACGGCGATCCAGTTCCGCAAGGCGACGCTGAAGCTCGAAGTCACGCCGCAGATCACGCCGGAGGGCAACATCATCCTCGACGTCGACGTGAACAAGGACAGCGTGGGCGCGCAGACCGCCTCCGGCATCCTGATCAACACCAAGCACGTGAAGACGCAGGTGCTGGTCGACAACGGCGGCACCGTGGTGATCGGCGGCATCTACGAGCAGACCGAGCAGGTCGATGAAACGAAGGTTCCTTTCCTGGGCGATGTGCCGGGCCTGGGCGTGCTCTTCCGCTCGAAGACACGCACGACGAACAAGAACGAGTTGCTGATCTTCCTCACGCCCAAGGTCGTGACCGACCGGACCGGCGCTCGCTGACCTGCTGGCTTGGCGGCATCCCAGACGATCGTCTTCGTCGGACTCCCCGGCTCCGGGAAGTCCTCCGTGGGTCGGCAACTCGCCCGCCGCCTCGGCGCGGCGTTCACCGACTCCGACACGGTGATCGAACAGCGGATCGGCGAGCCGATCCGCTGTTTTTTCGAGCGCGAAGGCGAGGCGCGCTTTCGTGACGTGGAGCAGGCCGTCATCGCGGAGCTCTGTGCCAAGGCAAACACCGAAGGCGTGCTGGCCAC
>NZ_JACDCW010000047.1 GCF_013817345.1 Methylibium sp.
GAGCCGGCTCGGGCGGCGGTGGGGGCGGGGGCGGTGGGGGTGGAGCCGGCTCGGGCTCCGCAGCGCGCGGCGCAGCGGCCTTGGGCACGGCGGCCCACAGCTCGGCCTCGGCGCCCTCGGGCTCGCTACTGCGCCAGTTCACGCCGATGCCAAGCGCCACGATCAGCCCGAGATGGGCGATCAGCGCCAGCAGGGCACCTCGCGAGAGCTTGTCGGGCGCGCGCGGGCGCAGTTCGTCGGTCACGGGAGCGCGGCTCATCTGCTTGTCTCGGTCCGCGTCCCTCACGTCCCGGTCGCCTTGACCGCCAACCCAACGCGTTGCACGCCGGCCCGCTGCAGCGTGTCCATCACCTTGACGACCTGCTCGTACCTGACGTTGCGATCGGCCGCGATGATGACCGGCGCATCGGCGCTGCCGCCCTGCAGCGTGCCGACCTGAGCGGCCAGCTCTTTCAGCGTGGTGCGTGCGCCTTCCTTGCCGTCCACACGAAGTCGCAACACGTCGTCAATGCCGACCACCACCTCGATCACGCGATCGGGTTGGCGTGCGGCCTTGCCGACCGTGGGCAGATCGACCACGCCGGTCGTGATGAGCGGCGCACTGACCATGAAGATGATCAGCAGCACCAGCATCACGTCGATGAAGGGCACCATGTTGATCTCGTTGATGGTGCGACGGCGGGTGCCGTGGCGGGCGTTGAGGGAAGCCATTGCGTGTCTCCTCAGTGCGCGCCGGCCTGGCCGATGTTGCGCTGGAGGATGTTGGAGAACTCCTCGATGAAGGTTTCCATCTGGATGGCGATGCGGTCAATGTCGCGCGCGAAGTTGTTGTAGGCCAGCACGGCGGGGATGGCTGCGAACAGGCCAATGGCGGTGGCGACCAGCGCCTCTGCGATACCCGGCGCCACGCTTGCCAGGGTGACCTGCTGCAGGTTCGCCAGGCCAGTGAACGCATGCATGATTCCCCACACCGTGCCGAACAGCCCTACGTAAGGCGAGACCGAACCGACCGAGGCAAGGAAGGACAACCGCGACTCGACCACGTCGAGTTCGCGCTGGAAGCTTGCCCGCATGGCGCGGCGTGCGCCGTCGAGCAACGCGCCGGCATCGAGCACGCGCTTTTCGCGCAGCTTGAGGAATTCACGCATGCCCGAGGCGAAGATGCGGTTCATCGGCCCGCCCTCTTCGGCGCGTTTGGCGGCGTCGGCATACAGGTCCTGCAGGTTGCGCCCGGCCCAGAACTCGCGCTCGAACTCGCCGTTGAGCGTGCGCACCCGCTTGAGGCCGAACATCTTGCCGAAGATCACCGTCCAGCTGGCTAATGAAACCGCGAGCAGCCCCACGATGACGAGTTGAACGACCAAGCTCGCCTGCAGCACGAGCTGGAAAATGGACATGTCTGCTTGATTCATGCGAGCCGTTCGAGAAGGAAGTTCGGAATGCGGCGTGGGCGGAAGGTTCCGCTGTCCACGCAGCCGATGCGGATGCGGCCTTCGGCCAGCACTGTCGCGCCGCGCCGGCACGCCTGCGCGAAGACCATGCTGGCACGGCCCTGTTCTGTGATTTCGACGCTGACCTCCAGCGAGTCGTCCAGACGAGCCGGCTGCAGGTAGCGCACTGTAGTTTCGCTGACGACGAACACCGTGCGCTCGGTCCTGCGCAGCGCCTCTTGCTCGACGCCGCGCGAGCGCAGCCATTCGGTGCGCGCGCGCTCGAAGAACTTCAAGTAGTTGGCATAGAACACCACGCCGGCGGCGTCGGTGTCTTCCCAGTACACGCGCAGTGCAAAGCGGAAATCGGAGGTCGGCAAAGGCTCAGCGCGTGTCGGTGGCCGGCGGGCCGAGGCGGCGATAGACGGGGCCCCAGGTCGGGTGGCCCGCCTCGGCCTTGTTCAGGGCGAAACCCGGTTCGGCACTGCGCGCGGCGCGAAACGCCGCTTCGCACAGCTTGCGGCGCTTGCTGGTGCAGTAGACGAAGGCCAGCGTCTTGTTGGCCGCGGCGCGGTCCTGCGGCGATTGCAGGCCCGCCTTCAGGGCCCTGCCCAGATGGCGCTCGGCCAGCTTGTACTGGCCGTTATCGTAGGCGCGCAGACCGGCGAGCAGCGCTTGCTCGGCCGGTTGCGAGGCCAGTTGCACGATGCTGGGCGGCGCGGGCGGTGGTGCGGGCTCGGGGGCAGGCGGGGGTGCTGGCTCCGGTGCGGCATTCACGGCTTGTGTGGGTGGGGGTTGCGGCACAGGCGCCGGCGGCTGCAGGTGGGCACAGGCGGCCAGCATCAGCAGCAAAGCGGTGGCGAGCGGGCGTTGCAAACGGGCGGTCATGCTCAAGGTCCGAAACGGTGCCGGATTGTCGCGGTCTCGTCGCCTCCGACCTCGATGGTTCTCACATGCGGGGCGAAGGCGCCGTTGCGCAGCCTCACGGTGTGGCGCCCGGGTGTCAGCGACAACTGGCGCAGCGGGGGCGTGATGCCGACCACGCGGCCATCGATTTCGACCTCGGCCCAGGGGCTGACGGCAAGCTGAAGGATGCCGGTTGCGGCGCCCTCTGCCGGCGTGGCAGTGGGCTGCACCGTGGTGCCGGCCGCTGCAAGGCCTTCGGCCGGCTCGTTCGTCGCGGCAGTGCTTGCAGTGGCCGACGCGGCCAGGCCATCGGCCGCGGTTGCATTTGCAAGGGCGGCGGGCGCGGCGGGTGCGGACTCGATCTCCTCGGCCGGCGGGGTGAGCGCCGTTGCCGGCTTTGCCGACATCGCCGTCGAGCGGGCCGGCCCACTGCCAGGGGGTGACGTCGATTTGCCGGCCGCCAGGCCCGGGCGGTCCGGCGGCGCGGCCATTGCGTACCAGAGGCCCACACCGACGAGCGCGGCGCCGCACAGCGCCGCAGCGAGCAGGCCGGCCCGGGTGCGGCCACGCGCCACCGGCAGGCCGTCGTCCTCGTCCGAGTGCAGCACCTCGGGCGTGGCCTGCAGCCATTCGTGCAGTTCGCGGGCGAGCACGCGCGCGGATCGCTGGCGGTCTTCGGGACGCTTGGACATGGCGCGCGCGGCGATGTCCGACAGCGCCTGCGGCACGGCCGGTGCGACCGTGCGCGCCGCAGGCGGCTGGTGCTCGCGCACCGCTCGGGTGATGGCCTCGAGCGAGTCGCCGTCGAAGGCGCGCCGGCCGCACAGCAGTTCGTAGAGCACCACGCCGAGCGAGAACACGTCGGTGCGCCGGTCGGTCGCCTCGCTCCTCATCTGCTCGGGCGCCATGTAGTGCGGCGAGCCGCCGGCCGCGCCGCTGTCGGCCGCATGCGCGATGCTGGCGATGCCGAAGTCGAGCACCTTGGGCTGGGTGCGGCCGACCATGAAGATGTTGGCCGGCTTCACGTCACGGTGCACCACGCCCTTGCTGTGCGCGTACGCCAGCGCATCGGCGGCGCGGCGGATGATCAGCGCAGCCTGGCCGGCGCTGGGCCGCCAGCCCTCGGCGAGAAGCTCGCGCAGGTCCTTGCCCTTGAGCAGCTCCATCGTGATGTAGGCCCCCTGCGGGCTGATACCGGCATCGAACACGGTGACGATGTGCGGATGGCTGAGCTGTGCCGAGGCGCGCGCCTCGTGCAGGAACATTTCGTTGAAGGGTTCGCGCCCGGCGGTTTCCAGCGGGGTGCTGCTGCCGGCGGGCATGAGATTGAGCGTCTTGATGGCAACCCGGCGCGAGAGCAGCGGATCGTCGGCCGCATACACCGTGCCCAGGCCGCCGGCGCCGATGCGGTACTTGAGCGCGTAGCGGCCGATCTGGCCGATGGTCGGCATCGCGGACGAGCCGCCATGCGCCGGCAGGTCCTCAAGCAGCACCGTGTCGGCGTGGTCGCCGTCCGGCGGCTCCGTGGCGGCCGCCTTGCTGAGGGAGGAAGGGACGTTTTCCACGCGGGCGAGCTTAGACGATGACCAACGCCGCCCGGGCGCAGTGCGTCACGCCGGCAACGGCGCGGTCGTAACCGCCTGTCACGGGGCTTGCCACAGGGCCTGACGCGGCGCTGGGCACGGCGCTTGTCGCGCTTTTAGTGACGGCGTCCCTGACGACTCTTTTGCTGATGCCTTCATGCGGACCGGTGCTTGTGGCCACGTCGTCACGCCAGCACGCGCCGCAGCCGTTCGACCGCAGACTCGAGCTGCGGCAAGCTGCTCGCGTACGACAGCCGCACGAACCGCTCGCTGGCCTCGCGGCCGAAGTCACGCCCCGGCGTCAGCGCGACGTGGGCACGCTCCATCAGATCGAAGGCAAAGTCCCAACTGCTTTCGGCATGACTTGAACAATCGGCCCAGGCGTAGAAGGCGCCGTCGGGCATCACGGGGACGTCCAGACCGAGCGAGCCCAACGCCGGCACGAGAAAATCGCGTCGTGCCTTGAACGCGCTGCGGCGCAACTCGTACTCGGCGATCGACTCCGGCTCGAAACAGGCCAGAGCCGCATGCTGGGCCACGCTCGACGGGCAAATGAAGAGGTTCTGCGCCAGCCGCTCGACCGGCGCCACCAGGGCTGGCGGCAGCACCAGCCAGCCGAGCCGCCAGCCGGTCATGCTGAAGTACTTGGAAAAGCTGTTGATCGAGATCACGTCGTCGCCATGGCTCAGGGCGCTGTGGCCGAAGGCTTCGTCGTAGCTGAGACCGAGGTAGATCTCATCGACCAGCGTCACACCGCCGCGCTCACGCACCGCCTGCACGATGCGGCCCATCTCGGCGGCGGCGATCGAGGTACCGGTCGGGTTGGAAGGCGAAGCCAGCAGCACGCCGCGCGTGTGCGGGCCCCAGGCCCGCCGCACCGCGTCGGCACTCGGCTGGAAGCGCTGCGCTGGGCCGCAGGGAAGCAGCACCGGCAAGGCATCCGCTGCGGCGACGAAATGGCGGTTGCACGGATAGCCCGGGTCGGGCATCAACACTTCGTCGCCGGATTCGAACAGCGCCAGACAGGCGAGCTGCAGCGCGGCGGAGGCGCCGGCGGTGACGACGATGCGCTCGGCATCGATGTCCAGGCCGAAGCGCTCGGCGTACCAGCGCGAGAGCGCTTCCCGCAGTGCCGGGAGGCCCGTGGCCTGCGTGTACTGCGTGCGGCCTGCGGCCAGGCAGCGCTGCGCCGCTTCGAGCACCGCGGGCGGCGCAGTGAAGTCGGGCTCACCGATGTTGAGGAAGATCATCGGCTCGCCGCCCTGAGATGGGTCGCAAACCGCACTGGCCGCGATGCGCGTCGCCGCCTTGGCGCACTCCATCACGTAGAAGGGTTCGATGTGGGCGAGGCGCCGGGCGAGTTTCATGCGAGCGGGCGACGGAACATGCGGTTCATGCGGGCACCCTCACCTGCGGTGCGCGCAGCGGCTTGCAGGCCGCTGCCGCTCGGCGGGCTCGCCGCATGCGGCTCGAAAGCCCCGCCTCGCCCCCAGCCCTCTCCCGCACGCGGGAGAGGGCGTCGTGCGGCATTGCCGCCTCGCCCCTGCGAGCGGGAGAGTGCGTTGTGCCGTCTTGCTCCCGCGCCCCTCCGGGGAGAGGCTTGGGGTGAGGGCGCTCACCGCCGTGCCTGCACCTCGACGGCCCGCAGCTCGGCTGCCGCCTTGTCGAGCACCCCGTTGACGTACTTGTGACCGTCGGTGCCGCCAAAGCTCTTGGCGAGTTCGACCGCCTCGTTGATCGCCACACGGTAGGGAATGTCGATGCAGTGCTTGAGTTCGTAGGCCCCGATCATCAGCACGCCGTGCTCGATCGGCGAGAGTTCGGTGGTCTTGCGATCGACGTGGCGGGCCAGCACCGCGTCGAGGTCGACCGCCTCGCGCACGCAGCCATGCAGAAGCGCATCGAAATGCTTGGCATCGGCCTGCTTGAAACCGTCCTGCTCGCGCATGTGGGCGTCGATCACGCCGGCGTCGCTGCCCTGTATCAGCCATTCGTACAGGCCCTGCAGCGCGAACTCGCGCGAGCGGCGGCGCGAGGATTTTTGTGCTGGCCGCTTGCCAGCGGGCTTGTTCGGCGAGCGGGGAGCCGGCGCCACGCCTTCGGCTTCGTTTGCGGTCACGACAGCGCTTCCATCAGATTGGCCATCTCGACCGCGACCCGGGCCGCGTCGCGCCCCTTCTCGTCGGCGCGGGCCCAGGCCTGGTCTTCCGTCTCGACGGTCAGGATGCTGTTGACGACCGGCGTGCGGTGGTCGAGCGACACCCGGCTCACGCCTGCGGCGCTCTCGTTGCTGACGAGCTCGAAGTGATAGGTCTCGCCGCGCACCACGCAACCCAGGGCGATCAGCGCGTCGAACTGGTTGCGCCGCGCCATCGCCTGCAGCGCGATCGGCACTTCCAGCGCGCCGGGCACGGACACATGCTCGATGTGCTTTTGCGCAACGCCGAGTCCTTCGAGCTCGGCCAGGCAGGCGCCGGCGAGCCGGTCGGTGATCGCGGCGTTGAAACGCGCCTGCACGATGCCGATGCGCAGGCTCTCGCCTTCGAGTTCGGCGATCGTGTCGCCGAAGATGGTGTTGCCGGGATCAGCGCCTTGCATTGGACCTCGTGTGGAAATGGGGATCGTCGTCGGCTTCATTCGGGGGCCACGAAGCGCGTGACCTCGAGCCCGTAGCCTGCCATGCTCGGCATGCGGCGCGGGCTGCCGAGGAGCCGCATCTTCACGACGCCGAGTTCGCGAAGGATCTGCGCGCCGACGCCGTAGGTGCGCAGGTCCATCTGGCCGCGTTGCACGCTTGCCGCTGCGGGATGGCCGCCGTCCTGCGTCAACTGCTGCAGCAGCCCTTCGCCGGTTTCGCCGCAGTTGAGCAGCACCGCGACGCCGCGCTCCGCCGTGCGCAGCGCGGCCAGCGCTTTCGGCAGCGGCCAAGAATGCCCGCAGCGGCCGGCGTCCAGCAGATCCAGCACCGACAGCGGCTCGTGCACGCGCACCAGCACTTCGTCCTGCGCGCTCCAGCGGCCGACGCTCAGGGCCAGGTGCAGCCCGCCGAAGCGGTCGCGAAAGGCAATGCAGTCGAACGGCCCCTCGGGCGTGACGAGCTTGCGTTCGGCCACCCGCGTGATCAACGATTCGTTGCGGCTGCGGTACTCGATCAGGTCGGCGATGCTGCCGATCTTGAGGGCGTGCTGTTCGGCGAAGACTTCCAGGTCGGGCAGCCGCGCCATGGTGCCGTCGTCCTTCATGATTTCGCAGATCACCGCGGCCGGCGTCAGGCCGGCCATCAGCGCGAGATCGCAGCCGGCTTCGGTGTGCCCGGCACGCATGAGCACGCCGCCGTCTTGCGCCTGCAGCGGAAAGACGTGGCCGGGCTGCACCAGGTCGCCTGGCTGGGCTTCGCGCGCCACCGCCGCTTGCACGGTGCGCGAGCGGTCGGCAGCCGAAATGCCGGTGGTCACGCCGCTGGCCGCTTCGATGGAGACGGTGAAGGCCGTGCCGTGCTGGGTGCCGTTGCGCGAGGTCATCGGCGGCAGCTGCAGGCGCTCGCAGCGCTCGCGTGTCAGGGTCAGGCAGATCAGGCCGCGGCCGTGCTTGGCCATGAAGTTGATCGCCGCCGGTGTGACGTGCTCGGCGGCCATCACCAGGTCGCCTTCGTTCTCTCGATCTTCCTCGTCGACGAGGATCACCATGCGGCCGGCGGCCAGCTCGGCGAGCAGTTCGGGAACGGGGGAAATCGGCATGGCGAGATTGTAGGTGGCGCCTCGCGCGGCGCCGCCTGCAGCGCGGGGCCGGCGTGACTACCGAGCGGTCATCGCGCGCTCGACGTAGCGGGCGATCAGGTCGATTTCCAGATTGACCCGCGCCCCGGCTTCGAGCGAGCCCAGCGTCGTGTGCTCGAGCGTGTGCGGAATGAGGTTGATGGCCAGCTCGGTGCTGTTGTCGTGATCGCTCACGCGGTTGACCGTCAGGCTCACCCCATTGACCGCGACCGAGCCCTTCAAAGCCAGGTAGCGGCCGAGCGCGCGTGGCGCCTCGATGCGCAGCTCCCACGATTCGCCGACCGGGGCGAAGTACGTCACCGTGCCGATGCCATCGACGTGCCCGGCGACGATATGGCCACCGAGGCGGTCGCTCGCACGCAGCGCCTTCTCCAGATTCACGGGGCCGGACGAGTCGAGGCCGCAGGTCTTGTCCAGGCTTTCTGCAGAAATGTCGAGCGTGAATCGGCCGGCGGCGGCGTCGAGCGTGGTGGCCGTCATGCATGCGCCATTGATCGCGATGCTGTCGCCGATCTGCACGTCGTCGAGATAGCCGGGCGGCGTGGCGACGGTCAGGCGCAGGCCGTGCGAAGGATCGGCGCCAAGGGCGTGCGCTTCGGTGATGCGGCCCAGGCCGCTGATGATGCCGGTGAACATGGAGCCGATTGTCTCAGCCATGCGGCGCCGAGCGCCCGCTCAGAAATCGGCGCGGCCTGTCGGGCGGGCGATGATGCGCAAGTCGTCGCCAACGCGCTCGACGCTGTGAAAACCGAGCGCGACCGCATCGTCGAGCGAGGCCAGCGGGCCGAAACGGGCCATCTCGCGGCCCGCGCCCAGAAGCCTGGGCGCCAGATAGATCAGGAACTCGTCCACCAGCCCGGCCCGCACGAATGAGCCGTTGAGTTTGTGCCCCGCCTCGATGTGCAGTTCGTTGACTTCGCGTGCCGCCAGATCTTCGAGCAGCGCGGCCAGGTCGACCTTGCCGCCGTCGCCGGGGCAGACATGGACCGCAACACCGAGTTCGTTCAAGGCGGCACGCTTGTCCGCTGCGGCGCCGATGAGTTCCTTGGCGGTGTAGATCAGAACTTCCCCGGGAGGCTCGAGCACGCGAGCTTGCGGGGCGATCTCCAGCCGCGAATCGACGACGACTCGCAGCGGCTGTCGTTCGGTGGGGACCAGGCGCACGTCCAGACGCGGGTCATCGTCCTGCACCGTCCCGATGCCGGTGAGCACGGCCGAAGCGCGCTTGCGAAAGGCGTGCCCGTCGGTGCGTGCCGCCGGGCCGGTGATCCACTGGCTGGCACCGTTCTCGAGCGCGGTGCGGCCGTCGAGCGAGGCGGCAATCTTCATGCGCACCCAGGGGCGCCGGCGGGTCATGCGCGAGAAGAAGCCGATGTTGAGTTCGCGAGAGGCAATGGCGAGCGGATCGTCTTCGGCCAGCACCGTGACCTCCACACCGGCCGAGCGCAGCAGGGCGATGCCGCGGCCGGCCACGAGCGGGTTGGGGTCCTGCACGGCAATCACCACGTGGGCGACGCCGGCGGCGATCAGCGTGTCGCAGCACGGCGGCGTGCGGCCGTGGTGGCAGCAAGGCTCCAGGCTCACGCAGGCGGTGGCGCCGCGCACCGAGGCGCCACGAGAGGCCGCGTCGGCGAGCGCCTCGACCTCGGCATGCGAGGCGCCGGCGCGCTGCGTCGAGCCACTGCCGAGCACCGCGCCGCCGGGAGCGACGATCACGCAGCCGACGCGGGGGTTGGGGTCGCAGCGGCCGATGGCGGCTTTGGCGAGGGCCAGGGCGAGCTGCAGGGGGGCGTGGAACAAGATGAGGGCCGCTATTGCAGCGGCGTATTGTCCGCGGAAGCGGGGCAGTCGGCCGGCGTGGCAGCGGAGGAGCGGCAGTCTTGGTGCACGACCAGCGTGCCGCCGAACGGCGGCGTCGGCGGCGTGCAGGTCTCACCAGGGCTGCTGTCGATGAAGTAGTTCTGGTTGTCCAGCGAAGTCTCGACGTTGCTATAGAGCTGATCGTTGCGCTGGTTGTCGTTGAGCAGATCGCTGCGCTCGAATTGAATGCGGCAGACCTTGTGGTTCGCCGTCGTCGGAATGCCGCCGAGAAGCAGTCGGCCCGACCAGCCGCTGGTGGTGGTGATCGGAATCACGCACAGGTAGTAATGGACGTCGGCAAGGTTGTTGCCGGTGTTCTGGTCCTTGGCAATCGAATAGGCGCAGGAGATCAGCTTGCCGCCGCTCGCGTCCTCATCGACCACCTCGCTGGTGTTGATGCCGGTCGGCAATGTCGGCAGGGACCCCGCAGGCGGAATGCCGGTCGGCATCACAGCACCGGTGACGAAGCCAGAAACGATGACGGCCGTGAACGGGAAGCAAACGGCCGTGCCGCCCGAGTACGCGGCGTCGGTCACCAGGGTGTTGCAGCGCTCGACCACCAGCCCGGTCGTGTTGTTGAACACCATCGCCAGGTCCGGCTTGAACTGATAGACGCTCTTCTTACCTTCATCGAGTTCGATTGCGGCCACCGGAATGTTGATGTTGCGGTTCTTCGGTTGCCGGACATTGCCGTCGGCCGGCACTGCCACGCCGAGCGCGCCGACCCGCACCGGGTCGGTGTTGGAGATCACCGAGGTGAGCGTGACCGACTGCGGCTCGCCGGCGCGGTCCACCCAGGCGACCGTCACGCTGACCGGCCGCAGGGCGTCTTGCGGCAAGCCCTCGACGATCCAGCTACGGCTGAAGAGGGTGTTGGAGTAGGTGGAGGCGATCGGGTTGGCGGGGTCGTTGGAGACCGTGTCCAGGTCCTGCCAAGCCAGCGGCACTGCGGGGTCGGAAGCGATGCCGGTGTACGAGCGCATCACTTCCATGCGCTCTTGCGCCAGGCGCATCGCCTCGGTGCGCTGCTTGGCAACGTCGGCGTTGCGCGACAGCATGATCTGCATGCCGGCAAGAGCAAGCAGGCCGAAGGCGATGATCAACAGGGCGATCATTGCCTCGATCAGCGTGAAGCCGCGTTCCTTCGGCGAGACGCGAGGGCTCATGGCAGGCCTGTCCGGTCTCACGGCTAGCTCGGTCGGGGAAAGTCGCGCCAGGTGCCCGGCACCCGCACCATCACGGCCGACGCGCGCTGCACGTTGCGAAGTGCAATGGGGTCATACGTGATCCGGCCCGTCCCCGTGCCGGTGAAAGCGGCGCACGCGAGCAGGGCGCCCTGCACCGCGGGCGTTCCGGCGTCCAGCGTGGCGGCGTTCGCGAACACGAGCCCGTGCACCAGCGCGCTTCCACTGAGAGTGATTGCGCCGTGCGAGACCAGTGTGACGGGATCGGCGGGACTGCCCAGCGTGCCGGTACTCAGCTGCCCTCCTGCGCCCCGCAGAAAAAACGAACGCCAGCCTTCGCCGTAGGCGTTGGCGACTTCGGGACAGGAAGTCGAGGAACACTCGATCGCCTTCGTCGTCGGCGCATTGACATAAGCCGCAAGCGTCGAGCCGAAGTAGGCTCGGAAGAGAGCGCCGCCCGTGCACAGCGGATCGGCCGCTGCGATCTTCGCAAGCGCCGCATCGTCGGCGAGCACCGAGTTCTCGGGCGGCAGGCCGGCAATGGTGGCGACATGGTCAGCGGTGAAGGTGACCGGCCCGGCCGCGTCGATGGTGATGCCGTTGGTGGCGACGTCCAGGTTCTCGACCGTGACCGTGCCGATGTTGCAGTTGGCGCCGCAGGTGAGTGCGGAGGCCGGCACCGAGCGGATCAGCGGGCTCAGCTTGACGGTGCCGGACACGGTCGCCGTCGCATCCGCGGAGCCGGCGGTGAGATCCGTGCAGGCGCCGGCGAGGGCGCTGCAACCGGTGGAGGTGATGCGCACGCTGTCCTCATCGCCCCCCGGGGTGAACCGCACCGTGAATCCCGGCCACATCGCCGCGCCCAATGCCGCCGGCGCCTCGCCGCTGGCGGGCACGTTGGGACAATGGCAACTCAATGCAGTGCCGTTGAGGGTGCAGCCGGGAAAGACGTTCTCGGCCGGTAGCAAGCCGGGCAGCGTGGGGGCCGGCGGCACGTACTTGCTGCGGAACGTCGGCGCGGTGGATGGGCTCAGGTCGGGCGTGCAGTCGTCCTGCATCTTGTGCGGCCGGTTCAGCATGCCGGTGGCCCATTCCAGCCCGGCCTCGGCGACTTCGAGCGCCGTGGTCGAACGCAGCTGATTGGCAGAGGAGCGCTGCTCGAAGATCAGGCTGCGGTTCAGGTAGAAGAGGACGATCGAGGCGCCGACCAGCAGCAGCATGGAAATGGCCAGCGTGCCGATGCCTCGTTGGAGTCGTGCGCGGCGCATGCGGCTTTTCTGTCAGACGGGGCACTCGCCCGCGAATTGGTCGTTGCGCACGCGCACGCTCTCGCGCAACTGGCGCGTGATCGCGGCATTGCCCGGGCCGGCGGCGTTGGCTTGCAGCAGGATGTCGTAGCGGCGAAGGATGAGGGTGGGCGGATCGGGGCAGGTGTAGGTCGCGCCGGTCGGCGGTGGGCAAACCTTCGCGCAGGCATCGCCCAGCGCGACCGGTGTTTCGCTCGCGGTGATTTCGAGCGCGGTGACGGTGATCACGTCGGGGTCGGTGATCGACTGCCATTGGGTGCCGTCTGTGCGCATCCGGATCGCGCCTCTGTAAAGCTTAAAGCCGAACTGCTCGTTGTTTTCGACGGAGCTGTTGCCGTTGCGCGCGAAGGAGTAGGTGATCTCCGAATCGGCGACGCCGTAAGTGCCTGCGATCGCCTTGTGTGGATTCGGCATCGGCGCCGCGGCGACGCCCTTGATCGCCTCGGCCCAGTAGCCCGCGCGGCGCAGGTCGCGGGCGATCAGGTCGGCCGCCGTGCGCAGATCCTGGTTCACACGGGCCTCGATGAGCAATCGCCGGCTGCTGTCGAGGTTGCCGACGAACAGGCTGATCGCCCCGCCGACCAGAAACAGTCCGAGTGCAGCGCCGACCAGCAGCTCGACCAGCGAGAGGCCGCGCTGCTGCCGGAAGCCCTGCTTCGCGAGACGACTGTTCGACGGGGCTCTCAACATGGTGCGTAGCCCTTGAAGCTGCCGTCGGGCGAGCACAGCCGCACGCGACCCATGAAGTTGTTGTCGACCTGCAGTTGGGCGGCGGTGCGGCTGCTGGTGACAGTGATCGATTCGTCACCGCCGCTGGTTTCGAGCGGGATGCCGCGCAGGCCGGTGTAGGTGAGGCTCACGCCGCCGGTGACCGTCAGTTCGGCGGGCAGCGCGACGCGCTTGATCAGGGTGGATGTCGGCAGACTCGTCACGGTGATCGTGTAGCCGTTGCCGCCGGCCTGCGTGGTCAGCGCCACATCGAGCTGCCGGCTCACGGCTTCGGAACGCGCGTAGTGCAGGTCGGTGCTCAGTTCGTTCGCCGCGCCTTCGAGCCGCCGCCGCGCCAGCAGGTCCAGGAAGGCCGGTACCGCCAGCGTGAGCAGCACGGCCGTGATGAGCACCACCGCCATGAGTTCGATGACCGTGAAACCGCCTGCGGCGCGATTCATCATCGGCTCCAGCATTCCACCGGTGTATGGGTGCCGACGCCGGCGGCCACGGCGATCGTCAGCACGGTGCAGCCGGTGTCGCCGCTCTGGCCCTTGCCGGCCGCGGCGGTGGCGGTCAGCGTGTAGCCGGTGCCCGAGACGCCCGAGACGTTCAGGCCGTAGTAGCCGCGCGGGCTTTCTCCCGGGAGCCCGAGGCCCGGCGGCGTGTCGGTCGGGGTCGCCGTCAGGGAGGTTGCATAGCTGCTGTTGCTGCCCCGCCAGCGCTCCTGTGCCTGCTGGACCTGGGTCATCGCCACGATGGCGTCGGCGCGCCGGCCCCGGCGTGCCTGGTCCATGTAGCTCGGATAGGCGATCGCGGCGAGCACGCCGATGACGGTCACCACGAGCATCAACTCAATCAGCGTGAAGCCGGCGACATCAGCGCGAGGGCTGCCTTGCAGCGCGCCGGGTCGGCGCGTCAGGCCGTGAACACCGTGCTTGTGCATCGGGCGATTATCGGCACGGCGCTTGACCCCACATCGATGAGCCGCGCCGCCGGTCCGCTGCCGTAGGCCGCCCATCGCCGCCGCCATCGTGGCTGGGACTGCTCAGCACGGCCGGTAGCCTGACAGGCCGCCGGCAGGCACGCAGGTTCGCACGCGACCGAGGATGTTGACGACATGGCGCACGCGGATGCCTTCCGCAGAAGCGATATTGATGGTCGCCGCGGGCGAAGTGGTGCCCCTCACCGGGTCGTAGCCCATCGCGGCGGAGGATTTGCCGTTGACGGTCACACCGATACCCGTCGGCGCCTGTACCGCCTTGATCGGCTCGGCGGCGCCCACGCACTCCGCCGCGCCGTCAGCGGCACAGGTGCAAGCCGATTCCGGCCCGGTATGAATGACGTAGCAGCTCGCGCCGGTGGGCAGCGTGCTGAAGCTGAACTGCAGGCGCTGGTTGCGGGCGACGGCTTCGCTGCGCACGAACTGCAGGTCGCTGGCCAGTTCGGCCGCCACGCCCTTGATCCGGAGGCTCTGGCGCGTATCGCCGAAGCCGGCGACCGCGCTGGTCGCCACGATCGCCGCGATGGCCAGGACGATGCTGGCTTCGATCAGTGTGAGACCGCGTTGCGCTGCGTTGTTCACCGAGAGCCTCTTCCTGCGTCTTGATGGGATGCAGGAAATTTAGGCCGACCCGGCCTGCAGCGCTTCGCCCCGGCAGGGGCCCTCTGAGGAGCGATTGAATCGCGACCGGGCCGCTGCGGCCGCGCTCAGATGTCCTTGATCAGCCTACTGAACTCGTCGACGCCCTCGAAGCTGCGATAGACCGATGCGAAGCGCACGTAGGCGACCTTGTCGAGCTTCTTCAGCTCGCGCATCACCAGTTCGCCGATGCGCGCGGAAGGCACCTCGTTGACCCCAGCGACGAGCAGCTTCTCTTCGAGCCGCGCCAGCGCCGCATCGACCTGGTCGATGCTCACCGGCCGCTTGCGCAGCGCCAGCATCATCGAAGCCTTGATCTTGCTGCGATCGAACTCGCTGCGGCTGCCGTCCTTCTTGACCACCGCCGGCATCGCCAGTTCGGCACGCTCGTAGGTGGTGAAGCGCTTGTCGCACGACGGGCAGCGGCGCCGGCGACGGATCACGTCGCCTTCGTCGGACTCCCGGGTCTCGGCGACCTGGGTGTCCTCGTGGTTGCAGAAGGGGCAGCGCATGCCGGCTCAGCCGCCCCGGCTGCAGCGGGGTTGCCCCCAGGGGGCCGTTGCGCACCCCCTGCCGGGGGAGCGGCGCTGCAGAGCGGCAAGCGTGAGGGTCACTTGTAAACCGGGAACTCGCGAGTGAGCGCCGCGACCTTCTCGCGCACCGCGGCCAGATTGGCTTCGTCGCGCGGTTTGTCGAGCACGTCGGCAATCAGGTGGGCGGTCTGCACGGCCTGTGCCTCCTTGAAGCCGCGCGTCGTCATGGCGGGCGAGCCCAGACGGATGCCGCTGGTGATCATCGGCTTTTGCGGATCGTTCGGGATGCCGTTCTTGTTGCAGGTCATGTGGGCAGCACCCAGGAAGGCTTCGGCTTCCTTGCCCGTCAGGCCCTTGGGCTGCAGATCGACCAGCATCAGGTGGCTTTCGGTGCGGCCGCTCACGATGCGCAGGCCGCGCTCGACCAGGGTGCGGGCCAGCGCGTCGGCGTTCTTCACCACCTGCTGCTGGTAGGCCTTGAACTCGGGCGAGAGTGCTTCCTTGAAGGCGACCGCCTTGCCGGCGATCACGTGCATCAGCGGGCCGCCCTGCAGACCGGGGAAGACGGCGCTGTTGATCTTCTTGGCGATGGCCTCGTCGTTCATCACGATGATGCCGCCGCGCGGGCCGCGCAGGCTCTTGTGGGTGGTCGAGGTCACCACGTCGGCATGCGGCACGGGGTTCGGATACACGCCGGCGGCGATGAGCCCCGCGTAGTGCGCCATGTCGACCATGAAATACGCGCCGATGGCCTTGGCCACCTTGGCGAAGCGCTCCCAGTCGATGCGCAGCGAATAGGCCGAGGCGCCGGCGATGATGAGCTTGGGCTTGTGCTCGTGGGCCAGCCGCTCCATCGCGTCGTAGTCGATCTCTTCCTTGGCGTTCAGGCCGTAGCTCACCACCTTGAACCACTTGCCGCTCATGTTGAGCGCCATGCCGTGCGTCAGGTGACCGCCTTCGGCCAGGCTCATGCCCATGATGGTGTCGCCCGGCTGCAGCAGCGCGAGGAACACGCCTTGGTTGGCTTGCGATCCCGAGTTGGGCTGGACGTTGGCGAAGTTGGCGCCGAACAGTTGCTTGAGGCGGTCGATGGCCAGTTGCTCGACCACGTCGACGTACTCGCAGCCGCCGTAGTAACGCTTGCCGGGGTAGCCCTCCGCGTACTTGTTGGTGAGCTGCGTACCCTGCGCCTCCAGCACGGCGGGGCTGGTGTAGTTCTCCGACGCGATCAACTCGATGTGCTCTTCCTGGCGGCGGTTCTCGTTCTGGATCGCGACCCAGAGTTCGGGGTCGACTTTGGCGACGGTGGATTGGGTGCGGTCGAACATGCTGCGGGCCTCTGGGCGATTCAAGGGGTGGCCCTGCGACGAACGAGAGCCGGTCGGTTACCGGGACTCGGCCTCGAGGGCTGCCAGGCGCGCGGCACGACGCGGCGGTTCACCGCCTGCGGCAGCGCTTTCCGGTGGCAAGCCACCCCGAACCGGTACGGCCGGTCCATGTCGCCTTCACGCTGCGCACCGATGGTAACGGAGGCGACACGGTCCGAAAGGTCCGCCTCGCCTGAAAGCAAGCCGCTTCAGCGCGAGGCGAGGCGCTCGGGCTCGGCCGCATCAACCGCCTCGGCGGCAGGCGGGATTGCGGGCGTGGCCGCCTCGACCGGAGCGGTTGCTGGCAGCAGGCTCGGTGGCGGAATCAGCGGCGCGGTCACGGCCACCTGGCGGCCTGCGGCCACCGAGCGCAGGTGCGCTTGTTCGGCCAGCACCTTGCCGGCGTAGCCGCCGTCGTGCGGCAGGTTGGCGGCGCCCACGTAGTACTTGAGCCCACCTTCCAGGCTGCCGGCTCGGGCGATGCACTCCTTGAGGATCTGTACACCCACGCGCAGGTTGGTGACGGGGTCGAAGGCCGCATGGTTGCCGCCGAAGGCCTCGTACTTCTCGTCGTGGATAACGGTCATGACCTGCATCAGGCCCTGAGCGCCGACCGGGCTCTGGGCGAACGGGTTGAATCGAGACTCGATCGCCATCACCGCAAGAATCAGCGTCGGCTCCAGCTTGGCGCGCTCGCCCACGGCCCAGGCTTCCTGGACCAGCCGGCTCAGCGGCTCGGGGGCAACACGGTAGCGGCGCGAGAGCCAGGAAGCGACGGCCGCCTGGTCGCGATCGAGCCCGCTGGGATCGACCGCAGTGACGCGCGCCACGGCATTGCTTTCGCCCAATGCCAGTGCCAGACCGGCCGGAGAGTCGTCGGCGTCGATGCGGGCGATGTGGCGGGTTTGCAGCCAACCAAAAGCGCTCTCCTCGACGGTGTGACGCAGATCCGCACGGTTGACGAAGAACAGGGAGAGGGCGACCACCACCAGACCGACCAGCGCCAGAGAGTTGTGCGAAACCTCCAGCAAGCCTTGGCCGGCGTCTTTCGCGAACACCACGAAAGGGCGGGCGAATTCGGCGATCTTGCTGCGCAGGGACTGGCTGGAAAAACGGAAGGCTGTCATGTCTGTCCTCTCGAAACTGCGCTGCGCGTGGGCGGTTGGGCACCCGTGGCGGCATAGTTCAGTCGTTACATTCGTTCGTCTGTGCCCGGCCATACACCGGGCAATCACAGCGCTGTGGCCTCCAGCGGTTAATGCGGGTAATCCCTAGTTCAGCGATTCGACGAATTCTAGGAATGCTCGAAATAACCAGTCAACCCTATCGAATCAACTTGTAATTACAAAAAAGCATGAAGTACCGCGATTTACGCGAGTTCGTGGCGGGGCTGGAGAGGCTCGGCGAGTTGCAACGCGTCGCAGAGCCAGTCTCCACGCGGCTCGAGATGACCGCGCTCAGCGATCGGGTGCTTCGGGCGGCTGGTCCGGCCTTGTGGTTCGACCGCCCGTTTGCGGGGTCGGCGAGTTACAACATTCCGGCCTTGACAAATCTGTTCGGCACGACGCGGCGGGTGGCGCTGGGCATGGGCGCGAACGATGTCGGCGAGTTGCGCGACGTGGGCCAAGTGCTTGCCAGCCTGAAGGAGCCCGAGCCGCCCAAGGGATTGAAGGACGCTGGCCGACTGCTGCAGATGGCCAAGTCCCTGTGGGACATGAAGCCCTCGCAAGTGCGCGGCGCGGCTTGCCAGCAGGAAGTGATCGAAGGCGGAGACATCGATCTCGGCATGCTGCCGGTCCAGACCTGCTGGCCTGGCGACGCGGGGCCGCTGATCACCTGGGGCCTGGTGATCACGCGCGGGCCTCAAAGCATTCCCGAGCCGCGCCGCCGCCAGAACCTCGGCATCTATCGCCAGCAGGTGATCGGGCCGCGCCAGACCATCATGCGGTGGTTGGCGCACCGGGGCGGCGCTCTCGACTTCCGCGATTTCGCCTTGGCCAATCCGGGCCAGCCGTTTCCCATCGCGGTGGCGCTCGGTGCGGATCCGGCCACGATCCTCGGCGCCGTCACGCCGGTGCCCGACACGCTGAGCGAATACCAGTTCGCCGGCCTGCTGCGCGGCAGCCGCACCGAGGTGGCCGAGTCCGGCGTCGGCGATGCGGGCGTGATGCTGCAGGTGCCGGCCAGCGCCGAGTTCGTGCTCGAGGGCCACATTCCGGTAGCCGCCGCCGGCTGGCGCGGCGAGAGCGCTCACGGCGTGCCGATGAAGGAACAGGGCGGCTACCTGCATGCGCTCGAAGGCCCGTTCGGCGACCACACCGGCTACTACAACGAGCAGGACTGGTTCCCGGTGTTCGAAATCGGCCGCATGACGCACCGCAGTCAGCCGGTCTATCACTCCACCTACACCGGCAAGCCGCCCGACGAACCGGCCGTGCTCGGCGTGGCGCTCAACGAGGTGTTCGTTCCGATCCTGCGCAAGCAGTTTCCCGAGATCACCGACTTCTACCTGCCGCCCGAGGGCTGCAGCTACCGCATGGCGATCGTCTCGATCCGCAAGGCCTATCCCGGCCATGCCAAGCGGCTGATGTTCGGCATCTGGAGCTTCCTGCGCCAGTTCATGTACACCAAGTTCATCGTCGTGACCGACGACGACGTGGACATCCGCCACTGGCCCGACGTGGTCTGGGCCATCACCACCCGCATGGACCCGGTGCGCGACACCACGCTGGTCGAACACACGCCGATCGACTACCTCGACTTCGCCTCGCCGGTCTCCGGCCTCGGCGGCAAGATGGGGCTCGACGCCACCAGCAAATGGCCCGGCGAGACGCAGCGCGAATGGGGCCGGCCGATCAAGATGGAGGCGGCGGTGGAGCAGCGGGTCGCTGCGGCCTTCGACGCGGTGATGGCGGCTGCCGCGCCGCACAAGACCGGCTGAGCGTTCGGTGTCTGGCAGGAATCATCAACCGCCCATCATCGCCCAGGTCCCGGCTCAATCGCCGGGCCGGCCCTCATAGCAGCATCATGCTGGTGTTGCGCTGGCTTGCCTGCTAGTCTTTGCTTGCCTGCAACGCAGGCAAATCAGCGGCGCAGTCTCTGCGCGGCAGGATCCCCGGACCAAATCTCTCCGGAGCTCCCAAGGTGGACATGCCACCTCGCCCCTCCCACCGTGATGGTCGGGAGGGGTTTTTAATTGGGACGGACCGATGCGACGACCAATCCGAGCCGCTCGCGCAGCACCAGCCGCACCTGCTCGAAACCATCGGCACTCGGCATCCAGTCGAGAACGCCACGGTCGGCAGCGCTGAAGTAGCCCATCGGTGCCGCAGTGACGCGCAAGGCGCCCGCGGCCGCCTGCCCGAACTCGTGCAAGGCGCGGGGCATGTGCAAGGCGTGCGTCACCAGCACGATGTGGCGTATGCCGGCGGCTTGCAGCAAGGGCACGCTGCGTTGCGCGTTCTCCTGCGTATCGCGCGATTCGGCTTCGATCCACGTGATCGGGTGCCGGAAGTCACGCAGCGCGATGCGCCGTGCGATCTCGGCTTCCGACGCCCCGCTTTCCACCCGCGCGGCCCAGCCTGCGCCGCCGCTGAAAGCGAGCGGCAGGCCGGTCTCGCGCGCGAGCCGGATGCCATAGCGCAGCCGTTGCAGCGAAGGCGTCCCGAGATCGCTGGTGCCGCTCTCGGGCGCATGCAACACCCGCCCGCCGCCCAGCACGACGATGGCGGTGGCAGGCTTTGCCGCGGCGTTGCGTTCCTGCCTCAAGCCCGAGAGTTCGCTTTCGCCCAACGGCGGCGGCACGGTGAGCAAGGCCTGTTGCAGCCACTGACCGCTGCCTTGGCAGGCGCTCAGCCATATCAGCACGAGGCCCAGGCCGAGCAGCAGCGCGCCGAGCCGGCGTCGCTTGGAGGCGAGCAGGGCGCCGAGCAACGCCAGGAGCAGCCAAGGGACCGGCGGCAGGACCAGCGCGGTCAGGAGCGGCTTGAAGCTTTCGAGGACGGGCATGCGCAGTCCGGTGGCGGTGGCCGGCATTGTGGCCGCGGCGCGTGTGCGCACGGCCTGGCGTGCAGCAGGCTTCGAGGCAATCGGGTGGGCGGTCGGCAATCAGGGGCTTGCCGGAGGTGATGCAATAACGCCAACGCCAACGCCAACGCCAACGCCAACACCAACGCCAACGCCAACACCAACGCGCCTGCCCACCAGCCCGCTTGCCTGTAAGGGCTGCGCCGCGGATTCCGACCACACCGCATCGGCCCGATCCGGCCGCCACTTTTCCCGAGGAGATCTCATGAGCGCAGTTCCCACGCAGACGGCCACGCTGGGAGGCGGCTGTTTCTGGTGCACAGAGACCGTCTTCCTCGATGTCGAAGGCGTGGTGGCCGTGGAATCCGGCTACTGCAACGGCCATGTCGAGAGACCGAGCTACGAGCAGGTGTGCAGCGGCACGACCGGCCATGCCGAGGTAGTGCGCGTGCAGTTCGATCCGCAACGCATCGGCTTTCGCGAGCTGCTGGAGATCTTCTTCGTCACCCATGACCCGACCACCTTGAACCGCCAGGGCAACGACGCCGGCACCCAGTACCGCTCGGGCATCTACACGCACGACGACGGGCAGGTCCGTATCGCCCACGAAGTGATCGCCGAGCTTGCCGCCAGCGGCGCGGTGCGCGGCAAGATCGTCACGGAGGTGTTGCCCGAGGCGAACTACTCGCCTGCCGAGGCCTATCACCAGAACTACTTCGCCCGCAACCCGGAGCAGGGCTACTGCGCCTTCGTCGTCGCGCCCAAGCTGGAAAAGTTTCGCAAGACCTTCGCTTCGCGACGGCGGGCCTGAGGCTCCGCCTACGCTGCGGCGGGCGTTCTTCTGACGCGGCCAAGAGCCGGGATGGCGCCGGCCGCCCGCTGAGCCGCCCCGCCCGCGGATACTCCCGGATCGCGTTCCCCACCCCCGCCTGATGCCGCCGCCGCGTTCCCTGCCGCTTCCCCACCGCCCCGGCCGCTGGCTGGCGGCGCTGCTGGTGTTCGCGCTGCTGGGCCTGCAGACCCTGGGGCAGGCGCACCGCGTCCTGCATCCGCAGACCGGGGCACAGGCCGACGACCATGGTCAACACCACGGTCATTCGCATGGCGTTGTGCCCGCGTTGCCCGCGGTGGCCCCGCGTCACCACGAGGCGGGCCACGGTTGGAGCACGCTGTTCGGCCACCAGCAGCAAGCCGACGCGTGCCAGCTGTACGACCAGCTCTCGCTGGGCGATATGGCGTTTGCCGCCGTCGAGCTCGTCACTGCACTGCCGCTGTCCGGCGCTGCAGGCGCGAGGCTGGGCATGGCGCCCAACGTCGCCATTCGCCTGGCCTATCAGGCCCGCGGCCCACCGCCGATCACCGCCTGATCCTTGCTGCCCGACAGGCGCGCGTGCACCGACGCGCAGCGCCTGCGTTCGCCGTAGCGCGCTCAGCTGCTTTCAGCAGCCGGTGGCCGCGCCCCGTGCCCCGCTCTCCTTTACGGAACCGCTTTTCTGCGGACACCTCATGCCCACCTCCCTTCGAAACACCGGGGGCGCCGCCCTGCGCCCCGCATTTCCCCTCGCCCGCAGCGCGCTGAATGCCGGCTGCCTGTGTGCGCTGGCCGCGGCACTGCCGGCACTCGCGCAGTCGACCCCGCCGGCGGCATTGCCGCCGGTGGTGATCACCGGCAACCCGCTCGGCAGCGACAGCCTCGCCACACCCGCCAGCGTGCTGACCGGCCCCGGCCTGGTGCTGCGCCGAGCCAGCAGCCTGGGCGAAACCTTGTCCGGCCTGCCCGGCGTCTCCTCGAGCTGGTTCGGCCCCAACGCCAACCGGCCGGTGATTCGTGGCCAGGACGGCGAGCGCATCCGCGTGCTCGGCAACGGCGGCGCCACGCTCGACGCGTCGGCGTTGAGTTTCGACCATGCCGTGCCGATTGAGCCGCTGGTGGTCGAGCGCCTGGAAGTGCTGCGCGGACCGGCCGCGCTGCTGTACGGCGGCAGCGCGATCGGCGGTGTGGTCAACGCCATCGACAACCGCATCCCGAAGTCGCCCCTGGAAGGGCACGCCGGCGCGCTCGAGTTGCGCGGCGGCGGGGCGGCGCGCGAGCGCTCGACAAGCGCCCTGCTCGAAGCCGGCACTGGCACGGGCGGGACGGCCGGCCGCGGTTTCGTGCTGCATGCCGACGCCTTCAAGCGCCGCACGGACGATCTGCGCGTGCCCGACTTCGACCGCCCCGTCGAAAGCGGCGGCAGCGAGCGGCGCGACCGCATCGTCAATTCGGCCAGCGATGCCGAAGGCGGCGCGCTCGGTGGCTCCATGGTGTGGGGGCAGGGCTACCTCGGTGCATCGGTCGATACCTATCGCAACGACTACGGCATCGTCGCGGAGGAAGACGTGCTGATCCGCATGCAGCGCGACAAGCTGGCGCTGGCCGGCGAGTGGCGCGAGCTCGGCGGCGCGATCCGCACGGTGCGTGCGCGCCTGCAGGCCACCGACTACGAGCACGAGGAAGTGGAGGGCACAGGCGAGGTGGGCACCACGTTCGGCAACAAGGGCGAGGACGGCCGCATCGAACTGGAGCACGCGCCGGTTGGCGGTTTGAAGGGCGTGTTCGGCCTGCAGGGCGAGAGCGCGAAGTTCGAGGCGCTCGGCGAGGAGGCCTTTGTGCCGAACACCGAGACGCGGCAGTGGGCGCTCTTCATCCACGAGGAACTGGCCCTGGCCGGCGCCTCGCGGCTGAGCTTCGGGGGCCGTGTCGAGCGCAGTCGCATCGAGTCGAGCGGCGACGCCGACTCGGCCGAGCCGAAGTTCGGCGCCGCTCAGGACCGGCGCTTCACCGCCATCAGCGCGGCGCTCGGCGGCGTGTGGGACCTGGCGGGCAGTCTGGGCGACGGCTGGCAGGCCACCGGCAACCTCGCCTATACGGAGCGGGCGCCGGCGAGCTACGAGCTCTACGCCAACGGCGTTCACCTCGCCACATCGGCGTTCGAGCGCGGCGACGCCGACCTGGACCTGGAGCGCGGCGGCAACCTCGACGTGGCGCTCGAGTGGAAGTCCGGCGCTCGCCGGCTGCGCGCCGGCGCCTTCGTCAGCCGCTTCTCGAACTACATCGCGCTGCTGCGCAGCGGTGAGGCCGACTTCGTCAGCGACGAGGGCGACAGCTTCCCCGTCTACGCCTTCGAAGGCGTGAAGGCCCGCTTGCAGGGGATCGAGCTCGAAGGCGCATGGCGGGCCATCGACGACGCCAAAGGCAGCCTGGATCTCGAAGCCCAGCTCGACGCGCTGCGCGCCGACAACCGCAGCACCGGCGAGCCGCTGCCGCGCATCGCGCCGCTGCGGTTGCGTCTGGGCGCCGCCTACAGCCTAGCCGGCTGGACCCTGCGCGGCGACGTGGTGCGCGCTCAGCGCCAGAGCCGCGTGCCGGCGGACGACGAGAGGACGCCGGCCTACACCCTGTTGAATCTGGCGCTCAGCAAGCAGCTCACGGTCGGCTTTAGCGATGCGCTGCTGTTCGTGCGGCTCGACAACGCGACGGACGAGCTGGCCTTCAACGCCGGCTCGATCGCGACCGTGCGGGAACTCGCACCGTTGCCGGGCCGATCGCTCAGCGCGGGGTTGCGCATGAGCTTCTGAGCGCTTTGCCCCGCGCCGCTTAAGGAGCCAGCCGCTCGCGCAGCCAGCCGCCCTCTGGCTGCTGCGTGTAGCGCAGCCGGTCGTGCAGACGGCTTCTGCGGCCCTGCCAGAACTCCCAGCGGTCCGGCACCAGGCGAAAGCCGCCCCAGTGCGGTGGCCGGGGCGGCTGACCCAGAAAACGGGCGGCCGCCTTGGCCGCGCCGGTCACCAGCACCGTGCGTGACGGGATCACCCGGCTTTGCGGCGAGGCCCAGGCGCCGAGGCGCGAGTCGAGCGGGCGGCTGTGGAAGTAGGCGTCCGACTCTTCGGCGCTGGTTTGCTCCACCCGACCTTCGATGCGCACGACCCGTTCGAGCTCGACCCAATGGAACTGCAGCGCTGCGAACGGATGGGCCGCCAGCTCGGTGCCCTTGCGGCTCTCGTAGTTCGTGTACCAGACAATGCCGCGCGCATCGAGCCCTTTGATCAGCACCACGCGCGTCGAGGGTCGGCCTTCGTCGCCGACGGTCGCCAGCGTCATTGCATTGGGCTCGGGCAGCTCGGCCTTCAGCGCCTGCGCCAGCCAGTGTTCGAACTGCGCCAGCGGATCGGGCTCGGACTGCGCCTCGTCGAGTTCGTCCTGCTCGTAGCTCTTGCGCAGATCGGCGATGTTCTGGTTCATGGGCAAAAGTGTAGGGTGCGCGGGCATCGCTTCAGCGCCGCAGGGGGTGACCGCGGCTCGCGCCATCGACGGGTTCATGGGAGCATGCGAACGGCGCAACAAGGCGCGCTATTCGACAAGGCCAGGAATCAGCGTGATACCGCAACCCGTAGTGGTCGTGCTCGCTGCCGGCAGCGGTTCGCGCTTTGCCGCCCACGCGCCGACGGCCGGCCACAAACTGGCGCAAACCTTCGCTTCAACGACCGTGCTCGGCCGCACCCTGACCGCCGTGCGGCAGAGCGGCCTTCCGTTCGTGGTCGTGACGATCCCGGCCTTGCTTTCCATCGTCTCGGCCGAGGCTGCCGCCCGCGACATCGTGCTGTTGGTCGAGGGCGATACCGACGCGCCGCTTTCCTGGGGCATGGGCCACTCCATCGCTGCGGGCGTCTCTTCGAGACCGCAAGCGCCGGGCTGGCTGGTGCTGCCGGGCGACATGCCGCTGGTGCAGTCGGCCAGCCTGCGTGCGGTGGCTGCGGCACTCGGCGAGCATCCGATTGCCCATGCGCAGTACCGGGGCCAGCGCGGCCACCCGGTCGGGTTTCGCGCCGAGCTGTATGCAGAACTGGCCGCACTGCGCGGCGACGAAGGCGCGCGCGGCGTGGTCGCGCGCCATGCGGCTCGAGGTGTCGAAGTGGACGACGCAGGCGTGCGCCTCGATCTGGACACTGCCGACGATCTGGCCGTGCTGCATGCGCTGCACGCCCGAAACAGCGGTGCACTCGAGGGCGGTTGACAGCGTTTTGCGGAACACGCAACAACGCCTTGCGCCGAAGCCGAACCGGCTCAGACCGCCAGACCGTGTCGCCTCGCCAGCGCGAGCTGCCGCTCGACGGCGTGATCGCGAATGCCGTGCCGGTGCAGGCAGCGGGCGGTTTCCACCAGATAGTCGAGCGTGCTGCCGAAGCGGCCACGGGCGTGGCGCAGGATGCGCACGAACGCGTCCTCGTCGATCTCTCCGGTGTAGTTGGGGCTGCGCTTGCTCAGCGTGAAGGCCAGCGCGTTCACGGGGCCCTGGGAGGTCTGGCATTGCAGCCACTTCGGGTCGTACACGCCGCTCGGCATTTCACGCTCCCACAGGCGCCGCAGTTCCCCGTCGGCGCGTGAGCGTTCCACCCGGTAAGCCATGCCCTGGCAGGACCCGCCCGCCACCAGCGCGAACACGAGCCCCGGCTGCTGCGGTGTGCCGCGGTTGACGCGCGAAGTCATGCGAAGGGCGCGGTGATGCCCGTGCACGCGCGCCAGGCGCTGTTCGCAGGCATTGAATTCGGGGCGCCAGATCAGCGAGGCATAACCGAACACCCACAGGTCCTGCGTCGCGTGAAGCCGGGCGAGGGTGCCGGCCAGCAAGGCTTGCGGATCACGAACGGGGGCGGCGATCACGACCCCTTCGGACGGCGAGCAGGCCGCCGAGGGCAGCGTCGTCGATGTCGTCGAGGGATTGTCGGGCGGGGTCAGCATGGCAACGAGAGTGCGGCTCGGACACGCCATTGTCAATATTGCCGCCGCACTCGCGCGCGCAATAACGCCGGGAAAACGGGCGCTGCTTCGGCCTTGCCCGTCAGGCCCGCTCGATCAGCTCGATCTTGTAGCCGTCGGGATCGGTGATGAAGGCAATCACGGTGTCGCCGCCCTTCACCGGGCCCGGCTCGCGGGTGATGGCGCCGCCCAGGGCCGCGGCCCGCTCGCGCACCGAAGAGCAGGTGCCCGCCACGTCGGGCACGCCGATGGCGATGTGGCCATAGGCGCTGCCGAGATCGTAGGCATCGACGCCGTGGTTGTAGGTCAGCTCGATCTCGGCGTGCTCGGGATTGGTGCCGTAGCCCAGGAACGCGAGGCTGTACTTCTGTTCCGGCCGCTCGGTGGTGCGCAGCAACTGCATGCCGAGCACGCCGGTGTAGAAGTCGATCGAGCGCTGCAGGTTGCCGACGCGCAGCATGGTGTGGAGGAGTCTCATCGCGGGGGCTTCGAAAAGAGTGGGGAACGGGCCGTCAAGGGTAGCGCGCAGGCGAGCGCCTGTTCGGCGGATGGAGTTGCTGCCCCCGTTGCGCGGCTCGGGCTCGATGCGCTGGTCTGCTCGCCGCTTCTCACCCGCCCACCCCTGCAAGCACCAGCACACCGAGCAGCGCGAACACCCCCGCCGTGCCGCGCCGCACCCACACGAGCGGCAAGATCTTCATCGCCCTCTCGCCGATCAGCACGGCCGGCACGTTGGCCAGCATCATGCCCAGCGTTGTGCCGGCAGTCACCGTGAACAGCATGGCGTACTTGGCGGCCAGCATCACCGTGGCGATCTGGGTCTTGTCGCCCATCTCGGCGAGGAAGAAGGCCAGGACGGTGATGCCGAAAACGCCCAGGGCCGAAGTCGGCGGCGTCCGGGTGTCGTCGAGGGTGTCCGGCTTGAGCGCCCAGGCCGCCATGGCCAAGAAGCTCAACCCGAGGCCCCAGCGCAGCGCGCTTTCGGGCACAACGGCCTGCACCCAGGCGCCGAACGCGGCGGCTGCGGCGTGGTTGGCGAGCGTGGCGACCAGGATGCCGAGCACGATCGGCAATGGCCGGCGAAAGCGCGCTGCCAGCAGCAGCGCGAGAAGCTGGGTCTTGTCACCGATCTCGCTGAGCGCGACGACGCCGGTGGAGACGGCGAACGCCTCCAGGCTCACGCTCGCTCCCGCGCCGCTTCGCCTGCAACCGAGCGGATCTCGACGGGAGTTCCCTTCGTGGTGCCTGTCGCTGAACCGGGCTCGGAGCGGCTTTGCACGGGGCTCATGCGGCGAACGTCCGCTCGAGCCGCTCGATCAGATCGGCTGGCGCGAGCCAGCCCGGTGCCACTGCATGCGCTTGCCCGTTTCGCACTGCCAGCAGCGTCGGGAAACCTTGAATGCCCAGGCGCTGCGCAGTCGCGAAGTCCTGGCGCGTGGCGTCGAGGCTTGTCGCCGCCTGGAACTGCAGTGCGAAAAGTTCCAGGTCGATGCCGGCATCCTGCGCAAGTGCGCTCAAGGTTTCAGGGTCGGTCGTGTCCCGGCCTTGCGCGTAGAAGCCGGTCTGGATCGCGTGAAACATGTCGAGCGCGCGCTCTGGCCAATGCTCGCGCGCGGTGACGACGGCTCGGCAAGCCGGCTCCGTGGTGTAGAGCCAGCCTTCGCGTGCGAGGCCGGCCGGCGAAAAGGGCTGGCCGCTGCGAGCCGCGACCTGTTCCCAGTGATGCTGGATCGATGCTCGCAAGCGGGCATCGAGCAACTCGCCGGCCGGCCGCAGGCCGCCCATCAGCAACTGCACCGGCAGCGCTGGCCAGCGCTCGCGCACCGCAGCCAGGCTCGGCGCAAAGCCGTAGCACCACGAGCACATCGGGTCGGCGACGTAGATCAGCGACCAATCGTTGGTCGGCGCCGCGCTCGGGCCGCTCATGAGTTCGGCCGGGCCGTGGTTGCCGGCTTGGCATCGCGCGCTTCGCGATCGAGCCACAGCCCCAGGCCTTGCGCGTTGAGTTCGATGTCCATCGCCAGCAGCACTTCGATCTGCGTGTCGTCGAGCGTGCTGCCGTGGGCGCGCATGCGCTCGCCGTAGAGCGCGACGAGGCCCTGCATCAGCCGCTGGTGGCGCTCGGGCGCCGTGAGCAGCGGCCGCGCCAGCGCGACCATCGCGTCGATCTGTTCGCAAAGGAGCCCAGCCAGGCGCGGCACGTCCGTGACGCAACCGTAGTGCGTCACGTACATGCAGGCCGGCTGGCGTTCGAGCAGGCGCGCGACCGAGGCTTTCAGCGCTTCCGGCTCGAACTGCGTCGGTGGGGTGGTCGGCAGCAGGTAGCGCCCGCGCGGGGCCTCGAACTCCGGATACGACAGGCCGAAGGTATCGCCGGTGAACCAGCCGCGGCTGGCCTCGTCCCAGATGCAGTGGTGGTGGCGCGCATGGCCGGGCGTGTCGATGAACACGAGCGGCCGGCCGGCCAGCGCCAGCGTCATGCCGTCGCTGGTTTCGAGCACGCGCTCGGCGGCGATCGGCTGCAGTACACCGTAGTCGCGCGTTGCGGTCTCTTCGCCGTAAACAGCTCGCACGCCCGCCAGCAGCACGCTCGGGTCGATCATGTGGCGCGCACCTCGTGGGTGCACCACCAGCCTGGCGTTCGGCAGGTGCTGCATCAGCGAGCCGGCGGCGCCGGCGTGGTCGAGATGAACGTGCGTGACGATCAGGTAATCGACCGCCTCGCATGCCACGCCGCGCGCATCGAGCGCACCGAGCAGGCGCGGCAGTGCGTCGTTGGTGCCGGTGTCGATGTAGGCCGCGCGGCCGGCTTCCACGATTAAGTAGGCGGCGTCGAATCGCGGGCGCACGAAGCCGGTGTCGATGGCGTCGATGCCATGGCCCAACGGCTCGAGCCATGAAGGGCCGCTGGAGGTGTTGTCTTGCATGGCCTCATTCTAGAAAGCGCCCGTGCGGCCCTTCAGCGGAGTACGGGACTGCTCGACGTGCGGAGCTTGCCTGTGCGACAATCCTTGTTGCGCTGCAAAAAAGCAGCCTTCCGGGCTCAGTGTTCAAGGCCCGGCCTCTTGCATCGTCACCAGTCCCGGCCCCCAGCTTTACGCTCACCCGTTCTCACACGGGGCCCTGCACCCTTCGGGTGTATCCGTCTGTTGGTCGATGTGTTGACCAACCTGCCGCGCGCTCCATGCGCCCGGCGAAGACGGACCCGCCGGCAACCCGGCGGGCAATACTCGCGTGACTTCTGCTTTTACGACTTTCGAATCTTT
>NZ_JACDCW010000048.1 GCF_013817345.1 Methylibium sp.
GCCCCTCTTTCGCGGTTCATGCGCCGGTCTCGGGCAGCACGCCCTCGTTCCAGTGCAGCTTGCGGCGCAGCGTCGCGTAATAGCTCCAGCCGCGCGGATGCAGCACGCGCATGCGGTGCTCGCTGCGGCGAACGCAGATGCAGTCGCCGTTCAGCAAGCTCGCCAGGCTCTGGTGATCGAAGTTCACGATCGCTTCGCGGCCGGAGACGATCTCGATGCGCACCTCGCCGGTGTCGGGCAGCACGATCGGGCGGTTGGACAGCGCATGCGGCGCAATCGGCACCATCACCCAGCCGGCGATGCCGGGGTGCAGGATCGGCCCGCCGGCCGAAAGCGCATAGGCGGTCGAGCCGGTCGGCGAGGCGACGATCAGGCCGTCGGCACGGAAGTTGGCGACGAACTGTTCCTGCACATCGACACGCAGCTCCACCATGCTGGCGCTGGCCCCGCGGCTGACCACCACGTCGTTGACCGCGAAGCTTTCGTAGAGCGACTCGACGCCATGCGCCGACGGCCGTTTGACGCAGCCTTCGAGCAGCGTGCGGTGTTCTTCCTCGTAGTCGCCGGCAATCATCGGCGCCAGCGTTTCACGCAGTTCGCTGATAGAGATGTCGGTCATGAAACCCAGGCGACCCTGGTTGATGCCCATCAGCGGCAGGCCGTGGCGGGCCAGCATGCGGGCCGTGGCGATCATCGTGCCGTCGCCACCGACGACCACCACCAGATCGCACTGCGCTCCGATGGCGGCGGCGTCGAGGGCGCCATAGTCGGACAAACCGACCGCCAGCGCGGTGCCCGCGTCGAGCGAAACCTCCAGGCCCTGGCTGGTGAGGAACTCGGCCACATTGGCCAGCACCGCGCGGCTGCCCGGCGCCTGGTACTTGCCCACGAGGGCGGCGTGACGGAAGCGGCTCGCCATGGTCGAAGAATTACACCACAGGGTTCACGCCCGGCGCCGCGGACCAGCGGGGGCGCCAGCCCCCGCACCTACAATGAAACACCATGCTGGACGACCGCGCGAAGACGCTGCTGAAGACACTCGTTGAGCGCTACATCGCGGACGGCCAGCCGGTCGGCTCGCGCACCTTGTCGCGCGCGTCAGGCTTGGACTTGAGCCCCGCGACGATCCGCAACGTGATGGCCGATCTGGAAGAGCTCGGCCTCATCGCCAGCCCGCACACGAGCGCCGGGCGGATTCCCACCGCGCGCGGCTACCGGCTCTTCGTCGACACCATGCTCACCGCCCGGCCGCGCGAGCTCGGCCACCAGCATGCGCAGCACGAGCAACTGCGCGAGCAGTGGCAGCCCGACCAGCCGCAGCGGGTGATTACCCATGCGGCACAGGTGCTCAGCAACCTGTCGCAGTTCGTCGGCGTGGTCACTGCGCCGCGCAAGACCAGCGTGTTCCACCACATCGAGTTCCTCCGCCTGAGCGAGCGCCGCGTGCTCGTTATCCTGGTGGCCCCCGACGGCGACGTGCAGAACCGCGTGGTGTTCACGGCCCGCGATCATGCGCAAGGCGAGCTGATCGAGGCGAGCAACTATCTCAACGCGCACTACAGCGGACTCACCATGGAGGCCGTGCGAGAGCGACTCAAGACGGAAATCGAAGCGTTGCGCGGCGAGATCGCCACCCTGATGCAGGCGGCCATGAAACTCGGCAGCGAAGCCGAGGCCGGCAACACCGAGCAGCTCGTCGTCTCCGGCGAGCGCAACCTGCTGGCGGTTCAGGATTTCTCCAACGACATGGGCTCGCTGCGCAAGCTGTTCGATTTGTTCGAGCAGAAGACGCAGCTCATGCGCCTGCTCGACGTGAGCAGCCGCGCCGAGGGCGTGCGCATCTACATCGGCGGCGAAAGCCAGGTCGTGCCTTTCGAGGAACTCTCCATCGTCTCGGCGCCCTACGAGGTGGACGGGCAGGTGGTGGGCACGCTGGGCGTCATCGGGCCCACGCGCATGGCCTACGAGCGAATGATCCAGATCGTCGACATCACGTCGCGGCTGGTCGGCAATGCGCTGAGCCACAAATGAGGCGGCCGCGGGCGCGCTCCTAGAATCCGGGCGCGGGCCGTTAGCTCAGTCGGTTAGAGCAGAGGACTCATAATCCTTTGGTCGTTGGTTCGATCCCAACACGGCCTACCAAACAAAGCTTCTCAAATGGCCACGAATGACGAAAATCGCAGGTAGATCAACGACTTGAGGCTTTCTTCATGTGCGCATGCGACCGGGTAACGCCACTTGCAACCGAGCATTGACCGGGTAACAATTCGGGTAACTGGTCCGAAACGGCCGCAAGCGGAATCGAGTTACCCGGTATGGCAGCAACTGACACCCTCACCGACAAGGCAATCAAGGGCGAGCTGAAAGCGGCCATCAAAGCGGGCAAACCCAAGCGCGTCAGCGACGGCGGCGGGCTGTATCTGGAAGCCCGGCCGAGCGGGGCTGGCTGGTGGCGGTTGCGCTATTGGAGCGGCGGCAAAGAGGGCATGCTTAGCCTTGGCACCTACCCCGACGTACCGTTGAAGCTGGCACGCGAGCGGCGCGACCAAACCCGCCGATCGCTTGCGGCCGGTGCCGACCCGAGCGAGCAGCGTAAGGCCGACAAGGTGGCTCACGCGGCCAAGGCCGCAGCGGCGCGGCTGGCTGCCGCCGGACTTTCCGGCCCTGGCACGTTCGAGCATGCGGCACGCGAGTGGCACGCGCGCATGGCGCCAGGCTGGTCGCCTGCGCACGCCGGCAAGGTGCTCGCGCTGTTGGTGAACGACCTGTGTCCCTACATCGGCGCCCGGCCGCTGGCCGAGCTGACTGCACCCGAGCTGTTGATGCATGCGCGCCGTGTGGAGGCGAGGGGCGCTGTCGAAACCGCATACCGAGCCCTCAAAACCGCCGGTGCCGTGTTCCGCCACGGAGTGCAGGAGGGCTACTGCGAAAGCGACCCGACGCGTGACCTGAAGGACGCAATCATGCTGCCGGTGGCGAAGCATCGGGCCGCAATCACCGACCCCGCCAAACTCGGCGAGCTGCTGCGCGCGATCGACGCCTACCAAGGCACACCCGTCGTGCGGGCCGCGCTCGCGCTCGCGCCGCTGGTATTCCTGCGTCCCGGTGAACTGCGGCGGGCTGAGTGGGCGGAGTTCGATCTTGACGGCGCGACCTGGCTGATCCCCGCAGCTCGAATGAAGGGCCGACTGAAGGCGAAGCTGACCGGCGCGCCGCATGCCGTGCCGTTGGCGCCGCAGGCCGTGACGATCCTGCGCGAGCTGCGTCCGCTGACCGGCGCGGGCCGCTACGTGTTCCCGAACCCGTTGACACTCGACCGGCCGCTGTCGGACAACGGCGTGCTGTCTGCGCTGCGCCGCATGGGGTTTGCCAAGGATGAGATGACCGGACACGGATTCCGGGCCACTGCCCGCACGATAGCGGTCGAGCGGCTCGGCATCTCCCCCGAAGTGATCGAGGCGCAATTGGCGCACGCGGTGAGCGATGCGCTGGGCCGGGCCTACAACCGCACGCAGTACCTGGAGCAGCGGCGCGAAATGATGGCTAAGTGGGCCGACTACCTAGACCGGCTTCGCGATGGCGCGCGGGTTATCCCTATCGGCGGCAAGGCCGCATAAACCGGGAGGTTGGCACTATGCCGATAGTTCACAAGGACGGCCGCACGATGTCGGTCTCCAACTCGGCTCTGGCGCTTCTTGATGCCTAGAAAGGCTTGGCACACGACATCGCGCACGAGGCTCGTGAGATGCCCGCTCCTGCGGCGCAGCAGCATATAGCGGATAGGGCGCGCGAGGGCGACGACGATCATGAATGAAAAGAATTCGCCTCTGTGGGACATCTATGAAGTCGGCGCGGCTTTGGAACTGCCCCAGCATTGGGTGCATGAGCAGGTCAGGGCAGGAGCGTTCCCACAACCGCTCCAGCTTTCGCCGCTCTCATCCCGCCTTTGGCGCAGCGCTGCGGTCACGGACTGGATCGCTTGTCACGGTGATGAGATCGAACAAACCAAGAAGGTAATTCGCCTTCGAGTTGCCCCGACGTTTGAGCGTTCTGGAGGGCCGCCCCTTCCCCTTCAGGACCGCGATCGGCAAGTTCTTGAACGCATTGCCGCAGTGCTGTCTACAAGCAACTTGTGGGAGAGAAGGTTTCGACAGCATCTCCTTAGGGAACTCGCTGAGAACGATATTCGTCAGAGCCTTGATCGGAATGACGGACGGCGGGGCCGCCCGCTCGGCCTGGATGGTCCTCGGTACGAGAGAAGAATCGCCTCCCGAACGATGGAGATTAAGCGTCGCTTGGCATTGCTTAATCCTTTGCTTGCATCTACTCGAAAGGAGGGCGAGTTCGCGGTGATTGAGCACTACCGGACTTCCCGATCACTTACCGACGAGAAAGCCGCCCTCGCTTGGCTGGAGGAGCTGAATAGAAGAGCACCTGCCCGGCAAAGAAAGTCTGACTCTAGTCTTAGAAGTCTTTCAAAGCGTATGGCGCTGCGGCATCGTCAAGCGCGTCACCGAACGATCAAGTGCAATCGCTGCTGACCGTCAAAAGCGCCTCAAGGCGATGAGCATTTCGTACAGATTTTGGTGCTCCGCGTAACGCTCAAAACTTCCACCATGCGTGGGTCTAGCAACTACCACGCATGAGGCCAAGCATGACCGTTAAGGCTTTCCAGAATCCTGCAACCCATCCGCTACCTACCGACCTTGTGGACGTGGCGCTGATCGACGCCCCGACGTGCGCTGCTGCCGGCGACATGTCGGTGAGTTGGTGGCATCAACAAGTACGCACCGGACGCGCACCGGCCCCTGTGATACGAAAGCCGCGCTGTACCCGTTGGCGCCTTGCGGACGTGCGCGCGTACTGGAACGAGAGCGCAGCGCAGGCCGCCAGCGATACACGGACCGTCCAAGCGGTGATGGCGAAAGCCAAGAAGGCAAGTGAAGCCGCACAGGCGAAGCGCGCCGCCGCAACCGACGCTGCTGGGCAGTGATGGGGCGCCACGATGACAAGCCATCTTCACGCCCATGGGGCAGGCGCTACCACGCTCAAAAATGACGGAGCCCCCGGTTCACCACAAACCGGAGGCCCCAGGGATCCACAGACGCAAACCGATTCTGGCACCACTCGCGGCGGGTGCAAAGCCTTCGCCACGCTGCGCGCCGAGTTGGCCCTGCATGGCTACAGCCTGAGCCGCAGCAGTACCGACGATGGCCCGTTGCGCGAGCTGCGCGACCTGGCCGCCGTGGCTGCGTTCCTGAAGCAGATCGGCGGTGCTGCATGAGCGCCGAAACGATCATCAACGCCCTGCAGCCGTACAAGATCCGTCCGAACGGCCGTGACCGCTATCGCGCCATTTGCCCCTGCTGTGGCGAGCGCAATCCGAACACGCTCTCTGTCGGCGTGACGGCCGAGGGTGCGGTGCTCGTCCGGTGTTTCAAATTGCAGTGCAGCGTCGGCAGCATCTGCGCCGCACTCGGGCTGGAAGTTGCCGACCTGTTCCCGCCGCGCGAGAGTCAAGGCGCGCCGCTGCAACGGCGCCGACTTATCTCGCCAGCGCAGGCACTCGACCTGCTGCACGACGAGTCACAGCTCGTCGCTGTGGTTGCGGCGAACATCGGGCACGGCACCTCGATCGACGATGAAGACCGCGCCCGCGTATTGCAAGCCGCCGGCCGCATCGCCTACCTGCGCGCCGAGGTGCTCGCATGACGGCGCGCGATGTGATCGACAGCGCAGTGGCTGCTGCTGGCGGGGCTGACGAGGTAATCAAGCGGCTGGCCGCCGATGGCGTAACCCTCGTCTGCGGCTCCGACTTGAAGCCCGTTCCGATCGAATGGCTGTGGGCGTACTGGCTCGCGCTGGGCAAGCTGCACATACTCGCTGGCCCCCCTGGTCAGGGCAAGACCACGATAGCCATTGCCAGCGGCGCAAACGTGACGATCGGCGGCTGCTGGCCCGATGGCTCGCGGTGCGCCATCGGCAATGTGCTTTTTTGGTCGGCCGAAGACGACCCGGCCGATACGCTGCTGCCGCGCTTCCTCGCTGCCGGCGGTGATCCGGCGCGGTTGCATTTCGTCATCGGCGCTCGTATTGCAGGCGAGCAGCTGCCGTTCGATCCAGCGCGAGACATGGTGCAACTGACCGAGGCCGCGCTGCGCATAGGCAACGTGCGCTTGATGATCGTTGACCCGGTGGTTTCGGCTGTGACTGGCGACTCGCACAAGAACACGGAAGTCCGCCGTGCGCTGCAGCCCTTGGTTGATCTGGCGTCGAATCTGCATGCGGCGGTGCTCGGCATCTCGCACTTCTCCAAGGGCACCGGCGGGCGCGACCCCACCGAACGGGTGACGGGTTCGGTTGCATTCGGTGCGGTGGCTCGTGTGGTCATGGTCGCATCGAAGGTCAAGGGCGAAGACGGCAACGAGGATCGCCGAATCTTTGCGCGAGCCAAGTCCAACATCGGCCCGGACGATGGCGGCTTCGAGTACAGCCTGGAGCAAGTCGAGGCCCTACCGGGCATCTCGGCTTCTCGGGTTCGATGGGGCCAAGCGATCGAGGGCACTGCTCGCGAGCTGTTGACGGATGCCGAGGCAAACGACAGCGACGGCCAGTCCGCGAAGGACTCTGCCGAAAATTTCCTGCGCGAGTTGCTGAGCGCACCTACTCCGACCAAGACTGTGCAGGCCGAAGCGAGGCAGGCCGGCCACTCCTGGGCAACCGTGCGCCGTGCAGCCGATGCGCTGGTGGTGATCCGCCGCAAGGCCGGGATGGGCGAAGGCTGGTATTGGTCGCTGCCCGAAGGTGCTCAGAAAACATCGAAGGTGCTCACAGAAAGTAGTGGGCACCTTCGGGAAGAAGTGAGCACCTTCGGCGGCTCCGGGCAATCGGATGAAGACCATCAAGGCGATGCCGAGGTATTCGAATGACGCTGCTCGCCGCCTTGATCGACGCGGGCCTGACTCTGCGCGCGGACGACAACCGGCTGATAGTCACCCCGGCGGCGCTGCTGACGGAAGACCTGCGCAGCCTAATCCGCCAGCACAAGACCGAACTGCTCGACAGCGTCGCCCGTGGCCTGGCCGCCGATCGTCCCTACCGCCTGACGCCTGTGCAAGGCGACCGCTGCCATGCAGGCGGCTGGGACGATGCCGAGATGGCGACCTTCACAGCGCGTCAGGCTCTGATGCTGGGGGCAGGCCACGGGAGCACCGACGCCGAAGACCTGGCGGAGCGGCTGACGCTGCGTGACCGCGACGCAGACGACCGGCGCGCTTGCATCGAATGCCGCCACTACCACCGGGCTCGCTGTGGAAACCGCGAAGCGGCAGGCTTGCATTCGCAGGAGGTGGGCCGCGGCCTAGCGGCGCTGTTGCAGCGGTGCCCAGGGTTCGTCTTGAAAGAACAGGAGAAGTACAAGTGAAACAGGGACGATGGAAAGCCGGGCAGTCCGGCAACCCGAGGGGCCGGCCCGCCGGGTCTGGTGAGGTTGCGAAGTTTCGCGCTGCCATCGCTGAGCAAGTGCCGGCGCTCATCGAGAAGCTGCTGGCCCGCGCAATAGAGGGCGACGTAGGAGCCGCCCGCCTTTTGCTGGAGCGTACGGTGCCTCCGATCCGGGCAACCGAGCAGGCAGCCCCGCTGGAACTCCCGGATGGGAGCCTCACGGAGCAAGGCCGAGCAGTTCTGAATGCTGCGGCGTCTGGCGATCTTTCGCCCGGTCAGGCCGCGCAGCTCCTTGCCGGGCTGGCAGCACTTGCCAAGTTGATCGAAACCGATGAACTTGCCGCACGCATTGCGGCATTGGAAGGAGAGCGCCATGGTGGCCAGAGCAGATAGCGTCCGCACGCGGCTGGAGCGTTTGGAACAGCAGGCAGACCTAGCCGATACCCGCTCGATCTACGAGTACAGCGACGAAGAGCTGACGCGGTTGATCAGCGCCGCAGAGGTCAGGATGGGCCGCTCTCCCGTGAAAACCGAAGAAGACATGAGTCGCTATCTCGAAGCGTTCCAGGCAGCACAGCAGGAGGCACCCGGCCATGGCAACACTTGAGCATCGGATCACGGCCCTGGAGTCCGTGAGAGCCGAGCACGATAGTCAACCGTTGCTGATCGTCAGCTTGTGTTCTGGCGACGATGCTCGGATCGGTGAAGTTGGAGACGGCCGTTACTTCCGCAGTGCTGAGGAGTCGCTCGCCTCGTTTAGGTCGCGGTTGGAGGATGAGGCGCGCGCGCGGGGCGGCGCCCTTATTGTGATCAAGTCGCGCGAAGCTGGCCCGTCACCTGCGGTGCCCACCAGGGGGTGATTTCGCATGGAATCACAGCGCGGGCCTTCTCTACTTCCGTTATGCAGGTTAGTGATCGCCGAAACCGTCTTCACTGCTCAAAAGCAGTAGCGCGCAACGTCAGCGCGCGGAAGGGTCAGAGGATCTCGCTTCATTTGCGCGCCGAACCGCGCCTGGCACTTAGCCCACTCGGCTAGTGTGGTGCGCTCGAAGTTTTTAAACCTATCGGCGCGGGCAATGTGGGCTTCACCGCGGACTGGTCCAGTACCGTGACGTCGCCGGGCGTCAACAGTCGGGAGGTCGATCTCTTCGTGTCGTCACCGGCAATTTCGTCGTGAAGTCTGCATTGCCTCGAGACCTGTCGGGACAGGAAATCCTTCGCGTGCGACGACTCCGGTTCTAAGGTCATGCATCGAGATCACTTCACCGGGATTCGCATGGATGGGTCCTCGGGAGTAGATGACGGAGGCGACCGTCTCGCTCATCCTCGTAAAGGTCACCGAGTGGCCTTCTAGGCGGTTCTGGCTATCGCCCATTACCTGTACTAGCAAGTCAGTCTTTACGCGCGGGACATTCGAGTCGCTGCCAATTCGATGCCACGATTGCCCTGGAGCATTCTTGACTAGCAACGTCGTGCCTTCGCGAGTGAAGACCAACCTGATGAAGACGGTCTTCGAGTATCGGGAGCCGGCCTCAGCGCCGGGTGTCGACAAAAGGCCTTCCCATGCACCGTCGACCTCCTTCCATCGGGCTAGGCACTCCTCGTATGCTGCTTGATCTTGCTTTGTCCAGATCGTGGTCGCGTAGCCAGAAGCGCATGAGAGAAAAATGCATGCGGCAAAGTACGCACGCAGGCGAGTAATTTCCATGCTCGGGTGTCGAAGCTTCAAAACCAGGGGCTGCTGAGCGTATCTCGGCGGTGATCTGCGCACGTCATGCTTAAGGCACGAGAGAACCGGACCCGCTTGGTCTTCGCGTGCATAGGCCATTACGAAGCGCGACTGGCAGCTTGGGGCCCAGTCCCGTACTCACAGTGTCGGCCACCAGCAGACACTCACTATAGATACGCGGAGGCATTTTGGGCGTGCATCCCGCGATTCGGGGTGCGTGAGCGAACGATCGGAACTGCAGTGGAGCTACCGTACGGTGCCGTACACCGCGGGCTTACAAGGGAGTCACGATGAAAAAGATTGCCGGAGCAATCGGCGTAGCGCTTGCGCTTGTCGCTGGATATGCCATTTGGGAACTCCGATGAAAACCACCATCTTAATGGCTGCGCTGTGCGCGTTCGTCAGTCTCGGGGCGCATGCGAAGGGCAAGGGCGGCTCGCAACGAGTGTTTGGCTACATCACGAAAAGCGGCATGTACGTGATCCCTCACAGAGCTACGAATTTCAACAGCACCAAGCCGGACAACTACTCGACCAAGGGCAACGTCAACCCGTACACCGGGAAGGTCGGAACGAAGGGACCCGTACGCATTCAAGCCGCAGAAGTGAAGCCAAAATAATCGGTAGGCATGGCGTCCGCTAGCCAAGGGCGATGACTAGCTGTGAAGCTTCAATACGTTGTATCTGTGGTTCACCCGGACTGAGCCTGGGAGACTGGAAGTCGCCAAACGCCTCGCCCTAAGGATGGGCCCTGAGCGCAGCGCCTCAGCGCCCGTGGGACGATCCCATTGCCCGGTCTGCAGCGTTGTCTGTCCCTCGAGGAACGGCTTCAATGCCGTTCGAGACCCCTGCGTGCCCACCGGCGCGATGCACCGCAGCAGGTCCTTGGCCGTCTTTACCTCCCGCCATTCGGCGTCTCCACTTCTTCTTCGGCATGCCCATTCGTAATGCAAAGCGCTGGATGATCGAACGGCGCCCGCTCGAAGCGAACGCGGTCATCGGTGAGCGCGAGAAGGAAGGCAACAAGGTCGTCCTGCTGCGCTTCCGACAGCCGGTTTTAAGACGGGTTGTACAAGCTAGCTGGAAAACAGCGTCAGCAGGCGTTGCAGGTAAGTTGACCTGGTCGGGTGAATCACAGGCAGTCCCGGCCTAAGAGTGGCGGGTGTCTTTAGAGGGCGATCGCCCCATACGCGACGAGAGACTGGGACAGGTTGCTTTTTCATGGCCAATCAACGATGCGTCACTTTCGGATGTAGCTCGAACAATATTGCATTGTTGGAGCAATGACGTAAGGATGCCCCCCTCGAAGGAGGGGGCGGATCAGCATTGCATGAACAAAGCACGCTGAAGTGGGCGCGTGGATAGCCTCATGCCTGAATCAGCAATAGAGCACTTACGATGCGCCTTCATGCCAGGCGTCTTGTGCTGCGACTACGAGGCATCGCCTTTGAACGGCATGAGAAATTTCTCACATCGAGACGTGTCTGGTTGGTGTCACCGCCCCTCGAACAAAGGGCGGCCCAGGAGCTTCGCTTCCGACCTCACGGTACCGTCATGCCTGGCGGTCCAAAAGACCGACAGGGTCGTGACTTTGCACACCTTCTCCATGAACGACCACTTGCGCTACGCTGTGCAGCCCCTCGCGATGCGTTCGACCACGCGCAGCCTGCGCCAGAACCACGTCCTCGAGGCGCTGCCCGACGATGTCTGGGAGCGGCTCTCGCCTTCGCTCGAACTGGTGCCGCTGGCCGCCGGCAAGCTGCTCCACGGTGCCGGCAGCGGCTTCGAGAACGTGTACTTCCCGACCCAGGCCGTGATTTCGCTGCAGTACGCCATGAAGAACGGCGACGCCTCCGAGGTCGCGCGCATCGGCTACGAGAGCGTGTGCGGCGTTTCGCTGCTGATGGGCGGCGACACCGCCCCCAGCCGGGCGATCGTGCAGCACCCGGGGTATGCCTTCCGCATCCGCGCCAGTGTTTTGCAACGTGAGTTCGACCTGGGCGGGGCGGTGAGCCGCCTCTTGCTGCGCAGTGCCCAGTGCCTGATCTGCCAGGCCGCGCAGACCGCCCTGTGCAACCGCCACCACCGCGTCGAGCAGCAGCTGTGCCGCTGGCTGCTGATCAGCCTGGACCGCGTGCCGGGCAACGAGCTCACGGTCACGCACGAGTGGATCGCCAACGCCTTGGGCGTGCGGCGCGAAAGCGTGACGCAGGCGATTCTCAAGCTGCGCAGCCAGGGCTGCATCACCAACGGCCGCAACAGCATCACGGTGCTGGACCATGCGGGGATCGAGGCCCGCTCGTGCGAGTGCTACAGCGCGATCAAGCACGAATGCGACCGGCTCGCGCCGGACCGCCCTGCTGTCGATCAGCGCGACCGCCCAGCCTTGCGCACCACAACCCACATGCACAGCTACGCGGATTGATGGCTGGGCCACTCCACGTATCGCGGCTGCCCACGCGTGCCGGGACAGAACCTCGGCTCGCCCAGCGCACTAGGGCAATGCTGATCAAGTCCTTCCCTGGCACGCCACCTGCATTGACATACGCATGAAGCGACAGACTGCACCCGCTGCCCGAGCTGCTGCACGGGAAGGAGCGCGTCTATGGCGACTGCGCGTACGCAGCGCAACACGCCTCGATCCAGGCCAAGGCACCGGGTGCACAGGACTTCACCAACAAGACGGTGCGCAAGGGCAGCGCCACCGAGGAGCTCGAGCGAATGGTCAACCGTGCGAAGTCCCACGTGCGTGCTCGCGTGGAGCACGTGTTCGGCGTCGTCAAGCGCCTGTGGGATACGGCAAGGTGCGCTACCGCGGCTTGGCCAAGAACGCCACGCGAGCGTTCGTAGCGACGAGCCTGGCCAATATCTTCCTGACGGCTGCGGCAGGCCGCTGCCGATCTGACGAACGGTGATCCACGCGTCGCGAGGCGGCGGCTGGTCGCTGAGGGCGTAAGGCTCGATGGTGCCGTGCCGGACACGCTCACGGTCTGCAGCCCGCTGAGACCGGGTCCCGTGACCGAAGCCGTCTGCGCGCCTGGCAAGCCGTCGAAAAAGTAGCCCTCGCCTTCGAGGAAGCCGAAGAGCAGATCGAGATTGGGATCGGTGGAGAAGAACTCCGCCGTCACCATGCCCGTCTGCATGGCGGGCAGCTCGAAGCTGAAGGTATCGACGAAGAAGGCGCTTTCCAGGTGGGTGGCCGTCAAGCCCGCCGAGAACGAGCCGTTGTCGGGCGTGAGTACCAGCGTTTGCGAGAGGTCCGCGCCGAAGGCGAGCGACAACGGCAGCGCGAGCGCTGCGGCCAGCGCCAGAGGTTTGAATTTCATGAAAACTCCTTGTTCTTGAACGGTGATGTCGGTGCCTGAGTGCGTGCGTCAAAAGCAGGCTTCAGTTGACCGACATCGCATCGCCCTCGGTCGGGCGCGATCCCGATCCCGGTGTCGGCGACCTCCAGGCGCAGCAGCGCCTCATCGGCTTCCGCGCGAAGCCGGATCGAGCCGCCGTCCGGCGGTGTACTTCGCCGCGTTGTTGAGGAGGTTCATCAAAACCTGAGCGAGCCGCCCCAGGTCGCCCTGGATAACCAATGGCGCCTCTGGGAGCGAGACTTCCAAGCGGTGGCGACGGGCGTCGATGTGCGGCTGGCAAGCCTCGGCCACCCGTGCGACGACCTCGTGAACGCTCACCGGAGCGCGGCGCAGGGTGAGCTTGCCGCTGCGGATGCTGGCCGCGTCCGTCGGGTCGTGAACCAACCTGGTAAGCGCGCTGGTTTGCCGCTCGATGATGTCGAGCATCTTCCCGCGTCGGGACTCGTCGTCGGCGATAGCAAAAAGCGCCTACCGAGGCCTTTTGGGGGGCCTTGAGGATCCAGCGGCTGGTCTGCACAAGGAACCCGTCATCCAGGGCGCCGAGGGGCGGGCAACGAAACCCGTATCACCGATGGTCTGCTCTTGGTGTCGTCCGACTCGCACTTCCGACCCACAGTTGCCGGGAGGCCGCTCGAACTGCTGGCGGCAAAGCCGACGCTGGCGTCCGCTCGCCCATGACCCATCGTGCCGGTGGTTATGAGCCGGTACCCTAGGCGAGGGGATCGCCGGGTGGCAGTCGGACGCGGTCCGCTCGTGCGACGTCCAGCATCCCGACATCGACCACGCCGATGCGGGTGGCATCGTGACAGCCGACAACCAACCGGGGTCGTGCGTTCTGGACTTGCGGCGTGCAAATGTGGCAGACACACAGGGCGTGGCCCGCCCAGCTCCTATTGTCGAGTGGACTGGACTTCATTTCCGATGTGCGCGCCCGATAAAGCCAACAGGCGCATCAGGCGTCGCTGGAGAAGCAACCATGAAACGAATTGCGGCAATCGTATTGAGCATTTGCGGCGCCGCTTCGGCCATTGCCGAGACCAACGTGGGGGTGTCGATCGGCATCAATCAGCCAGGCGTCTACGGTCGAATCGATATCGGCAGTTTTCCTCAACCCGCAGTGATCTACAGCCAGCCCATTCTGATTGCGCCGCAGCCCATGGCGATTCGTCATCAACCCGCTTATCTGTACGTCCCACCCGAGCACCAGAAGAACTGGGCAAAGCACTGCGGCCGTTATGGAGCTTGCGCGCAGCCGGTGTACTTCGTTCAGGAAAGTTGGGTTCGCGAGCGCTATCAGGAGCAGCAGCATCGCGGGCACGGCAATGACCACGGGAAGAAGGAGAAGAAGGAGAAGAAGCACAAAGGGTAAGTGCCCAGCGTTGCGAGCTTAGGGCCGGCGGCGTTTCGGCAAGGTTCCAGGAAGAGCCGGCACCCGATGTCGGGCCGGACCTACGTGTGTGGCCAGACGTGATGGATTGAATGTCGACGATGTCGCACAACAGGCCGCCGGCTTGCACGAGTCCTGCGGCGCACCGTGCAGCGCAGTCTGAAACGCCCATCTCCAGATTCAAGAAGCGCCGCACTGGAAGACGGCAAGGCGTCGCCCGACGCATCGGGCCGACGGGTGCACGTCGAACAACGTCCCAAGTACAAGACCAGGAATGAAGATGGCAGAGCGCAACCAGATCGAACGCAAGGACGAGTTCCGCGAGGGCGAGGGTGCCAGCATCGCCATCCGTCGCTGTCGTGAGGAGCCGCGGACGGCGCCGACCGACACCATCCCGGCGTGGACGTGTGTCGGTGTATGGGCTTCGGCCGCCAGGCTGACCTCCGTTTCACGTTGCCAAGAACTGTCGAGCTGGCTGCCCGGCCGCGTGGGTTGAAATTGTGACGACTACCAACTTTGTGGGTGACATCGTGGAACCCGAGCGCGAGATCGCCTCGCCGCCCCAGGACTTCAATTTGCGCAGCGTCTTGTTGGCGTGCCTTGTACTGCTGGTCTGCGCCTATGCGATGCACTGGGCCAGCGCAGTATTCATTCCGCTTCTGCTGGGCCTGATGCTGAGCTATGCACTGACGCCGGTGGTGGACCGATTGCAGCGCTGGCGCCTGCCGCGTGTGCTGGGTGCGGCCGGCGTTCTCAGCGCGGTCGTGATTGGCTTCGGATCAATGGCCTATACGCTCAGCGACGACGCCGCGACACTGGTCGAGTCGCTGCCCGAAGCCGGGCAGAAACTGAGCCAGGCGCTGCGCCCGACGCGCAGTACGCCGGTCAGCACCATCGACAAGGTGCAGGAGGCCGCAACCAATCTCGAGCAGGCGGCGAAAGCCAGCACCGCCATTGCGCCGCCCGCCAGGGGTGTCACCCGTGTGCAGATCGAGCAGCCGCGTGTGAACATCAAGGAATACCTCTGGAGCCGCACCGTCGGTCTGGCCAGCCTGATCGGCCAGGCGGCGGTGGTGTTCTTCATCGCCTTCTTCCTGTTGACCGCGGGAGACAGCTTCAGGCGAAAGATGGTCAAAATAATGGGGCCTACCTTCGCCAAGAAGCGCGTCACCGTGGAGGTGATGGACGAGATCAGCGCACAGATCCAGCGCTACCTGGTCATTCAGGTCTCCACCAGCGTGCTGGTGGGGCTAGCGACATGGGGCGTCCTATGGTGGCTCGGACTGGAACGTGCAGCCGTGTGGGGTCTGGTGGCGGCGGTGCTTAACCTGGTGCCGTATCTGGGTGCCATCGTCACGGCCGGTGCCCTGGCCTTGGCGGCATTCCTGCAGTTCGGCAGCTTCGGCATGGCTGCTCTCATCGGCGGAGTGTCGATGTTGATCAACACGATCGAGGGCAACCTGATCACCCCCTGGCTAGCTGGGCGCGCTGGCAGCATAAACCCACTGGTGATCTTCGTTGGCGTCCTCGCATTTGGCTGGCTGTGGGGCATTTGGGGGCTGCTGCTCGGCACACCCCTGATCATGGTGGCCAAGTCGATCTGCGACCATGTCGATGATCTGAAACCCGTCGCCGAGCTGCTGGGCGAGTGACACCCACTTCTCGGTCTTCACTGGCACCGGTGCAAGCCATCCCTCCGCAGTTGATTTGCCGAAGTGGCGCTGCCAACTTTGTGTAAGGCGGTCATCCAGTCGGCAAAAGTCGACGCCTAGAACCCGCTTGAACGAAATGGTTTGGACGATTGCGTTACGCACAAAGTGCGCGCACCAGGCCGAGCGAGAGACCCGTTAGCCGACGCCGGCCAACGTCGGCTTATGGCCGGGACCGCCTGTTCACTGCCAACGCAGACAGCGGTCTTTCGGCTCGGTCAAGTGCATGCGTCCGGCTGTCGACATGCTCGCGCGAACTCGAATCGACTCGCCGAACTGGTTGAAGGGGAAGCGCATCTTCGACGAGCCCGCTGAGGGGATTCGTCTACTGCCCCGCAGTCACGGCTGAAGCGGGCGAAGGTGCACCCGTTGGGCTTTAGCCGCCGGGATACCGGGACACCCAGTAGTCGAATTCCTCCCGAGCTTCTTGCTCTGCGATGCGCCAGACGCTCAAGGTGGCTAAATCTTGGGCGACCTCCCGGATGCCCTCTCGCATTTCTAAGTCGCCCAGCCACTTCTCACCGATACAGTCCTGCCCCAGCGCTGCTCCAACAATGTTCCCAGTGATGGCCCCAGTCAAGTCCGAGTCTCCGTCGTGGTTTACCGCCAGCGCCAGGGCGTTCTCAAACTTGGCGTCATCCGCATCGGGCTGACCAAGCGCGCTGGCCGCGCAGTACACACTGATCGCAAGTGCCTCTTCCGCGACCCAGCCCTGACCAAGATGACGGACAGCTGCTGGATCCTGTGGCCGACTGGCGGCTAATCTGACCGCCTCGTCCAACATGGTTAGCGTTTCGCCGCATGGCGGCGCCGCGGCAAGCGGCCGGCGCCCACGCTCATGTGCAGCTGCCCATGACGCACCGTCGGCCAGCGCCGCGATCACCACGGCCAAGTAGCCCGCCGGAGCCTTGCCGGAAGGATGCCCATGCGTCAGCCCGGCGATCTCCCTCCCAAGCGCGAAGGTCACGTCGTCCCGGTCTTTGGCGTCCTGCCCTGGCCCCAACGCCAAACAGAGCAGACCGACCGGCGCCACGCGCATCACACCGCCGCAACCCTTGCTTGTATTGGTGGCTGGCTCTCCGGCCGTCGCCTTGCCGCGGAGCGCCGCGAGACAGGTGTTGCCGGGCGCCCGTCGTGCATGCAGCTCCGGCTCGCGGATCAGCCAACCGTTGAGCAGCTTGCTAGGCTCCGCATCAAACCCTGCCCTCTCGCCTTGCGTCAGCATCCATCGGCCATACGCACGGTCGGTCACCGCCGCGAACACCGGCCCAATCCCGCGCAATGTCCGCCGGACCCATGCTCTCAGCAACCCCTTCGCCGTGAAGAGCGTCATTTGCGTGTCGTCCGTGATCGCGCCGCGGCGACCGTACGCCTCTACATAGGTGCGCAGGCCGCGTGCTCCGTGGAGCTCCAGGATCTCCGCTCGCGACATGAACTCGACCGGGGCACCACACGCGTCGCCTACAGCTCCACCGAGCAGGCAGCCCACGAACCGGCCGAGGCGCTCCTCGCCTTGCCGTCCGTGCGACGCGAGATAACGGCTCAGCACCGCCTGTCGCAAATCGCTCGCCGCCACCCGCCCGCTGTCTGATTCTTCCTTTGACATTGGAGCAGCCCTTGTCCACCTCACTGAGTTCACCGAAAACCCGGGCGCCAACGTCCGACGGTCGATCGCTCGTCCCGTCCGCCTTTTCGCATCTGTGGATCCTTTTTCCGCGTGGTCCGCGTCGGATTTAGCTCCCGAGCTGATTCCCAGTTCACTGGCCGGCAGCGCTGGTCCGCGCAATCGATTGCGCTGGGCGCGGGCGCGCGCGCGCGGCTACAGCAGCCCCCGTTCAGCGAAGCTGAGCACGCTCGGTCCCCCGACGATGACATGGTCCAGCATCCGCACATCGACCAGCGCCAGCGCTGCTTTCAGCGTCTGCGTCAGGTGCTCATCGGCGCGCGAAGGCTCAACGCAGCCGCTCGGGTGATTGTGCGCAACGATCACCGCTGCGGCGTTCCAGCGCAGCGCGGCCTTGGCCACCTCCCTGGGGTAGACCGAGGTCTGCGTCAGCGTTCCGCGGAACATTTCCTCGGCAGCAATCAAACCCATCTGCGCGTCGAGGAACAGCACCGCAAACACCTCGTGTTCCTTGTGCGACAGCATGAGCTGCAGGTATTGGTTCGCGGGAACATGGCAAACGGAATGGCAAAGCCCAGCAGCATCATGGCCATGACCTGGGGGGCGAACGCCGCCAGCGGCACCCTGCTGAGTTCAATGCCGCCCTTCAGCCCAATGGCCAGCAGCAGGTAGATGGACAGCGTCTCGTACAGCGCCTCCGGCAGGCGCAGGTCCGATTTGGCGATGCGCGCCAGCACGCCCAGCAGGAAGAACAACACCACCACGTCAATCATGGGAACCAATGCTGCCACACGGTCGACGGGCCAAGGCCAAAGCACGGCAGCCGCCCGGCGGTTTGCCGCGACACTTGCGCGTGGCGCGCCCGCTTCAGGCCAGAGCCTGGGCCAGGCTGAACACGCTGATCAGCACGATGACGGTGCCCACCATGGCCAGCAAGGCTTGGTGCTCAGGCGCCGGGTCAGCATGGAGGCATAGGGTGTGGCAAACAGGCCGCCCACCACCAGCCCGGACTCGGTGACCCAGGAGCTTTCGGTCACCAGCATGGCGAAGACGCCCGCACTGACGAAGCTGAGGAAGAACTCCGCCAGGTTCACCGAGCCGATGGTCAGGCGCAGGCTTGCCGAAGAACTGCAGCTTGCCGGCCTGATGCACCCGCAGCAGTTCTTCCGGGAAGCGCCGCCGGAACAGCCGCGAGGCCGATTAGCCCTTCGTAGTGGTGAGGGTGCTGGGCGGCGACGTAGTGACGGTCGCCGTGATGACCGTTTGATAGGCGAACCAGTTGTCGTACATCGTTGAACCATCTGAAAGTTGATCGCCACGCCGGAACTTCAAGCGGACATGCTGAAGGGCGCACAAGTCTCGGCGCTACAAGCCGATAACCATCCGTCGACGCGTCGCTTCGTGGCTACCGGAGCCGTTCATGCGTGGACCACAAAGCCGAGGGAGCTGGAATGGTTTGGACGATTGCGACGGCAAGGACAATGTGCGTGCTGCTGCTCATGGCGCTGCCGCTTGCCGCCTGCACTTCATTGCCACGCATCGTTCCGGACAGGAATCATGGTCGCATGCCGGTTCAGGTCGAGGCGGCGAACGGCCGCATCCTATCGGCGAGCCAGAGCAGGGCCTTGTTAGATAAGCGCGGGCTCACTGGTGCTCAAGCACGTCATTTTGAACGCCAGTTAGCGCTCGAGCAGGAGGTCTCCGGCAGCCCGCTGACGACAGGCAACGCGGCCGTGCTGCTCCAGGATGGCCCGGCCACCTACGCGGCGATGTTCGCGGCGATCGAAAGCGCCCGCGACCACATCAACCTGGAAACCTTCATACTTGACGACGATGAGGTTGGCCGACGGTTTGCCGACGTGTTGCTCGAAAAGCAGCGGCAAGGCGTTCAGGTGAATCTGATCCACGACGCCGTCGGCACGCTTTCCACGCCAAGCGCGTTCTTCGAGCGCCTGAAGCGCGCCGGCGTACGCGTGGTCCAGTTCAATCCGGTGAATCCGCTTGAGGCGACAGCCGGTTGGGAGCTGAACAATCGGGATCACCGCAAGCTGTTGATCGTCGACGGCACAACGGCGTTCGTCGGCGGGATCAACATCAGCGCGGTTTACTCCGGCAGTTCGCCGCGCGGCGGGCGGTTCGGCTCCTCCGCCTTCGTACCGGTCATGCCGCGGCAGGTCCAGGTCCTGCCCTGGCGCGACACCCACGTTCAGCTCAGCGGTCCGGTCGTCGCCACGCTTCAGCAGTTCTTTATGGAGACCTGGGCGCAGCAGAAGGCGGAGCCGCTCGCGCCACGCGCGTACTTTCCCACCCTGAGCGTGCAAGGCAAAGAGGTCGTCCGCGCGATCGCCAGCTCGCCGGAAGATCCGTTCAGCCAGTTCTATGCGACGCTGATCTCGGTCATCAACACGGCGCAGGATGAGATCTTGTTGAGCAATGCCTATTTCGTGCCCGACCCGCAGTTAAAGCAATCGCTTGTCGACGCAGTGTCGCGTGGGGTCGACGTGAAGATAGTGCTGCCGAGCGCAACCGACTCCTCGCTTGTGTTTCACGCCGGTCGTGCCCACTACGACGAACTTCTGCGCGGAGGTGTGAAGCTTTACGAGCGCCAGGACGTGCTGCTTCACTCGAAGACAGCTGTGATCGATGGAGTCTGGTCCACCGTGGGGTCGAGCAACCTCGACTGGCGCAGCTTCTTGCATAACCAAGAAGTCAACGTCCTGATGATCGGATCGGAGTTCGGCGCCCAGATGCAGTCGGCCTTCCAGCGCGACCTGGTCGTTTCGCAAGAAATCACGCTGCGTGAATGGCAGCGTCGCGGGGTGGTTGTCCGCTTGAAGGAGTTCTTCGGACGGCTCTGGGAATACTGGCTTTAATAGGCCCTTTGAATTACCACGGAAGAACGGTCAGTCCGACAAGGCATATCGGCTCGGCGGGGTCATACAGTCAAAGTGTTGTGACAGGGGGCGGCAACTGGTGCCTCATGGCTCATTCGATCGGATGATCGCAGTCATTTCTACCTTCTGGCAGATCATTGGGCGCACTGCGGTCGCAACTGCGCCAAGGTGCGAAAGCCAAGTGAGGTTGTAGGCAGCCATCGTTAACGTCAGAAGCCAAAAGCTCATCATGGGTTCTGGCGTCGTTCGGCGTGTGCGGGAACGAGGACCTCGCAAGATGCACGCTACGGCGGTAGAGCGCACGGGCCGCCAGTTCTCCGATCAACGGCTTGAGCTCACGCAATAGCGGGCGAACGGCACCCACAGTCGACACGGCAACCTGCGAGCGACCGCGCTGCGCTCCTAAGCCAGCCTGCTCAAAATGCCCCCGCCCTCATGCCCTCATGCCCTCATGCGACACTTCCACGCGCAGCATTCGGAGTAAGTGTGAACGCATCCAAGCTCGTCGGCCTTGTCCTCATCGTTGGTGGTGCGCTTTCTCTGGTCTTCGGGTTCTCCTACACGAAAGACAGCAGCGCATTAAAGCTTGGACCCCTCGAGCTCTCCGTCAAGCAGAAGGAGTCGATCAACGTTCCACTCTGGGCAGGGGTCGCCGCGGCCTCTACTCTCGTAATGATCGCTGACCGCCTAGTATCTGGACAAGCTCGCTGAAGTTCGGGGGCTTGACCATGTGGTAGTCAAAACCAGCTTGCTTCGACATGGCGTAGTCGTTCGACTGCCCGTAACCGGTTAGCGCAATGAACGTCGTACTTGGGTCGGCTTGCCCTTGCTTCAGGCGCCGAATCAATTCGAGACCGGTCATGTCAGGCAGACCGATATCGAGAATGTAAAAGTCCCAGCGCGCAGAGCCGGCGGCCGCCAAGGCGCCGGCGCCGTCGGCGACCGTCGTCACTTCATGGCCGAGCAGACCTAACAGTTCGGCTAGGGTTTGAGCCGCATCCCTGTTGTCGTCCACCACGAGGACCCGACACCCGCGGACCGACTCCGACTCCGCCTCAGTTGATAGGCCCGGCTTCGCATAAGCAGGTGGCGCAGTCAACGGCAGGCGTACGAAGAAGGTGCTGCCCCGTCCGGCACCTTCACTCTCGGCTTCGACGCTACCGCCATGGAGACGCACGAGACTGCGAACCAGCGCCAGCCCGATCCCAAGCCCACCTTGCGACCGATCGGGCGTGCGATCGGCCTGCGTAAAAAGATCAAAGACATGCCCAAGCATGTCGGGCGGTATGCCAATGCCGTTGTCTTCCACACTGATGATCGACTGACCGTCTACGGCGCCGATCCTAAGCACGATGGCACCCCCTTCGGGCGTGTACTTCGCGGCATTGGTCAAGAGGTTCGTCAAGATCTGCACGAGACGGTGAAAGTCCCCTTCAACAAAGAAGTCGCCGGGCGCAAGAACCGTGTGCAACTGGTGCCGACGTTGGTCGAGCAGTGGTTGCACCTGCTCCAAAGCCGCTGACATCACGCTGCGCAGGTCGACTGCAGCTCGGTCGATGGTGACCAGGCCCCGGGTTACACGGGAGACGTCCAGGAGATCGTCGACGAGCGTCGTCAGATGCCGAACCTGTCGCTCGATCACATTCGCCGTGTGACTGACCCGGTCGGGATCATGCCGCGAGCGCTTCAGGATCTCGGTGGCCGCGCTGATCGGCGCGAGGGGGTTGCGGAGCTCATGTGCGAGCATTGCCAAGAACTCGTCCTTACGGCGGTCCGCCTCCTGCAACCGGGCCTGCGCTGCGCGGAGTTCGCTGATGTCCATGTTCGCGGCCACAGCGCCGATGACCAGTCCAAACTCGTCCCGCAAAGGCGAGCTCGACACGACGATCGTTCCGCGGGTTCCATTGAATCGCTCGATGTCGAGGACGACGTCCCTGGTGCTGATTCCTTGCTTGAGGGATACCGCGCCGGGCCATTCCTCGCCTGCGATACGTTCTCCGGTCTCGGGCCAAAAATCCCTTGTAGTTGTCGGAATCCACTGAACCCGCCATCAGGGCGTTGCTGGCCCAGGTCCGCCTCTACTCGTCGTTCTCGAGGACCGTAGCACCCCGCTCGTCGAGCATGATCAGGCCGGTCGGAATGGTGTCCAGAATGGTTTGAAGGCGCGCGGCAAGGCCAATGACGGACAACGAAGCAACGGTGGGAAGTAGCAGCGCACTCGACCGGGTAACTTTCCGGGTAACTCGACCCTAAGGCGAGCCATCGACATAGGGGGGTTCGATAGAAACACGGCCTACCAAAACACGCACTGAACCCAGTGGCGAACGCTCGACAGAGCCGCCCGGTCTTGTCGCTTGGCGGCCCCTGCTCTTCGAACTGCCTCGCGATAACTATCGCCAGATCGATGGCAGCTTGACGGTCCGCAAGGCTGGCATCGGCAACACGGTCAACTGTCCGGCGCCAGGCGTCGGCGATCCGAGCCACTCTTGAAGCGGACGCTTTCGTACTGACCGTGAATCGGCGTTCTCACGGTGATCCAGAAGCGCGACACCGCGCTTCATTCACTGCAATGACCGAAGCCTGAAATAGTCCCGAATGCGGCCGAAAGAACGCGGTCCTCGGAGGCTTCCCTGATCGGTTTTGCGCTCGGCGGGCTCTACCATTCCGCGCAAACCAGATCGCCCGAACCGCGTGTCACATCCTTTCATTTCTTTGTCTCCTCGCATCGCGAGGGTCCGAACGCTTTCGTGCTCGCAACGCATGGTGCTCGCGCTCTTGCTGGCCGCTCCGGTCGCACTTCAAGCTGCCAGCCTGCGTCTCGGCGGCTTCGTTGATGCCGGTACCGTCATGCGGCCGGCGCTGCCGATGGTGGGTGTCAGCTACGCCAGCCACGTCGACGAGCGCGTCGACGCGGCGCTGGTGCATCGCCCCTTTCACTTTGCCGATGAAGCACCTGTTGAAGGCTTGCGGCTGCGCTCATCCTGCGATGGCACACCTGACGATGGCGCCGACCTGCTCGGCCAATCGCCTTGTGGCGGCGCGTCGCTGACCACCTCGCCTTTCGCGCTTACTCGCGGCAACGGCCTACCGACGTTGGTGGCGCCGCCCAACGGCCTGCCCGTGCCCATGCTGGTGCCTCGCTCGACCGAACTCTCGCTGAAGGTGGGCCGCCTCAGCGAGGACGCGGTTCACTTGAGCGCCGGTACCGACCTGGTGATGCTGGGCAGGCTGCGGCACGGCCTCACGCCCGATCACACGTTGTCTGCCACGGCGCTGCGCGTCGGCCCGGCACACCTGCTGGCGGCCACGTCCGACTGGCGGCTGGGCGCCTTGGGCGTGGTGAGCGGCGGCGTCGGCCTGTTCGACCGCGGCAACGGCACACAGTCGCGCACCGTGCTCGGCCACGATTTCCACTTCCGCAATGTCTCGACCGGCCTGCGTTGGGGCCGCACCTACCGGCCCGCTCCGGGCGAGTTCGCGTTCGCGATCTCCGGCGCGGCCTGGCGGGCGTTGCCGGAAGACGGCGACACGCTGGCCGCCACCGCTTCCGTTCATCTCGGCCGGCATGCGCAGCTGGTCGTCAGCGGCCGTGAGCACGAATACTGGGACGGCGTGCGGGCGCGCTCGCTCAGCCTGGGCAGCACCTTCCAGCCCGACGACGAGAACCACATCGGCCTGACGGTCCAGCAGACGCTGGCACCCCAGCCTGACCAGCGCCTGCTGTTGACCTGGCAGGTCAGTCTCGATCAATAGAGGTGGGTGACGGGCGGGTGACAGCCGACGGGCGCGACGCGGCATGGCGCAGTGGCCGCCAACCTGTGATGTGCGTTTGCGCGCCGGTTTCCGGGCGCGCGGCGATGATGAACGGCGCGCGCTGGCGTGCTACGCGGCGAAGGCCAGCACGCCTTCATAAACCAGCAGCAGCGCCCCGCCCAGCAGCACGTTGAGCACCAGGTGTCGCGGGCCGTGATCGACCCGGATGCCCAGGCGCACGCAAACACAACCCCAGAAGATCACCAGCAGGGCGGCACCGGCATCCGCCGCGTTGAACGGCTGCCCGCTGGCGCGTGACAGCCCCACGTAGGCCAACCACAGGCCGGTGGCCATCACGCCCGATGTGGTCACTTCGGCGAACGAGGGACGGCGCAGCTGGATGCCAAGGATCTTCATTGCTCGAGGGTCTGTGTTGAGAAAGGAGCACCGCGCAGACCGCGGCACCGCTGCGAAGTCTAGGCAGTCGGGCCGTGCCGCGGCGCGGTGCGGCGCGAGCCATACCCGCCTTGTCGTGCGTTCGTACCGCGTTGCCGCTGCCTTCGAGCGGCGCCGCGTCGCCGGCCGCGAATCAGTCGTCCTCGGCCAGGCCGAGCACTTGCGCCACTGCGCCGCCGCGTGCGCTCTGAATCGCCCGGCCGACGTCCGGACCGCGCGCGCCCCGCTCGGCCGCACCGGCCGCGACTGCGGCGGTGTCGACCGACTGCCCGGCGGCGAGCGCAGCTCGCAATCGCGGCGCGCTCGCATACGGCTTGTCCTGCAAGCCGAGCCGGCCGCGCGCATCGCACTCGCAGGCGAGCAGCACCTCGCCGAAGCGTGCCGGTTTTCGCCAGGCGTCGCAGCGGTCGAGCAGGCGCACGAGCGCGGTCGCGCCGAACTCGCCGCTGCGGTGGATGTTGCCGTGCTCGCGGGCCACCACTTCAGCCAACTCGCGGCAATCGGTCGGCACGCGCAGCCGCTCGCTCACCGCTCGCAGCAGCGCCACGCTACGGCCTTCGTGGCCGGTGTGGCGCGGCAGCACTTCGGCGGGCGTCGTGCCCTTGCCGAGGTCGTGGCCCAGGCAGGCGTAGCGCACGGTGAGCGGCGCCTGCAGGTGAGCGCTCATGTCTAGCACCATCATCAGGTGCACGCCGGTGTCCACCTCGGGGTGGTAATCGGCGCGCTGCGGAACGCCCCACAGGCGATCCACTTCCGGCAGCAGCCGGGTCAGCGCGCCGCAGTCGCGCAGCACGTCGAACAAACGCGAGGGCTTCGCTTCCATCAGCCCGCGCGAAAGCTCCTGCCACACCCGCTCGGGCACGAGCGCATCTGCCTCGCCGGCGGCGACCATCGCGCGCATCAGCGCCATGGTTTCGGGTGCCACGTGGAAGTCGGTGAAGCGCGCCGCGAAACGCGCCACGCGCAGGATGCGCACCGGGTCCTCGGAGAAGGCCGGCGATACATGGCGCAGCAAGCGGGCCTCGAGATCACGCCGGCCGCCGTGCGGATCGATCAGGGTGCCGTCCGCCGTGCGGGCGATTGCGTTGATGGTCAGGTCGCGGCGCGCCAAGTCCTGCTCCAGGCTCACGTCGGGCGCCGCGTGGAAGGCGAAGCCGTGGTAGCCCGGCGCGGTCTTGCGTTCGGTGCGGGCGAGCGCCACTTCCTCGCGCGTTTCGGGGTGCAGGAAAACCGGGAAGTCGCGGCCCACCGGCAGGTAACCGGCTTCGATCAGTTGCTGCGGTGTGGCGCCGACCGCGACCCAGTCGCGGTCGTTGACGGCCCGTCCGAGCAGGGCATCGCGCACTGCGCCGCCGACTTCGAAGACTTGCATGCAGGCAGTTTAGGGCGGCATCATGAGGCGAGCGGAAAAGGAAACAGGGGCCGAAGCCCCTGCTGCGTGCGGCCTTCAGCGGCGCTCTTCAGTCGACGCGGCGGCGCTTGACCATGAAACCGGCCATGCCCAGGCCGGCCAGCATCAGCGCGTAGGTGCCGGGCTCTGGAATGGCCGCGGTGATCGTGCCGTAGAGCGCGGCGCTGCCGTGCTTGCCCTCGTTGATGACGAAGTCGAGGTCGTTGCCGTTCTGGCTGACGGAAGGCCGGCCGCGGAAGTCTCCGCCGCTCAAGGTGAGCAGGTACCCCGAGCCGACGTTGTAGCTTTGCCCGAAGAGGTCGAGGAAGGAAACCGTGTCGGCCTGCGGGTTGGTCGTGCTCGCCAGCTCGACGTTGATCAGACTGGATTGTCGGGGCGTATCGACCGGCAACGCGAAATCGAGGTTCAAATGAAAGTCGAGGTTGGTTAGAAAACCGGCCGTGTCCACCGAGTTGTAAAAGCTGAAGTCACCCAGTTTGAAGGCGGTCCCGACCACGCCAGAAAAGCTCGAGGTGTCGCCGTTGTTCCTATCAACCGAGTCGAATTGCAGCGTGCTTTTGCCTTCGAACCCGCAGAGACCGAGAACAATGCAATTGCCGAAAAACACTTTCGAGTTTTCTTGGCTATAAGAAGCGTTTCCGGCCGGCTGCGCATTCGAGAAGCTACCGCTTACCCGACCCTGGATGGCTTGTGCATGCGTCATGCCGCCCATCAGACACAGCGCCATCCCCGCGATCGTCGTTTTGATGTTCAAGCGTTTTCCTTGCGGTGCCCGATCACGACAAATCGTCGCGACGGCGGGTGCAATGTAGGAGCGACGCGTTGCGCGCGGTCCCCCCAACCAAGCACGGGGAAGCCCCCGCATTCGAGTGGCGGCGCAGGAGAGTGAGTCAATGGCGCGGGGCGCACCGCATGAGCATTTCGCTCGGCTCAGTTGCCAAGGGAACGAGGCGTCGTCGAGGCCGTAATGTCGGCATTGATTGAGCGCGACGCGCGGTAAGGCTCCTCGAACGCCAGGAACTCGCGTTCGGACAGGGCTTCGCTCACCCAGGCCTGCATGCCGGACAGCGCGAAGACGGCGTCGACGTACTCGGCGATCGGCTTCGGCACCGGCAGGCCGTAGCTGCGCAGCCGGCTGCACACCGGTGCGAAATAGGCATCGGCAATGGTGAAGCGGCCGAACAGGAGCGGCCCGCCATGTTCGTCGAGCAGCGCGCCCCACAGCGCAAAGAGGCGCTCGAGATCGGCCCGCACTGCAGGCTCCTCGCGCAGCAGTCGCGCACCTACTTCGGGCAGCGTGGCCTCGACGTTCATCGGGCAGTGGCTGCGCAGTGCACCGAAGCCCGCATGCATCTCGGCGCACACGCTGCGGGCGCGGGCGCGGGCTCGCGCGTCGTCGGGCCACAGCCGGTGTTCGGGAAAGCGCTCGGCCAGGTACTCGGCAATCGCCAGGGTGTCCCACACGTGCAGGTCGCCGTCGATCAGCACCGGCACCTTGCCGGCGGGCGTGTGCGCTGCCAGCGAACGCTTGAAGCGCGAATCCGGCGAGAACGCGTCGAAGCGGATCTGAATTTCGTCGAAGGCGATGCCGGCCTGGCGCATCAGCACCCAGGGACGCAGTGACCACGACGAATAGTTCTTGTTGCCGATGACGAGTTGCATGCTGCCTCCGTAAAGGCGCTCATGTTAGGTAAACGCGTCGGCGATCGATCGACAAGCGAGCATCGCAGCGATGCGCGCCGGGCGCAGGGGCAAGCGCCCGGCCGCGGCCAGCCCGTCAGTCGCGCCGCGCCGTGGCACGCATCTCGTCGAGCCGGGCAGTGCCCCGGCCCGGGCTGAGATAACTGGGCGCAATCGCCTCCAGCGAAGCCGGCGTGATGCCGAGCTCGGCCAGACCGGGAAGCGCCCCGCTCGCCACGTTGGGCACGCGCATCGAGTCGAGGTTGTCTCTCGACATGAGCGGCTCGCCGGGGGCCAGGCTCATCAACCCGGCCTGCAGACGGGCGAGCCCGTCGGGCAGCGCAAGGATCGGGCGCTCATGACCCGACCAGCGCCCGGCCAGTCTGACCAGATCCCGCAGCGTGTAGACGGTGGGTCCCGTGCATTCGAAGGCCTGCCCGATCGTGGCGTCGTCGTCCAGGCAGCGCACGATGGCCGCGGCCACGTCTTCAACCCACACCGGCTGGAAGCGCGCGTCGGCGCCGGCTAGCGGCAGCACCGGCAGCATCGACTGCAGGCGCGCGAACAGGTTCAGGAAGCGGTCGCCGGCGCCGAAGATCACCGACGGCCGCAGCCTCGTCACGTCGAGGGAGGCTCCGGCCAGCGCCGCCTCGCCTGCGGCCTTGGAGCGCAGGTAATGCGAGGGCCCCGAGACGGATGCTCCGAGCGCGCTGACGTGGATGACGCGCCGCACGCCGGCTTGTTCGCAGGCGCGCGCCAGGCGGCGCGGCAGGCCGATGTGCACGCGTTCGAAGTCGTCCGGGCTGCCGTGCAGGATCGCCACCAGGTTGATGACCGCGTCGCTGCTCGCGACCAAGCGCGACAGCTGCGCGTCGTCATGGATGTCGGCTTCCGTCAGCTCGATCGTCGGAAGCGGGAGCAGGTGCTTGGCCCGCTGCGGCCGGCGGCTCGGCACGACGAGGCGCCCGGTGGCGCCGCCGAAGTGTTCGACCAGCTGCTCGCACAGGGCGCTGCCGACGAAGCCGGTGCCGCCCAGAACCAACAGCTTTTGCACGCCGCGCGCGCTCATGGGCGCCCCCCACGGCGCTGCGCGCCGGTCCCCCCGAAGGGTAGCGAGCTGCTCGGGAGCGGCCCGGCGGCGCTCATAAGGCAAGCTCCGCGCGACGCGCTGCGGCATTCGCCTTGGGAACGGCCCGGCGGCTCATGGCAACTCCTTCGCTTCGGCCGGCTCTTCGGTCAGCCGCGGGCCGATCTTCTGGCCGAGCCGGGCGCGCAGCGACTGCGGCTCGCCGGTGAAGAGGGCGGCGTAGTCGGTGGTGTTGGAAAGCACTTTCTTGACGTACTCGCGCGTCTCGCCGAAAGGGATGTTCTCGGTCCAGGCCGCGGCGTCGAGCACCGGTCCTTCGCGCCAGCGGCGTGGCCGGTTCGGGCCGGCGTTGTAGCCCGCGGCGGCCATCGCCTGGGAGCCCTCGAAGCTGTCGAGCATGAGCTTGAGGTAGCCGGTGCCCAGGCGCAGGTTCATGTCGCGGTCGTTGATGAGGTCGCGGCGGTAGTCGATGTCGAGCTTCTTCGCCGTCCAGCGGGCGGTGGCCGGCATGAGCTGCATGAGGCCCGAGGCGCCGACATGCGAGCGCGCATCCATGATGAAGCGCGATTCCTGGCGGATCAGGCCGTACACGTACGCCGGGTCGATGCCGGTGTCGCGGGCGCGTGCCAGCACGGCTTCGCGCAGCGGCGTGGGGAAGCGCTGGCGCATGTCGACCAGCTCGCGGGTGCGCTCGCTGGTGTTGATGCAGCGGTCCCAC
>NZ_JACDCW010000049.1 GCF_013817345.1 Methylibium sp.
CCTACGACTTGCTTGTCCATGATGTGCATTACCGGCTTGATGCACACCATCGCAGGCGCGCTCGATCAGGCGATCGTGCGCATCTCGTCGTGAACGGGCAAGAGGGCCTTGAGGCCACGCTTACCGAGCTGCCCGATCTTGGCGTGCAGCTCCTTCAGATCGACCGTCGGCGCAGTCGCTGACTCCGCGCCAAATACGCTGGCCGCGCGCTCGAGCAACTGGTTTTTCCAATCGTTGATCTGGTTCGGGTGCACATCGTGCAGCTTGGCCAGTTCGGCCAAGGTCTTCTCGCCCCTGACGGCGTCTATCGCCACCTTCGCCTTGAACAGCGCTGAGTGGTTCCTGCGTGGTCTCTTGCTCATGGCCTTCCTGCTTTCTCGAGCTCTCAGCCCGGGTTCATGAAGCAGAGTTTCCACTTATCGTCGTGTTCGGATTTCCGAGGCCACCTCTGTTTGCACACAGCCTCAGTCTCAAGCAGTCGGTCATCCAGCCGAGGCAAGCGTCAGCAGGTAGCCGATGCCGGATCTTCTGCCAATGGGCGTTGCAGCCATTTAAAGCGAATGGCGATCACCCGGTGGTCGCCTGCTGTTCACCTTTGCCATGCTCACCGTCAACGCCGGGGTCATTCGATTTTCCAGCGCATGCACCAGCCGGGCAAGGAGAAACGGATGGTCCTCATCCTTGAGGAGACTGACTACGACGCTTGGCTGGCATGCGCCGTCGAGGACGCTCGCATGTTTTTCAAGCAGTACCACGGACCGCTGGAAGCCTTCGCCTCGCGTCTACCGCCGAGGGCGCCGAGCTCAAGCAGCGTGCGCACGATAAGGCCGCCATCCCCGCAGATCGACGACCTGTTCGGCTAGCGCTCGACCCCTTGAACAGAGGGCAGCGTTTCGAGTGATTCAGGCAGGCGGGGGAGTACCGTTGTACGCTCCAACAAGGAACAAAACCGTGGCTTCGCTTGTCCTCTCGACCGCGGAGCATTCGCGCTCCCGCGCGACCCAGCCCGTCCCGATGCGCTTGACAGCGCGCAGTCTCCGCCAGAACCACGTCCTCGAGGCCTTGCCCGATGAAGTGTGGCAGCGGCTCTCGCCTTTCTTGGAGCTGGTGCCGCTCGCCGCCGGTGACGTGCTTCAAGCCGCAGGCATCGACCGCGAGAACGTTTACTTCCCGACCCAGGCGGTGATCTCGCTGCAGTACGCCACGAAAAACGGCGACGCTTTGGAGGTTGCGCGCATCGGCTACGAAAGTGTTTGCGGGATCTCGCTGCTGATGGGAGGAGAGACCGCTTCGTGCCGCTCGATTGTTCAGCACCCCGGCTATGCCTTTCGCATTCGCGCCACGATGTTGAAGCGCGAGTTCGATCGCGGCGGCGTCGTCTGCCACATCCTGCTGCGCTGCGCGCAGTCGCTGCTCAGCCAGGTCGCCCAGACGTCGCTTTGCAGCCGTCACCATCGCGTCGAGCAGCAACTGAGCCGTTGGCTGCTTCTCAGCCTGGACCGCGTGCCAGGCAACGAAGTGGGCGTTACCCACGAATGGATCGCCAATGCCCTGGGTGTAAGGCGCGAGAGCGTGACCCAGTCCCTCGCCGAACTGCGCGAGACAGGCTGCCTTGAGACCGGCCGCAACCGTATCACCGTGCTCGACCGAGCCGCTCTGGAGGCGCAAACCTGCGAGTGCTACAGCGCCATCAAGCTCGAGTACGCCCGGCTGGCACCGAACCGTCACGGGGTCGACAACACATTGCGCACACACGGATATGCGGAGTGAATCGCCACCTCGCGCGTGTATCGAGCCCGCCTGCAACTCTCCTGTGCGGTTACGAACAACGAACCGACGCATGACATTTCCATTGCTTGCCGCTGCACCGCTTGCGATAAGCACCGGTCTCGCGGCTGCCACGGCGGTGGCCTCAACGCCGGGGCGTCCGCGGTGGTTCAATCGCGTGCTGATCGCAGCCTTCGGCTCGGGTGACGTCTAGCTCAAACGCTTCTCCTCGGTCGGGACAGGGGCGGCTTCATCCGGCACCTTGGGGTTGTCAGACGCATGATGTTCCATCGGGGTCTTCTTGCCTGGCTGCGGCGTCTTGTCGGCCCCCGGCGCAACCTCCTCGCCTTGGTGCTTCTTTTCCTGCTGGACCTTCTTGTCGTGGGCAACGTTACGCGGGTCTGTCATGGCATGCTCTCCTCAAATGTGCAGATAGCATGCTCGCGCAAGGACAGCGGGGTCTAAGTAGGACAACCCGCCGTTGGACATCGGACAACACCGGAATTGCGACCTATAAGCCGCGCGCTCTACAGGCATGCCCGTAAATGCACTGAGTCGGCTCCAGGCCGATTTCGGCATGGCCGCGGCGCCCGCGACCGTCTTGCGCTCGACCTGCAGCGCGGCAGCCATCATCCTCGCGATATGAGGGTCCGACGTATGCGATCGGCGCCGTGGCTAGCATCTGGGCGATCGAGCGGGTCGCGACCTTTTGGGCCTGATAGCAAAGATCCGTGGCAGCGCTTCTCCGTCGGGTTCCGTCTTTTCCGAAGCGGAATCTACGCAGATCCCGATTGGCGTCGGGCAGTAGTGCGGGCAGTTTTCGTCACATGGACCCACTGACCGCAGTGTGTCGCGACTTCCAGTTGGCGAGTTCGAACAGCAGACGTTCAGCGATCGGCGTCACGGCGCCCCTCGAGCCCACGTCTACCAAAGACTGTCAGGGATGCAAACCGGCCGCTGACCCCTGATCTCGTCGGCGTCGGCTTTCGGCAACCGCCGACATTCGCTGCGCGATGTCGAAGGTCTCAGATCAGTCTGATCCAGTCCTTCGGCCGGTGAGGTCGAACGTCAGCAGATGACCGGCAGCAGACCTCGCCGATCGACTGCTTCGCCGGTCGACCACAGACAGTTCAGGAGCAGCCAAGGAGCCACCCCCTCAGACGCATCGATGTCCACCGCAGCAACCTTCGGTGCGCGCCGCCTGGGTAGCCCCACTGTCTTTCAGCGCGGCGCGCCAGCAGCGGGCTTCAACCCGCTGCCCGACGCGCTGATCACCATCGTGTCGCCCTGCATCTCCACCGCATCGATGCGCGAGGGCACCGCATAGGCAGAGGTGTCGAACAGCGGATTGATCGTGCCTTCGAGCACCGCGCGCGTCAGCTCGGTGGCTTCGAAGCCGGCGATGCGCACGGCATCGACCGTGAGGCGCAGTTGCGAGCCTTGCGGCAGCAGCCGGCCGCGGAATTCGGCGTTGCCGAGGGCCGGGGCGGTGGTGAAGCCGGCCATGCTCGGGCGGCCCGTCACCGTGATTCCGTTGCGGCCGCTGAAGGTTACCGTGGCGCCCTGCACCCAACCCTGTTGACGCAGGAAGGCGGCCAGGTCGGCCGCACGAACGCGCGCGCTGGCCTGCGCATCGCCGATCGAATCGACTTGCCGGCGCAGCGCATCGACCTCCACGTCGCGCAGGTCGGCTTCGAGCCGGTCGATCACCGGGTTGCCCGGCCGAGCGACTCGCTCGCCCACCACGCGTACCTGCTCGAAGTGGCTGCCGTCGGGCCAGGCACCGATCACCTTGGCGCCGTAACGCGCGGCCGGGCCGAGGACTCGCGGCAGTTCGGCCATCAGCAGGTCCTCGACCACGTCCTCGAGCAATGCCGCGCCAAAGGACAAGCCGCTCGCGCCGAGCAGCAGGAAGCCGAGCGCGCTGCGCCGCCTGAGTGCCATCGCTTCAGCTCGCGGCGGCGGCCGGCATGACGACGATGCCATCCTCGTCGGCATAGAGCCAATCGCCGGGGCGTACCCACACGCCCTGCACTTGTACCGGCACGTCGCGCTGGCCTTCGCCGCGCTTTTCGGGCGGCAGCGGCATGAGCGCCAGCGCGCGGATTCCGACTTCGCACGCGGCGAGTTCAAGCGCGTCTCGCACGCAGCCGTTCACGACGACGCCGGCCCAGCCGTTGCGGGCCGCCGCCGCGCCGATGTTGCCGCCGACGAGTGCGCGCCGCAGCGATGCTCCCCCATCGATCACCAGCACGCGACCGACGTTGCCTGACGGCGTGGTCACGGCGCCCGGCTCGTCGAGCGCCTGCCTGACGAGGCTGTTGTCCTCGAAGCACTTGACGGTGACCACCGGCCCGGCGAACCGGGCCACGCCGCTGTAGCTGTGGAACACCGGCGGCAGGACGCGAAAGGCGCCGGTAGCGTCGTTCTTGTGGGCGTCGCAGAGGTCGCAGGTGGAAAAGTCGGTAGGGGTCATGGAAAGTTCTCTCTTCTCGTTCAACAGGGAAGATGGTCGCGACAGGCTGGCCCTTACTCCAACGCTCCCGGGGGAGAGAGAAAGATCGGGAGAGGGAGAAACAAGTATCAGGCGTTCTCGAAGTCTGACCGTCGCCGAGCGCGAACGCATCAAGACCCTGCGCGAGTCTGCGCCAAGCCAACCGGGAAGAATCGGGGGGCGGCTCGAGCACTCGCGCTGGCGCATGAAGACGAAGACATGAGCGAACTGCGGTCCAAGGTACTGGCCGCCTTGCTTTGCCTGCCGGCCTGGGTGGTTTCCGGCGAGAAGCACGACGCGCTACCGCAAGCCATCGAACAAACCGACCCGCCGCCCTTCGACGGGCCCGGCATCAAGCGCGACACCGCGCACTTCCTGGTCTACCAGTTCGCCGCAGTGGGGCTCATCAGCCTCCGGCCGCGCGAAGAGACCAACTACGACGATGCGGTGGGCTTCGAGAGCTGGCTGCACAACGTCACCCATCCGGAATGGGACAAAGACCGCGCCGTCGTCAACTACGTGCTCCATCCGTATTGGGGTGCGGGCTACTACGTGAGGGCGCTCGAACGCGGCGCGAGCCGAAAGCAGGCGTTCTGGTACTCGACGCTGCTGTCGTCGATCTTCGAGTTCGGCGCCGAGGCCATGGTGGAGAACGTGTCCTACCAGGATGTGCTCGTCACGCCCATTCTCGGGTCGCTCCTCGGCGAATACCTGTTCTGGCCGATGCGCAAACGCATCCTGGCCAAGACGACGCCGCTGGACACTGCGGACAAGGTCACGCTGGTCCTGACCGACCCGCTCGGGGCGATCAACGCGGAGGTGGACCGGCTGTTCGGCGTGAAGGCAGAGCTGTCGTTGGCGCCGATGATCGAGGACGGGACCTGGAGCCGCCGATTCAGGGCCACGGGGGGTGCCTACCTGCCCCACGGCCCAAGCACAGGGAGCAGCCCGGGCTGGGGGCTGCAATTGCGGCTGCAATGGTGAAGCTGCCTCAGGGCATCTTCGCAAGGCGTCCGCGAGTCGGGCGGTCGAACAAACGCTTCGCCGAGCCACCCGGTGTGCGTGTCGTTGACCGGACCGGGCGCTGTCCTCTTCTCTACGTCCCCGGCCTCCTGCGACGCGCGGCGATCACTGCCCCGTCGCCTCGACGCGCGTCGCGCGCAACAGCACGGTGCCGTTCTCGTCGCTCAGCTCGAGCAGGCCGTGCGGCGGAACCCGCGCACCGACTGCGCGTTCCAGCGCGGTGAGCACGCGGTCCTCCTGCTCCATCAGCACCTCGCCGCAGTGCTTGCGCGTGGTGACGAGCGGGCCGAGCTCGAGCCGGTTGCCCGCGAGCGCGTACGAGCCTGCGATGCTGTTGCAGCCGCCACTGCCGGTGAGCCGGCCTTTGCCGTCGAAGTTCAGGCGGGCATTGAGCTTGTGGACGATGGGGGCGGCGCGGGCCTGCTCGATCTTCCACAAGCCGAGCACCTGCGGGTCGGGCGCGGCCGTCGCGGCGGTGTGCGCGGGGGGCGTCGGCGTCGGTGTCTGGGCCGACACGGGCGGTGCGTACACGGCCGGCGGCGCGGGCGGCTGCGAGCTTGTAGCGCAGCCGGCGAGCCCGACGCTGGCGGCGAGTGCGGCGCGACAGGCGGCACGCCGGGCGGCAGGAAGGGCGGTGCGCCGAGGAAGCCCGGCAAGCATCGGCGAAGGGCGAAGCGAAGGCATGCGGTGAGGCTCCGTGTCAGGTCTTGTCGTCACCGGCAGGTGATGCGGGCGATGGCGTTGGTGCGGCCGTTCGCGGCGGCGATGCCGCGCCGCGCTGCAACGCGGCGGCTCGAATGGCGCCGAGCGTCGTGCGTGTGGTGATCACGTCGCTGCTCAGCACCAGGTGCAGCAAGGTCGGTTCGGCACGCGCCAGCGCCTGTGCGAACGCCGGCTCGAACGCGTCGGTGTTCTCGATGCGCTCGGCCTTCCAGCCATAGGCGCGCGCCAGCATTGCGAAGTCGGGGTTGGCGAGATCGCTGCCGCTCACGCGGCCGGGAAAGTCGCGTTCCTGGTGCATGCGGATCGTGCCGTAGCTGGCGTTGTCGACCACGATGACGATGGGCCGGGCGCCATGCGCTCGCGCGCTCGCGAGTTCCTGCCCGGTCATGAGGAAGTCGCCGTCGCCGGCGAAGGCGACGACACAGCGGCACGGGTTCAGCAGGCTCGCCGCGATGGCCGCCGGCACGCCGTAACCCATGGCGCCCGAGGTCGGCGCGAGCTGGGTACCCAGGCCACGGTGTTGCCAGTAGCGGTGCAGCCAGCCGCTGTAGTTGCCGGCGCCGTTGGTCACGATGGCATCTGGGGGCGAGAGGCGCTGCACGGTCTTCACCACCTCGGCCAGATCGAGCGGCGTGCTCAGCGCCGCATCGGCCGGCGGCTGCAGGTTGGCCTGGTAGTCGGCATGTGCGGAGCGCGACCAGTCGGCCCAGGCGCAGGTATCCGGTGCGGCGAGCCCGGCCAAGGCGTGTGCGGCGTTGCTCATGGCAGCCTGCAGCAGCAGGTCGGCCTCGTAGACGCGGCCCAGCTCTTCGGCGCCGGCATGCATGTGGACGAGCTTCTGGCGTGGCCTCGGCACCTCGAGCAAGGTGTAGCCGCCGGTCGTCATCTCGCCCAGGCGCGGGCCGATGGCGAGGATGAGGTCGGCGTCGCGCACGCGCTGGGCGAGCTTGGGGTTGATGCCGATGCCCACATCGCCTGCGTAAAGCTTGTGCGTGTTGTCGAAGCGGTCCTGGTAACGGAAGGCGCAGGCAACCGGCAACTGCCAAGCTTCGGCAAAGCGCTGTAGCGCGGTGGCAGCCGCCGCGTCCCAGCCGCTGCCGCCCGCAATGACGAGCGGTCGCCTTGCGGCCAACAGCAGATAGCGCAATTCGCGCAGCGCCTCGGGCGCGGGCCAGGCCGTAGCCGCCTCGATGCGCGGCAGCACCGGCGCTGCAGTGGCGGTCGTGAGCATGTCCTCGGGCAGCGCCAGCACCACCGGCCCCGGCCGGCCCTGCAGTGCAATGCGGAAGGCGCGCGCCACGTATTCAGGCAGCCGGTCGGCGCTTTGCACCTCCCCCACCCACTTCGCCATGCCGCCGCTGTTGGGGCCGAACACCGCGCGGTAGTCCAGCTCCTGAAAAGCTTCGCGGTCGCGCACGTCGGCGCCCACCTGGCCAATGAAAAGGATCATCGGCGTGGAGTCCTGGAACGCCGTGTGCAGGCCGATGCTCGCATTCGTGGCGCCCGGCCCGCGAGTGACGAAGCAGATGCCCGGCCTCCCGCTCAGCTTGCCTTGCGCCTCGGCCATGAAGGCCGCCCCGCCCTCCTGGCGGCAGGCGATGAAGCGGATGCGCTCGCGGTGCTCGTGAAAGCCGTCGAGCACCGCCAGGAAGCTTTCGCCCGGCACGCCGAAGCAGGTGTCGATGCCTTGCGCGATCAGGGCCTCGACCAGCGCGTGGCCGGCGAGGCGAGGGATTTGCTTCGCAGAGGGGGTCGGCATGCCGGCACTTTAGCCGGATGCCGGCATGGCCGACGCGGCGTGCTCGCGTAGCGGCGAACACGCACCGCAAAGCGGCGGCGCCGTGCGGCAATGCGAACACAGCGCTTCGAAGCCACCGCGGCTGCGCTGCCCGATCGCGTCGAGCGCGTCAACCGACGCCAAGGGATTCAACCGACGGCAGCCGTCGATACGCGCGGGCGCGACACGTTCAAGCTGATCAGCCCGGCCGACGCAATGCCCATGACGAGCGCGAGAGCCGAACCGTAGAACACGCCGTTCGGCTGGCCGTGGTCCATGAGCGCGCCGAACACCGGCGCGGCCAGCGCAAAGCCGATGTCCAGGCCCGAATAGACCGTGCCATAGACACGGCCGGTGGCGCCCGGCGGCGACGCCTGCTTCACCAGCATGTCACGCGAGGGCCCGGCAAGGCCGACGCCCGCACCGGCCAGCGCCACCAGCGCCGCCACGACCAAGCCGGGCAACACACCGATACCGGCCAGCATCAGCAGCACGGCCGCCGCACTCATGGCCAGCGCAATGGTGCGCTCCAGCCGCTGCGTGCGCGCGACGAGGAAACCACCCGCCACCATGCCGGCCGCAGCGCACAGCATGTAGGCCGTCACTACGGAAACGGTCACCGACAGCGGCAAACCGTAGATCTGCTGCAGCGCCGGGCTCGCAAAGGCCTGGATCCCGCTCAAGGCCGCGGTACTCCAGAAGAAGAACGCGAAACACATCCACACCGAAGGCAGGCGCAGGAACGCCATCGGATGCTCGGGCACTGCGCCGCGTGCGCCGGCGGGCTGCTTCTCGTGAGCCCAGGCGCCAAGGCGGTCGTCGATGGCGCGGCGGTTGAGCACGAGCACAAGGGTGACCAGTAGCGCAAGGACGGCTGCCCCGACATAAGCAAGGCGCCAGGAACCGGTGACGGCCATTGCGCCGGCCAGAAACACCGGCGCTGCCGCCCAACCCAGGTTGCCGGCGATGCCATGCGCCGAGAAAGCATGGCCCAGCCGCGGCTGCGACACGCGCTTGTTGAGGATCGTGAAGTCGACCGGGTGGAAGGCCGAGTTGCCCAGCCCCGCCAGGCCGGCGGCGACCATCAGGCCGCCGTAGCCCTGGGCTCCGGCGGCAGCCAGTGCGCCGGCCACGAAACAGCCCATCGCCACGAAAAGCACCGGCCGCGCGCCGACGCGATCGACCAGGAAGCCGGCCCCCGCCTGCCCGATGCCCGAGATCACGAAGAAGGCGGTGACCAGCAGACCCAGTTCGGAATAGCTCAGGCCGAACTCGCGGATGAACACCGGAAACAGCGGCGGCAGCAGGAGATGGAAGAAGTGGGAAATACCATGAGCCAGGCTGACGACGCCGATGGTGCGGGCGTCGTCGCGCAGCGCCCCGGCCGCGGCGGTGCCCGTGGCACCGGCGGCGCCGGAGGAACTCGTGTGTGCAGACATGATGGCCCGATGATGAACGAGCGCCCCAAGGCGCGCTTACGATAGCGGGACAACTTTTGTCGCGATCATGCCAAAGCGCCCCCCTCCCTCCCGGCTCAGCGTTCGCCCCGTGACGGCGCACTTCTTCGAGCCCACGCGCGAGCGGCCCTTGCGCGCCAAGCACAGCCGGCTCGAAGCCGACACCCGCGTGGAGCCGCACAGCCACCCCTGGGCTCAACTCGCCTGGTCGGCCACCGGCGTGCTGCGGCTCACCGCCGAGCGCGGCACCTACATCGTGCCGCCCTCGCGAGCAGTGTGGGTGCCGCCCGGCGTCGAGCACGCCATCACGGTGGTCGAAACAGCCGACCTGCGCACGCTCTATCTGCACGACCGCGCGGCGCCGGCCGCAGTGCGCGGTGGAGGCGCCATGAGCAAGGGCATCGATCCGAACATCACCACGGTCCCCGCCAAGGGTGCGGGCCTGCGCACTGCCGCAACCAGTTTCACCGACTGGCAACACTGCCGTGTGCTCGAGGTCTCCGATCTGATGCGCGCCCTCATGCTGGCCCTGCCGAGCGCGCCCGACGGCGACTCGCCGCCCTCGCCCGGCGATCTGGATCGCGAAAAGCTCATCGCCCCGCTCCTCGCCGACGAACTACGCCGCGCCGCGCCTGTTCGCCTGGGCGTTGCGCTTCCCGAAGACAAGCGCCTGCGCGCCCTGTGCGAGGCCGTGCTCGACGACCCCGTCCGCCACGACACGCTCGGCGCCTGGGTGCGCCGCATCGGCGCCAGCGAGCGCACCGTGGCGCGCCTGTTCCGCGACGAGCTCGGTACCAGCTTCGGCCAATGGCGCCAGCAGGTGCTGCTGGCGCGCGCGCTCACCTTGGCTGCGCGCAAGCGGCCGATGAGCGAGATCGCCGCCGAGCTCGGCTACGCCAGCCCCAGTGCCTTCAGCGCGATGGTGCGGCGATCGGTGGGCATGCCGCCGAGCCGTTTCTTCGCGTCGGCTTGAAGGGGTCCTATGCAGGCGCATCTTTGTCGGACAGACAATCCGGCGCATCAGGAGCCTTCTCGATGAGCAAACAAATCCTCTACGACTTCACCCGCCAGAACGCCAGCGGCGCAAGCTGCACCGCACAGGCCTGGGCCCAGGCGCCGGAGCCGTTGACACCGGCTCGCCGCGACGAACTCAAGGCCCGCGCCAAGGCGCTGCTGAAAGAGCGCAACGCCGTGCTGGTGGCGCACTACTACGTCGACGGCGACCTGCAGGACCTGGCGCTCGAGACCGGTGGCTGCGTCTCCGATTCGTTGGAAATGGCCCGCTTCGGCCGCGACCATGCTGCGCAGACGCTCGTGGTGGCCGGCGTGCGCTTCATGGGCGAGAGCGCCAAGATCCTCTCGCCCGAGAAGACGGTGCTCATGCCCGACTTGGAGGCCACCTGCTCGCTCGACCTCGGCTGCCCGCCCGACGAGTTCGCGGCCTTCTGTGACGCTCACCCCGACCGCACGGTGGTGGTTTACGCCAACACCAGCGCAGCGGTGAAGGCGCGGGCCGACTGGATGGTCACCAGCTCTTGTGCCGTCGCGATAGTCGAACACCTGCACGCGCAAGGCCAGAAGATCCTCTGGGCACCCGACCGCCACCTCGGCCGCTACATCGCCGACCACACCGGCGCCGACATGCTCATGTGGAACGGCGAGTGCATCGTGCACGACGAGTTCAAGGGCCTGGAACTCGAGCTGATGAAGCAAGAGCATCCCGAGGCGCTGGTGCTCGTGCACCCCGAGTCGCCCAAACGCGTGGTCGAGCTGGCCGACGTGGTGGGCTCGACCTCGCAGATGCTCAATGCCGTGGTCGAGAGCGACCGCCAGACCTTCATCGTCGCCACCGACAACGGCCTCATGCACCGCATGCGCCAGCTCGCGCCCGGCAAGACGCTGCTCGAAGCGCCCACGGCCGGCAACAGCGCCACCTGCAAGAGCTGCGCGCACTGCCCGTGGATGGCGATGAACGCGCTGCAGGGCGTGGTCGATTGCCTGGAGCACATGCACACCGACCGGCGCGGCGAGATCACCGTGCCCGAGCCCACTCGCAGTCAGGCGCTGGGCTGCATCGACCGCATGCTCGATTTCGTGAAGGCGCATCCGGCCGCCATTGCCAAGCCGGCAAAAGGGTTCGTGCCGAACATCGGGGCCGCCTGATGCAGGCGTCGAAGAGCCACCCGCCGTCGCGGCACGGCTTCACGCCATCCGAACGCAACGAGACCCTGGACGAAGCGCGCGAGCGCAACGTGCGCGACGCGCTCGCCGAGGACATTGGCGTGGCCGACTGGACCGGCCGGCTCGTGCCCACCGGCCAACGCCGTACGGCGCGTGTGGTTGTGCGCGAAGACGCGGTGCTCTGCGGCCGGGACTGGTTCGACGACTGCTTGCGCGCGCTCGACGCCGGCGCCCGCACGCAATGGCTATACGCCGAAGGCGACCGCATGGCCGAAGGCACGCCGGTCTGCGAGATCGAGGCCGATGCCCGAGCCCTCCTCGCCGCCGAGCGGCCGGCGCTCAACTTCCTGCAACTGCTCTCGGCCACTGCCACGCTCACGCGCCAGTACGTCGAGGCGATCGAAGGCGCATCGCCGAATGTCCACGGCCGCGCGCAGGGTTGCACCATCCTCGACACCCGCAAGACGATGCCCGGCCTGCGGCTGGCGCAGAAGTACGCAGTCAGAGTCGGCGGCGGCCAGAACCAGCGGCTGGCGCTCTACGACGGCATCCTGATCAAGGAGAACCACATTGCTGCCGCGGGCGGGATCGCTCACGTGCTGCGCGCGGCGCGCGACTTGAAGGCCGAAGTCGACATCCAGATCGAAGTGGAAACGATCGCACAGTTGCGCGAGGCAATGGAGCACGGTGCGACCAGCGTGCTGCTCGACAATTTCGACTTCGAGCGCATGCGTGAAGCGGTCGCGGTCACCGCCGGCCGCGCGCTGCTCGAGGTGTCGGGCGGCGTCGCGCTCGATCAGGTTCGCGAGATTGCCGCCACCGGCGTGGACCGGATTTCCATCGGCCGACTCACGAAGGACGTGCGGGCGATCGACTATTCGATGCGCCTCGCCTGAGCCCCGAATAGCCGGCGCCCTCGCCCGCATTTCCAGGCTTACCGGCACTGACCGGGCTCGGATACTGCGCCGATGAGCACCGACTTCTCCTCCATTCGCAACCACATCGAACGCCCCGTGTTCGAAGCCGTCCTGGCGGCGCATTCGCGCTATCCCGGCGTCGATGCGAGCCTGCTGCCCGATGTGGCCTGCGTGGCGCTCAACCGCCTGCCGCCGCGCTATATCCGCCACGCGGTCGATCTGGCCTTCTATCAGAGCGAGAAGGAGCGCACGGACAACGAGCGCGCGGTGCTCGACATCGTGAACTACGCGTTCGAGTTCGTGCAGGCGCGCGTCGCGATGCGCGCGCGCTGAAGCGCGGCGCTCAGGCCGCCCAGGGCGGCGCCTTCCGCTTCGGCTTTCGCGCCAGGATGGTCGGAAAGCTCACCGGCAAGGTCTCGGGATAGTCGCGGCTGTAGTGCAGTCCACGGCTTTCGTGGCGGCTCAGGGCCGAGCGCACGATCAGCTCGGCGCAATCGACCAGATTGCGCAGCTCGAGCAAATCGCGCGTGACGCGGAAGTTGGCGTAGTAATCGTCGATCTCGCTGCGCAGGAGCTTGATGCGGTGCAGGGCGCGTTCCAGCCGCTTGGTCGTTCTCACGATACCCACGTAGTTCCACATCAGCAGGCGCAGCTCGTCCCAGTTGTGCGAGATGACGACCTGCTCGTCGGCGTTTTCGACCTGGCTTTCATCCCATGCCGGCAGCGCATGCGCGGGCGGGTGCGCATGCGTGGCGATGTGTGCAGCGCAAGTCTGTCCGAGCACCACGCATTCCAGCAGTGAATTGCTCGCCAGGCGGTTGGCGCCGTGCAGGCCCGTGTACGTGGTCTCACCCACTGCGTACAGGCATGGCAGATCGGTGCGGCCATCGAGGTCGGTGACCACGCCGCCGCACGCATAGTGCGCCGCCGGCACCACCGGGATCGGCTGGCGCGCGATGTCGATGCCCAACGCCAGACAGCGGGCGTAGATGGTCGGAAAGTGCTCCTTGAGGAAAGCTTCGCCCAGGTGCGTGGCATCCAGCCACACGTGGTCGAGGCCGTGCTTCTTCATCTCGAAGTCGATGGCTCGGGCGACGATGTCGCGCGGCGCGAGCTCCAGCCGATCGTCGTGCGCGGGCATGAAGCGCGCCGCCTCGCCCGTCATGTTGGGCAACTTCAGATGCGCCCCTTCGCCGCGCAACGCTTCGGTGATGAGAAAGCTGCGCTCCTGCGGGTGGTACAGGCAGGTCGGGTGGAACTGGATGAACTCCATGTTGCCGAGCCGGCAGCCTGCGCGCCAAGCCATCGCCATGCCGTCGCCGGTGGCGGTATCGGGGTTGCTGGTGTAGCGGTAGACCTTGCCGACGCCGCCGGTGGCCAGCACGACGGCGGCGGCTGGCAGGGTCTCGACCTTCTGGCGGTCGATGTCGAGCGCATAGACGCCGTAGCAGCGCGGCTTGCCCTCGGTGCGCTGATCGGCCTTGAGATGCCGCGTGGTGATCAGGTCCACCGCCATCCAGCGCTCGCGCAGGACGATGTTCGGGTGGCGCTTCACCTCGTCGAGCAGCACGTCGTGGATGGCCTTGCCGGTGGCGTCCGCCGCATGCGCGATGCGCCGCACCGCATGCCCGCCTTCGCGCGTGAGATGCAGGCCGAGCGGGCCGGCCGGATCGCTCGAAAACGGCACGCCGCGCTCGACCAGCCACTCGACCGCCTGCGCGCTGTGGCGGGCGATGAAGCGGGCTGTTTCCTCGTCGACCAAGCCGGCGCCGGCCTCCTGGGTGTCGCGGACGTGGCTCTCGATGCTGTCGTCGCTGCCCAGCACGCCAACGATGCCGCCCTGCGCCCAGGCGGTGGCGCCCTCGTCCATGCGGCGCTTGGCCAGCACCACGACCGCATGCGTGGCGGCGAGTTGCAGTGCCACGGTGAGCCCCGCGAGGCCCGCGCCGATGATCACCACGGTGGGCAGGGCGGCAACGGCGTCGCGGTTGGGCATGAGGGCAAAGTCGCGTGGGAGGCTGCTCCAGGGCGGCGCAGCACGTGAAACGATTCTATCGACGCACCCTCGCACAATCGCCCTCGCCGCTGGGCCGCGCAACGCTTTCATGAGGCTCGACAGCACCCCGAAGTCTTCTCCCGCGACGGTCGCAGGGCCTACACTGCCTCGCCGTCTTCGGCGGTGCGTTGGCGCACGATGAGCGACTCGCTCACGCGCTTTTGCGCAAGGCAAGACCCATGAGTTCGAGCTTCGATCGCCCCGGCAGCAGCAGCAGCCGCCCGTCCGGCGCCGGCAGCGGATGGGAAGCCACGCGGGTGCAGACGCAGTTCGCGCCCCGGCTCGGGTCCACGGCAAACGACGCTGGCGAGGGCCAGGACATCGGCCGTGCGGTCGGCGGCAACACCCGCGAGCTGTTCGTCTCGTGCGAGCCGGGCGAGGCGCTGGCCCAGCAGCTCGATCACCTGCGCCCGGAGTACGTGGCGGTGCACGATCTCGGCACCACGGCCTCGCGCAAGCTCCTCGGCGGCATCGCCGCGGCCAGCCAGCGGGCGCTGCAGCAACTCGTCATCCGCCGCCCCGGCGGTGGCACGACCCTGGCGACGATCGAGTTCGTCGATTGCCCGGCCGGCAACGGCCGATCGGTGCGCCTGTACAGCACCGCCGTCGACGCAGACACCGCCACCCGCCAGACGCTGGCGCGTGTACTGCTCGGGCGCAGCCGCATCGGCCTGGTGATCGTCGGCGATCTGCCCGGCCATGCGATCGCCAGCGCGCTGGCGCCGCTGCGCGAGGCGGTGCTGCGGCCGGGCTGGGTCTGCCGCCGGCTGCTCTTCATGCCGCTCACCGCCGGTGCGGCCTTGCCTGCCGAAGTGGCGCGGTTTCGTGCCGCAACCGCCATCGACGCGACGCCGACGCCGCAGGTCACGCGCCCGGTCGAAGTCTGGAATGCGCTGTGCGACGCCTGGAACCCGCTCCAGACGGCCCGACCGAGCCCCGACGGCCGGCCGGCGACGCTGCTGCAGCCTTTCGCCAGCTCACCGGCTGCTTCGGCTTCGTCCGCAACAGGCGCTCCTGCCGCTCCTGCCGCTCCTGCCACTTCTGCCACTTCTGCCACTTCTGCCACTTCTGCCACTTCTGCCACTTCTGCCACTTCTGCCACTTCTGCCACTGCGGCCACTGCGGCCACTGCGGCCACTGCGGCCGATGCAGCAGCGCCTGCCAGCGCCGCCGGGTCACCGCGCACCCATGCCGGTGCAGCGCCGCACAAGCTTGCCGGCGGATCGACGAACGCGGCCCACACCCCGCCCTGGCGCAGCGCTTCAGCACCCACGCCGATGCCGGTGGTCGGTGCCGCACCTGCGCACGACGCTCCCCTGGAGCGCTACCTTCACGACCTGAGCCTGCTGGCCGGCGTGGTCAGCGTCTGCGCCTTCGACATCGCCTCGACCCGCTCCATCGGCCATGCCGGTGCACGGCCCGGCCCGGAAGAATTGGCGCGCCATGGGGCGGCCCTGCTGAGCGCTGCGATGAATACCAGCCGCACGCTCGGCCTGGGCGCAAGCGTGCCTGAATGCAGCGTCACGCTGGGGCAGCATTACTTGCTCGTGCGCGCGCTTCCCGCCCATCCGGGCGCGGCGCTGCACGTAGTGCTCGACAAGCCGCAGGCCACGCTTGCGCTCGTCCAACTGCAACTGCGCCGGCTCGACGACGCGCTGCTGTTGGCTACGACAAACAGCCGGCGCTGACGAAGGTTTGCGCAACCCAGCGCGTGCGACGGCGAGCGCTTCCCAGGGCCCGCCGGAGTGGCTTCAGCCCGCCACCGACTCGAAGCGGAACTCGCCCGGCGCCTGGATCGGATCGACGTCGACCTTCACCGTGTCCTTCGGCGCGAACCGGCCCTCCAGTAGCTGCTTCGACAGCGGGTTCTCGATGCGCCGCTGGATCGCCCGCTTGAGCGGCCGCGCGCCGAACACCGGATCGAAGCCGACCTTGGCCAGCTCGGCCAGTGCCGCGGGCGAGACCTCGAGGGCGATGTCGAGCTTGCCCAGACGGGTTTCCAGCAAACGCAGCTGGATCGCCGCAATCGACTCGATGTGCGCGGCATCGAGCGCATGGAACACCACCGTCTCGTCGATGCGGTTCAGGAACTCCGGGCGGAAGTGCTGCTTGAGCTCGACCCATACCGCGTCGCGGATCAGCTCCGGCTCCTGCCCCGCCATCTGCATGATGAGGTGCGAGCCCAGGTTGCTGGTCATCACGATCACGGTGTTCTTGAAATCCACCGTGCGGCCCTGGCCGTCGGTGAGGCGCCCGTCGTCGAGCACCTGCAGCAGCACGTTGAAGACGTCCGGGTGGGCTTTCTCCACCTCGTCGAGCAGCAGCACGCTGTAGGGCTTGCGGCGCACCATTTCCGTGAGGTGGCCGCCCTCTTCGTAACCCACATAGCCGGGCGGCGCGCCGATCAGCCGCGCGACCGAGTGCTTCTCCATGAACTCGCTCATGTCGATGCGGATGAGGTGGTCTTCGCTGTCGAACAGGAAGCCCGCCAGCGCCTTGCACAGCTCGGTCTTGCCCACGCCCGTGGGGCCGAGGAAAAGGAAGGAGCCGGTCGGTCGGTTCGGGTCCGACAAGCCTGCGCGCGAGCGGCGGATGGCATCGGCCACGGCGGCGATCGCCTCGTCCTGACCGATCACGCGCTCGTGCAGCTTGTCTTCCATCTGCAGAAGTTTCTGCCGCTCGCCCTGCATCAGCTTGGCGACGGGAATGCCGGTGGCGCGCGCAACCACTTCGGCGATCTCCTCGGCGCCGACCAGCGTGCGCAGCAAGGTCGGCTTGCCGGCCGTGCCGCCGCCCGCCTCCTTGGCCTGCGCGTCCTTGAGCTTCTTCTCGAGCTCCGGCAGCTTGCCGTACTGCAGCTCCGCGACCTTGTTGAAGTCGCCCTTGCGCTTGAACTCCTCGATCTGCGTGCGGCTGCGGTCGATTTCTTCCTTGAGCTGCGCCGAGCCCTGGGCTGTGGCCTTCTCGGACTTCCAGATCTCGTCCAGATCAGCCGCCTCGCGCTCGAGTTTCGCGATCTCTTCGCTGATCAGCCCGAAGCGTTTCTGCGAAGCCTCGTCCTTTTCCTTCCTCACCGCCTCGCGCTCGATCTTGAGCTGGATCAGGCGGCGGTCAAGCCGGTCCATCACCTCGGGCTTGGAATCAATCTCGATCTTGACCTTGGCCGCAGCCTCGTCGATCAGATCGATGGCCTTGTCGGGCAGGAAGCGGTCGGTGATGTAGCGGTGCGAGAGCTCGGCCGCGGCAACGATGGCCGGGTCGGTGATCTCCACGCCGTGGTGCACCTCGTACTTCTCCTGAAGGCCGCGCAGGATGGCGATGGTGGCTTCGACCGTCGGCTCGCCGACCAGCACCTTCTGGAAGCGCCGCTCGAGCGCGGCATCCTTCTCGACGTACTTGCGGTACTCGTCGAGCGTGGTCGCGCCGATGCAGTGCAGCTCGCCGCGCGCGAGCGCCGGCTTGAGCATGTTGCCTGCGTCGATCGCGCCTTCGGCCTTGCCGGCGCCGACCATGGTGTGGATCTCGTCGATGAAGACGATGGTCTGGCCCTCGTCGGCTGCCACTTCCTTCAGTACCGACTTCAGCCGCTCCTCGAACTCGCCGCGGTACTTCGCGCCGGCGAGCAGCAAGGCCATGTCGAGCACCAGCACGCGCTTGCTCTTGAGCGACTCCGGTACCTCGCCGGCGACGATGCGCTGCGCCAGGCCTTCGACGATGGCGGTCTTGCCGACGCCCGGTTCCCCGATCAGAACGGGATTGTTCTTGGTGCGCCGCTGCAGCACCTGGATGGCGCGGCGGATCTCGTCGTCGCGGCCGATCACCGGGTCGAGCTTGCCGGCGCGAGCGCGCTCGGTCAGGTCCAGCGTGTACTTCTTGAGCGCCTCGCGCTGGCCCTCGGCATCGGCCGAATCGACCTTCTGCCCGCCGCGCACGGCGTCGATCGCGCTCTCTAGCTGCTTGCGGTTCAAACCGTGGGTGCGCGCGAGCTTGGCAATGTCGCCCTTGTGGTCGGCCAGGGCGAGAAGCAGCAACTCGCCGGCAATGAACTGGTCGCCGCGCTTGATTGCTTCCTTCTCGGCTGCCTGCAGCAGCGCCAAGGTCTCGCGACCAGGCTGTATGCCGTCGCCCCCCTGGACTTGGGGCAGTTTGCCGAGCTCGACTTCGAGCGAGCTGCGCAGGCCGGCGATATTGACACCGGCGCGGGCGAGTAGTGCCTTGGGACCGCCGTCCTGGTTGAGCATCGCCAGCAGCAGGTGGGCCGGCTCGATGTAAGGGTTGTCGCGGCCGTTCGCGAGCGTCTGCGCGTCGGCCAGGGCTTCCTGGAATTGCGTGGTGAGCTTGTCGAGTCGCATGGACGAAAGACCTCCGGGTTTGGCGTCAAAGGTGGTCCCGCGGGGCCGCTTTTCAAGGCGGCAGGCAGCATGCCCAGCGGTTCGGCATGACCTCGGTCAGGCTCGGGCGCTCCGGGCGGTCGCGTTTCAGGCGCGATCCCTCGCGCCGTCATCCTGCCGTCAACGCGGCGAGAAGAGCGTTTGGCCGAACATCCAGCCGAGCGCGGCGCAGGCCAAAGAACCCAGCACGTGAGCCAGCGTGTGAGCGAGCGCGGTCCACCCCGCGCCGCGCTGCAGCAGGCTCAGCGACTCGGCCGAGAACGCCGAAAAGGTGGTGAAGCCGCCGAGCACGCCCGTGACCAGCAGCAGGCGCAACAGTTCCTGCTCGGGCCGTTGCGTGAACCAGGCCAGCGCCACACCGATGCCCAGGCCGCCGACCGCATTGACCGTCAGGGTGCCGAGCGGGAAAGCCGCCCACAGCGTGTTCAACCACAAGCCCGCGAACCAGCGCAGCAGCGCGCCGGCGGCTGCGCCTGCCATCACGCACAGGGCCTGGGGCAGCGTGGCGCTCATCTCGACTGCTCCACCGTGCTTTGCGCCACCCGTGGAGCATGAAAGGCATGCGGCATGCGTGAGCGTGAACCGGCGCTTGCGTTGGAAAGCATCATTGCTCCGGCCAGGCAGGCGAGAGCGAAGCCGAGTCCGGATGCCCAGCTTCGCTCAGGGAGATTCTTGTTCGCTGCGCAGGGCATCCGGACCCGGCTTCGCGGCTAGCGCAGCGCTTTATCGGCCGCCCGAGAAGCACCGGCTCAGCCGGGAGCGGGGTCGCCGACGCAGTGAATAAGAATTTGCTGAACGAAGTCGGCGACCCCGCTCTCGGCTGCGAGCAGAAGCGACCGCCTCCGTGGGTCCGTCGAACGGTGCGCGAGCTTGAACGGCCTGTCAAAGCGCTACCAAGAGGCGCCATCTCAGGCATTGCCCGCTTCGATACCCCAGCGCTTCAGGGCGTCGTCATCCGCAACACGCGCATCGACCCAGCGCGCGCCTTCCGGCGTGTGTTCCTTTTTCCAGAACGGCGCCTGCGTCTTCAGATAGTCCATCAGGAACTCGCAGGCCTTGAAAGCCTCGCCGCGGTGGGCCGAGCTGACCACGACCAAGACGATCTGCTCGCCCACCGACAGCGCCCCGACGCGGTGTACGACGCGTGCGCCGAGGATGTCGAAGCGCTGGAGCGCCGCATCGATCATGGCCTCGATCGAACGCTCGGTCATGCCGGGGTAGTGCTCGAGTTCCATGAGGCTCACGCCGCTGCCCTCGTTCCTTTCGCGCACCGTGCCGATGAAGCTGGCCACGGCGCCGACGCCTCCGTCGCCGCGACGCAAGGCAGCCACCTCGGCACCGAGGTCGAAGTCCTCGGACTGGATGCTGACGCGGGCGGGAGCGCTGTTCATGACGGTCGATTCTGGCATCGCCCCCCGCAGCCGGACACCCGCGGGCGATCGGCGTGCCGGTTGGTGCCGGCGCGCCGCTCGTTCAGGGCAGTTCGTCGCGAACGCGCAGCCGAATGCACTGCGGATGCGTGTAGAAGCGGGTCTGCTCGCACTGCGTCTGCATGCAGCGATAGAGCGCAAAGTTGCTGCGCGAACCGCAGGCAGCTTCCGGCGTTTCCGGCGGTGCCGCCGCCCTGTCCCCGCCGGCGTCGGCAGTCGAGGCGTCGTTCCCGGCCGCCGCCGTTTCGCTCAAGGCGGAGCGCGGCTCGGCGAGTGCGGCGCGATCCTGGGCTAACGAATCGCGAGCGGCGGCCGATGGCGCCACCGCGTCGGCCGGGGCAGGGGCGCGCGGTACCCGATCTTGCGTCGTCGCTTCGCGAACCATGGAGGTCGGCGCCCTTGCCTCGGAACTGACCGCAGGTGCGGCCGGTGTAGCCGGAGCGGCCTGCTGCGAGCCGGGCGTTTGCACCGGCGGCAGGGGCGTGCTGGGCAACGGGCCGCTTGCGGCGGTGGCCGGCGCTGTTGTCGGCGCAGGATCGGCTCCGGGCCCCGGCGCCCCCAGCGGGGCAGCGTCGCCACGCGGCGGCGACAGTGCGAACTGCACCTCAGCCATGGGCCTCAGGCCGACGAAGACGAACGCACCCATCAGCGCCGCCCCGGCCAGCATGCCGCCCAGCGCCCAGGGCCAGCGGCGCCTGCGCCGTGAGCCGTTGCCGGCGCGGGGGACCGCAGCGTCGGCACGCCCGTCGCCTGTCTCGGCGGCGTGCAACTCGAACATTCGAGGATCGTGAAGATCGCCTTCGTTCGGCAGTTCGGCCGACGCCCAGGCCGGCTCGAGCGGTGCCGGCGCACGGGCGCTTCCTGCCACCCGGGGAAGAGGCACGGTCGCGCGGGTCGGCGGCGCAACAGCCTGCGCAGGCGCCGCGGATTCGCGACGCACCTCCCGCGGCACCGGTTGTGCCCGGACCGGCGTTGCCGCCGGAACCGCTCGCAGCAAGGCCGACGCCTCCATTGCATGGAGAAAGTCAGCCACGCTTTGCGGCCGCTCATGCGGGTCCTGCGCCAGCGCCCGTTCGAGTGCAGCCACCAGGCCCGGCGAGTAGCGGGCGTTGAGCGCGCGCGGCCCCACCATCGGCCGGGCGTCGGTCGCCAAGGGAGCGTCGGGGTCGAGCGGCAGCGGCGCCTGGCCCGTGATGCAGTAGCGCAGCACCTGCGCCAGCGCATGCAGGTCGGACCAGGGCCCGACCGGCCAGTCGAGCGATGCATCGGTCAGTTCGGGCGCAAGAAAACCGGTTTCCGACAACGCGCCCTGCGCTCCGGGCAGAAGCGCGCCGATGGCGCCGCCGACCGCGCCGGAATCGAGCAGCACCGGGCTGCCGTCCGCGCGCACCAGGATCTGCCCTGGGCGGACGTTCCCATGCACCCAACCCGCCTCGTGCACCGCCTGGAGCGCACCCAGCAACGGATCGAGGAGGCCACGCAGCCAGGCTTCGCCGGGGGGCTCGGTCATCGCGTCGACGATCTCGGCGAGCGGGCGGCCCTCTCCGCCGGCCCGCAGCCGATACGCGGTGCCGCGTGCCTGCCAGACCGGGCCCACGCGCAGCAGCGCCGGATGATCCAGGCGGGACATCTGCTCCGTTTCCTGCAGGAAGGCCTGCAGACCCTCGGCCCACAGGTCGGCCTGGGCCGGCGAACGAGGCCCCAAGGTACCGTCGGCATCGCGCCGTGCAATGACGGCGGGCAGGTACTCCTCGATCGTGACGTCTGCGTCCGAAGCGCTGGCCGTTGCGCGGTAGAAGCGACCGAATTCGTCGCCCCCAAGGGCGTTGCGCAGCACGAAACTGCCCACCGCGCTGCCGGCGGGCAGGCTGGCAACGGCGAATTGCAGATCGGTCGAGGCAGGGCCGGATTCGTTCATGCGGGGTCGGGCGGGTGGAGCGGAAACGGGAATCATGGGCGGTCCGGATAACAGAAGCAAAGGATAGACCCGTACGCCACCCCCAGCGTTCCAAGGCGTATCGCTGCGCCAGCGCCGCGGCGGCCCGACCGCTCGGGTCAACCGCCAGTGACGGGAGGGAAAAAGGCCACCTCGGCACCGTCTTTCAGCAGGGCGGATTCTTCGGCCATTGCTTGGTCGATGGCCGCGCGCAGGGCTTTGCCACGGCCCAGCACTTGCGCATGGGTACCGCCGCGAGCGATGAGCTGCCCGCGCAGATCGCCGAGGGTGCTGCCGGGCGGCATTTCGACCGTCTCGCTCAGGCCCAGGGCCTCGCGGATCGAGGCGAAATAGCGCACCTGCAGCTTCATGCCAGCCACTCCGAAAAAGGCACGAAGCGGACCGCGTCGCCGCGGGCGATGGCGCGGCCCGGCGGGTTGTCGATCAGGCCCTCGGCCCAGACCACGGACGTCAGCACGCCAGAACTCTGGTTCGCGAACACCTCCAGGCCGCCATCGACGTTGCGTCGCGCGCGCAGGAACTCGCGGCGCACGTCGGGTTCGGGCCAATCGAAATCGGCGCGCAGCAGCAGGCCCTTGGGCTCGGCATACCGTACGCCCTGCAGCGCCAGCAGCAGCGGTCGCACGGCGAGCAGGAAGGTCACGAAGCTAGATACCGGGTTGCCCGGCAGGCCAACGAAGAGCGCCGAGCCGGTGCCGGATTCGTCCGCACCCCGGCGGACCGCGCCGAAAGCCAGCGGCTTGCCCGGCTTGATGGCGACCTGCCACAGCTCGAGCCGGCCCACGGCCTGCACGGCGGGCTTGAGATGGTCTTCCTCGCCGACCGAAACGCCGCCCGAGGTGAGGATGAGGTCGTGCCCCTGCGCGGCCTGCCGCAGCGCGGAGCGCGTGGCATCCAGGCGGTCGGGCACGATGCCTAGATCGGTGACTTCGCAGTCCAGCGCGGTCAGCAGCGCGCGCAAGGTGTAGCGGTTGGAGTTGTAGATGGCGCCGGGCTGGAGCGGCTCGCCCGGCATGGCGAGCTCGTCGCCGGTGGAAAACAGCGCGACCCGCGGGCGGCGCACCACCACGAGGCTTGCGGCACCGACCGAGGCCGCCAGGCCCACCGCCTGCGGCGTGAGCCGCGTGCCGCGCGCCAGCAGCACATCGCCGCTGCGCACGTCTTCGCCCAGGCGGCGTATCCACTGGCCAGGTGCCGGCTGCACGTTGACGCGCACGCCGCCGTCCACGGCCTCGCACTGCTCCTGCATCACGATCGCATCGGCGCCTTGCGGCACCGGCGCGCCGGTGAAAATCCGCGCGGCGCTGCCCGGCGCGAGAACGGCACCGACCTGCCCTGCCGCGACGCGCTGGCTGACCGGGAGCACGGTGCCGGGAACAGCCACGTCGGCGGCGCGCAGCGCATAGCCATCCATCGAACTGTTGTCGTGCGGCGGCACGTCGAGCGCCGACACCAGGTCGGCCGCGAGCACGCGGCCGAGCGCCTCTGCACTGTCGACCTGCTCTGTCTCAGTCAGTGCCGTCGTCGCGGCCAGCAGCCGCTCCAGCGCTTGCGGCAGGCTGAGCATCGGCGCACGCGGCGGATTCGGGGTCGAGGTCATAGGGCGGTGTGTACTCGTGACGCAAGGCGTGGCGGAGCAGGAAATCGCAGATCGCGTCGGCGTCGTTGAGGTCGAGCACGGGCAACTGCGTGGGCTCGGGCAGCAAGGAGGGACTGTCGGTGGCGATGGCGACGACGAAGGGATTGTTCGGATACTGCACGCGCTGCCCGGTCGTGGCGCGCCAGATCTCGATCTTGAGCAGGTCGGCGTGTTTGAAGCCTTCGACCAGCACCCAGTCGCATTCGTAGAGCTCCGCGATCAACTGGTGTGCGGTGGGTGTGCCCTGCACTTCGTATTCGCGGATCTTGGCCAGGCGCTTGCTGGAGGCAATCACCACTTCGAAGGCGCCCGCCTCGCGGTGGCGATGCGAATCCTTGCCCGGCTGGTCGATATCGAAATCGTGGTGGGCGTGCTTGACCACGGACACGCGCTGCCCCGCCAGGCGCAGACGCGCCACCAGCTGCTCGACCAGGGTGGTCTTGCCCGAGCCCGAATAGCCGCAGAAGCCGACGACTTTCATCACGGCGCGGCGCAGAAAACGAAGTGCGCGAGGGAGTTCATGTCAGCCGCAATTTTCGGCGATGCAGGCCTTGACCGCCTCGCTGCTCGCCGGCATGACCTTGAAGCGCTTGGGGAGGAGCTCCAGCCCTTCGTAGCCGGCCGGCCGCTCGGGCTCGTGGCCCAGCGCTTCGATGATGGTGGCGGCGAACTTGATCGGCAGCGCGGTCTCGAGCACCAGCGTCGTGGTGCCTGGTTGGCGAAGTTGGCGCCCGACCTTCAGGCCGTCCGCGGTGTGGGGATCGATGGTGATGCCGAAGCGCGCGTGTGTGTCGCGGATGGTGGCGACGCGATCGGCGTGCGTGCTCCTGCCGGAAACGAAGCCGAACTCACGCACACGCGCGAACTCCTCGGCGCTGAGCGTGAAGCCGCCGCTATTCGCGATTTGCTCGCCGAACAACTGCCGGGTGCGCTCGGCGGCCCGCGCGTCATGGCCGAGCAGGTCGAACACGAAGCGCTCGAAGTTGCTGGCCTTGGAGATGTCCATCGAAGGGCTCGAGGTTTCGTGCGTATCGCAGGCCGCGCGCACGCGGTAGCTACCGGTGCGGAAGAACTCGTCGAGCACGTCGTTCTCGTTGGTGGCCACGATCAGCCGCTCGATCGGCAGGCCCATCATGCGCGCCACGTGGCCGGCGCAGACGTTGCCGAAGTTGCCCGAGGGCACGGCGAAGCTGACCCGCTCGTCGTTCGTCTTCGTCGCCTGGAAGTAGCCGGCGAAGTAATACACCACTTGCGCAAGCAGCCGGGCCCAGTTGATCGAATTGACGGTGCCGATGCGGTGGCGGCGCTTGAACGGGAGATCGTTGCTGACCGCCTTGACGATGTCCTGGCAATCGTCGAACACGCCTTCGATAACGAGGTTGTGGATATTCGCGTCCTGCAGGCTGAACATCTGCGCCTGCTGGAAGGGGCTCATGCGGCCATGCGGGCTGAGCATGAAGACGCGCACGCCCTCCTTGCCGCGCATGGCGTGCTCGGCCGCGCTGCCCGTGTCGCCGGAGGTCGCGCCCAGGATGTTGAGCGTCTCGCCGCGGCGCGCCAGTTCGTACTCGAACAGGTTGCCGAGCAACTGCATCGCCATGTCCTTGAAGGCGAGCGTGGGGCCGTTCGACAGCGCCTGCAGCTCCAGCCCCGGCTCGAGCGCCTTCAGTGGCGTGATCTCCGGCGTGCCGAACACCTCGGTGGTGTAGGTCTTGCGCACGAGCCCGCGCAGATCCTCGGGCGGAATGTCGGTGATGTAGAGCGACAGGATTTCGAAAGCCAGGTCGGCATACGAGGCCGCCGCGAGGACGCGCCAGCGCGCGAGCGTAGCCGCATCGATGTGCGGATAGCGCTCCGGCAGATACAGGCCGCCATCGGGCGCCAGGCCTTCGAGCAGGATGTCGGAAAAGCCGCGCGGCGTGCGCTCTTGGGTCGGCAGGCCGCGGGTGCTGAGGTAATTCACGCTGTGCTCCGTGGAGTGCTGCTTATCTGCCGGCGCGGCCGCCACGGTGGGCGCTGCCCATACCGGAATGGCCGGGCGCTGCGGTCCGCGTTCAGGACAGCTCTTCCTTGCGGATGCGCACGATCGGCGCCAAAACGCTGGGCAGCGCCTGCATCTTGGCAAGGGCGTCGTTCATGTGGCCTTCGAGCGTGTCGTGGGTCAGGATGATCAGGTCGGTCTGGCGCTCACCGGTGGCGCCGGCCTCGCGGTTGGGCCGCTGCAGTACCGCGTCGATCGAGATCGCGTGCTCGGCGAGGATGCGCGTGATGTTGGCCAGCACGCCCGCCTCATCGGCCACCTGCAGGCGCAGGTAGAAGGCGGTGATGACCTGCTCGATCGGCAGGATCGGCGTGGCGGCCAGCGAGCCGGGCTGGAAGGCCAGGTGCGGCACGCGATGGTCAGGATCGGCCGTGATGAGCCGGGTCACGTCGACCAGGTCGGCCACCACCGCTGAGGCGGTGGGCTCCGCGCCCGCGCCCTTGCCGTAGTAGAGCGTCGTGCCGACGGCATCGCCCTGCACCACTACAGCGTTCATGGCGCCTTCGACGTTGGCGATCAGGCGGGTGGCCGGCACCAGGGTGGGGTGCACGCGCAACTCGATGCCCTGCGCATCGTCGCGGCGCTTGGTGATGCCGAGCAGCTTGATCCGGTAGCCGAGCTGCTCCGCATAGCGGATGTCGGCCGCCTGGAGCTCGGTGATGCCCTCGACGTAGGCGCGCTCGAACTGCACCGGCGTGCCGAAGGCGATGGCGCTCATGATCGATGCCTTGTGCGCGGCGTCGATGCCCTCGATGTCGAAGGTCGGGTCGGCCTCGGCATAGCCGAGCGTCTGCGCCTGCTTCAGCACGACATCGAAATCCAGGCCCTTGGAGCGCATCTCCGAGAGGATGAAGTTCGTCGTGCCGTTGATGATGCCGGCGATCCAGTCGATGCGGTTGGCGCTGAGCCCTTCGCGCAACGCCTTGATGATGGGAATCCCGCCGGCCACCGCGGCCTCGAAGGCGACCATCACGCCCCTGGCCTGCGCGGCCGCGAAAATCTCGGTGCCGTGCACCGCGAGCAGCGCCTTGTTGGCGGTGACCACGTGCTTGCCCGCCGCGATCGCCTCCATTACCAGCGTGCGGGCGATGCCGTAGCCGCCGATGAGCTCGATCACGATGTCGATCTGCGGGTTGGCGATGACCGCACGCGCATCGGCGACGACCTCGACGCCGTCGCCGACGATGGCGCGGGCTCGCTTGTTGTCGAGATCGGCCACCATCGTGATCTCGATGCCGCGGCCGGCCCGGCGGCGAATCTCTTCCTGGTTGCGGCGCAGGACCTCGAAGCTGCCGCCGCCGACGGTGCCGATGCCCAGCAGGCCGACTTGGATGGGTTTCATGGAACGGCTCTCAGGGGAACGTGAGGCGCTACCACCGGCGCGGCTACGGCGTGGCGTTTGCGGTAGTGCTCGAGGAAGCGAGCGATGCGGCCGATCGCTTCGGTGAGGTCATCCGAGTTCGGGAGGAACACGACGCGGAAGTGATCCGGCGTGCGCCAGTTGAAGCCGGTGCCCTGCACGATCAGCACTTTCTCTTCGGCCAGCAGTTCATAGGCGAACTGCTGGTCGTCGTCGATCGGGTACATCTTCGCGTCGAGCTTGGGGAACATGTAGAGCGCCGCCTTGGGCTTGACGACGCTCACGCCGGGAATCGCGCTCAGCAGTTCGTAGGCCAAGTCGCGCTGTCGCGCCAGCCGCCCGCCCGGCGCCACGAGGTCCTTGATGCTCTGGTAGCCGCCGAGCGCAGTTTGAATCGCCAGCTGACCGGGCGTGTTGGCACACAGCCGCATCGAGGCCAGCATGTTCAGGCCTTCGATGTAGTCGGCGGCGGGCTTCTTGTCGCCCGACACCACCATCCAGCCGGCGCGGTAGCCACACGAGCGGTAGTTCTTCGACAGGCCGTTGAAGGTGACGAACAGCACGTCGTCGGCCAGCGAGGCGATGCTGGTGTGCGTGGCGCCGTCGTAGAGCGTCTTGTCGTAGATCTCGTCGGCGAACACGATCAGACCATGCCGGCGCGCCAGCTCGACGATTTCGCGCAGCAGGCTGTCCGGATAGAGCGCGCCGGTCGGGTTGTTGGGGTTGATGACGACGATGCCGCGCGTGGCGGGCGTGATCTTTGCGCGAATGTCGTCGATGTCGGGCAGCCAGTCCGCCTGCTCGTCGCACTGGTAATGCACCGGCCTGCCGCCGGACAGCGACACCGCGGCGGTCCACAACGGATAGTCGGGCGCGGGCACGAGCACTTCGTCGCCGTTGTCGAGCAGCGCGTTGAGGCTCATGACGATGAGTTCGGAGGCGCCGTTGCCGAGGTAGATGTCGTCGACCGTCACGCCGGCGACATTCTTTTGCTGCGTGTAGTGCATCACCGCCTTGCGCGGTGCGAACAGGCCCTTGCTGTCGGTGTAGCCCGCCGTGGCCGCCAGGTTGCGGATCATGTCCTGCACGATCTCGTCGGGCGGCTCGAAGCCGAACACCGCAAGGTTGCCGATGTTGAGCTTGATGATCTTGTGGCCTTCCTCCTCCATCGCCCGCGCCTTGTCGAGCACCGGCCCGCGGATGTCGTAGCAGACATTGGCAAGCTTGCTGGATTTGGCGATGAGTTTGGACACGAAGGCCTCGTTGTTGGGGTTTTGCAAGCGCTGCAAGGTGATCGCCGAGAGCGAATTGCGCCGCAAATAAAATTAGACCACAGCGTCCACGGCTTCCTGCGCTCCCTCGAGGCCCGTCAACACCCTTCTCCAGTTCCCGCACGCCCATGAAACTGCAGCCTGATCCCATCGCGAACGCCAACATCATCACGGGCTATACCGGGAGCACCGTGCAGGTTGGCGCGCAGCCTTGGAGCGAGAGCCTGCTGCTGCCCTGGCAGGGCGACGTGCGTCCCTGGGGCGCTGCCCGATTCGCCGAACTCGGCCCAGCACATTTCGAAACGATCGCCGCACTCGAGCCGGAACTGGTGCTGTTCGGCAGCGGCAACCGTCTGCGCTTCGCGAAACCCGAATGGCTCGGGCTGCTGATGAACCAGCGCATCGGCCTTGAAACCATGGACACCGCCGCCGCCTGCCGCACCTTCAATCTGCTGGCGGCAGAGGGGCGCCGCGTGGTCGCCGCACTGCTCATCGAGGCCGCGCGCTGAATGTTTTCGGGCCGAACCCGAAAGGCCTTCAGTACACATCGCTTGCGCATCGCCCCCGCCCTGCTTGAACCAAGCCAGAGCAGCGTTCCGAGCATTTATAATCACTGGCTTCCCCGTGTTCGGGGCATCCAACTTGTCTAGCAGCCTACATGACGCCCGCCCTCAATAAAGCCCTCCCGGAATTTGAAGCGCTGGCCACCGGCGGTGTGAAGTT
>NZ_JACDCW010000151.1 GCF_013817345.1 Methylibium sp.
CGCGCGTCGATGATCGCCGCGCCGCGTTTGCCCACGGTGGGCAGGAAGGTGTCCTTGTTCCAGACCTGATCGTTGATCATGTCCTTCACCGCCTTGCCGTCGGCAATGGCGAAGCGATAGTCCGCGTACATCGTCGGCGAGTGGTTGCCCCACACCGCCATCTTCTCGATGCTCGCCACGGGCTTGCCGATCTTGGCGGCCACCTGGCTCAGCGCACGGTTGTGGTCGAGGCGCAGCATGGCGGTGAAGTTCTTGCGTGGCAGGTCGGGAGCGCTCTTCATCGCGATGTAGGCATTGGTGTTGGCCGGATTGCCGACGACCAGAACCTTGACATTGCGGTTTGCCACGGCATTGAGCGCCTTGCCCTGGCCGATGAAAATCTTGCCATTGATGGACAGCAGTTCCGATCGTTCCATGCCCGCTTTGCGGGGCATCGAACCGACGAGCAGGGCGTAGTCCGTGTCCTTGAATGCGTTCATCGGATCGCCATGCGCCTGCATGCCGGCCAGCAGCGGGAATGCGCAGTCCTCGAGTTCCATCATCACGCCCTTGAGAGCCTTCTGCGCCTTCTCGTCGGGGACTTCCAGCAACTGCAGGATGACGGGCTGATCCTTGCCCAGCATTTCGCCCGAAGCGATGCGAAACAGCAGGGCATAGCCGATCTGGCCAGCGGCACCGGTGACGGCCACACGGACGGGTGTCTTGCTCATGAGGGAAGCTCCGGAAAGTTTGGGAATCTGGGCGGCGCGGGCGGTGCCTGCGATGAGGCACACGCCGAGCGCCGAGTTTAGGAGCAAGTCTAGGCGGCCGGCTTCCGGGCGTCAAAGCTCCTCTGTTTTATATAAGACATCTTTCAGCGTTGTTGTGGACGGCGAGGCGCGGGCTGTGATGCAATCCGGGCATGGCTGCCCACTCACCTTACCCGCCTACAGCCGAAGCTCCGCCCGGCCCGACTGCGGGCCCCGCGTTCAGTCCGCTTTATCAGCAGATCAAGGCCTTGATCACGCGAAGCCTGCAGGCCGGCGAATGGCGTCCTGGCGAGGCGATTCCGAGCGAGACCGAACTGGCGGTGCGCTACCGGGTCAGCCAGGGCACGGTCCGCAAGGCGATCGACGAGCTGGCGGCCGAAAACCTGGTGCTGCGGCGTCAGGGCAAGGGCACTTTCGTGGCGACGCATGCCGAACAGCAGGTGCAATACCGCTTCTTGCGCCTGGTGCCTGACGAGCGGGCCAAGAGCGGGTCGGTGGAGCGCCGGTTGCTCGACTGCCGGCGAGTGCGCGCGAATGCCGAGGTGGCGCGAACGCTCGACCTCAAGGCGGGCGACCCGGTGATCCAGGCACGTCGTCTCCTGATCTTCGCCGGCCGCCCGGTGGTGCTCGAGGACATCTGGCTGCCCGGCAATCTGTTCAAGGGGCTCACGACCGAGCGCCTGGCCGACTACCGCGGGCCGCTTTACGCCTTCTTCGAGACCGAGTTCGGCGTGCGCACCATTCGCGCCGAAGAGAAGCTGCGGGCGACCGCCGCAAATGCCGTTGATGCGCCCTTGCTTGCAGTGGCCGAGGGGGCGCCGCTCCTGAGTGTCGAGCGGCGCACGCTCACCTACGGCGACAAGCCGGTCGAGCTGCGGCGCGGTCTGTACGAGACCTCCAACCACCACTACCGCAACGAGTTGAATTGAAGGTGCAGAGCTTCGGCGCACCGGCGCCGGTGCGCATGTTGCAATGCAATAAACTCTTCGGGTTTTATAGAAGACAACCAGGGTCCGGCATGGCAGACATCAGCGCGAAGGCGGACCGACAACGCCCGGTCTACCGCAACATCCACATCACCCAGATCGTGGGCTACCGCTTGCCGCCGGCGGGCATCGTGTCGATCCTGCATCGGATCAGCGGCGCCTTGATGTTCGTGCTGCTGCCTTTCGTCGTGTGGCTGTTCGACACCAGCCTCACTTCCGAGATCAGCTTCGAGCGTTTCGCGAGCGCCTTCAATGCGGGCCTCGGTTTCTTGCCGGGCTGGTTTATCAAGCTGGTCGCGCTGGCGCTGATCTGGGCGTATCTGCACCACTTCATCGCCGGGGTGCGCCACCTCTACATGGACGTGATGCACGCCGTCACCGCGGACGCCGGGGCCAAGTCGGCGCTGTTCACCCTGGCTTCGAGCGCGCTGCTGACGGTCGTGCTGGGCGCCAAGCTGTTCGGCCTGTATTGAGAACGCGAGAAGAGGGCGCATTCGACATGAACAAGAACTACGGATCGCAGCGCATCGTCGTCGGCGCTCACTACGGATTGCGCGACTGGCTCAGCCAGCGCGTCACCGCGGTGCTGATGGCGCTCTTCACCATCGTGCTGCTGGCGCAGTTGATCTTCGGCGCGGAGTTGGGCTACGTGCGCTGGGCCGGCATCTTCTCGTCGCAGTGGATGAAGCTGCTCACCTTCGTGACCTTGCTCTCGCTGGCATGGCACGCCTGGGTCGGCATGCGCGACATCTGGATGGACTACATCCATCACGTCGGCTTGAAGCTCGTGCTGCAGGTGGCCACCATCGTCTGGCTCGTCGCGTGCGCGGGCTGGGCGATCCAAGTGCTCTGGAGGCTGTAGAAGAATGAGCGCAACGACGCTTCCCACCCGCAAGTTCGATGTCGTCATCGTCGGTGCCGGCGGCTCCGGCATGCGCGCCTCCTTGCAACTCGCGCGCGCCGGCCTCAGCGTGGCGGTGCTGTCCAAGGTGTTCCCGACGCGCTCGCACACCGTGGCGGCCCAGGGCGGCATCGGCGCTTCGCTCGGCAACATGAGCGAAGACAACTGGCATTACCACTTCTTCGACACCGTCAAGGGTTCCGACTGGCTCGGCGACCAAGACGCGATCGAGTTCATGTGCCGCGAAGCGCCGAAGGTGGTGTACGAGCTCGAACACTTCGGCATGCCCTTCGACCGCAACCCGGACGGCACCATCTACCAGCGCCCCTTCGGCGGCCACACTGCGAACTACGGCGAAAAGCCGGTGCAGCGGGCCTGTGCTGCGGCCGACCGCACCGGCCACGCAATGCTGCACACGCTGTACCAGCAGAACGTCAAGGCGCGCACGCAGTTCTTCGTCGAGTGGATGGCGCTCGACCTGATCCGCGATGCCGAAGGCGATGTGCTCGGCGTGACCGCCCTTGAAATGGAGACCGGCGAGGTCCATATCCTGCAGGGTAAGACCGTGCTGCTCGCCACGGGCGGCGCAGGTCGCATCTATGCCGCTTCGACCAACGCCTACATCAACACCGGTGACGGCCTGGGCATGGCGGCGCGCGCCGGCATTCCGCTCGAGGACATGGAGTTCTGGCAGTTCCACCCGACGGGCGTGGCCGGTGCCGGTGTGCTGCTCACGGAAGGCTGCCGCGGCGAGGGCGCGATCCTACGCAACAGCAACGGCGAGCGTTTCATGGAGCGCTATGCGCCCACCCTCAAGGATCTTGCGCCGCGCGATTTCGTCTCGCGCTGCATGGATCAGGAAATCAAGGAAGGCCGCGGCTGCGGCCCCAACAAAGACTACGTGGTGCTCGACATGACCCACCTGGGCGCGGCCACGATCATGAAACGGCTGCCCTCGGTCTACGAGATCGGCCACAACTTCGCCAATGTCGACATCACCAGGGAGCCGATCCCGGTGGTGCCGACCATCCACTACCAGATGGGTGGCGTGCCGACGAACGTGCACGGCCAGGTCGTGATGCCGAAGGGCGGCAACCCCAACACGGTCGTGAACGGGCTTTACGCGGTGGGCGAGTGCGCTTGCGTCAGTGTGCACGGCGCCAACCGGCTGGGCACCAATTCGCTGCTCGACCTGCTGGTGTTCGGGCGTGCGGCAGGCAACCACATCGTCGAGTTCAACGAGAAGAACAAGTCGCACAAGCCGCTGCCCGCAGACGCCGCCGACAGCAGCCTTGCACGTCTGGCCCGCCTGGAGGCAAGCACTGGCGGCGAGTACGCCCAGGACGTCGCGAACGACATTCGCAGCAGCATGCAGCTACACGCTGGCGTGTTCCGCACGCAGGTGATGCTCGATGAGGGCGTCAAGCAGATCGCCGCCCTGGCCGAGCGGGTGAAGAACATCGCGCTCGGCGACAAGTCCAAGGTGTTCAACACCGCGCGCATCGAGGCCCTCGAGGTCGAGAACCTCATAGAAGCGGCGCGCGCCACCATCGTCTCGGCGGCGGCGCGCAAGGAAAGCCGTGGTGCGCACACCGTCAATGACTACGCCGACACGCCCACATATCCGAACGGCCGCAACGACGTGGAATGGATGAAGCACACGCTGTGGTTCAGCGAAGGCAACCGGCTCGATTACAAGCCCGTGAACCTGACGCCGCTGACGACCGACTCCATTCCGCCCAAGGTTCGCTCGTTCTGAGCGCCGAGGAAGCACGAGCATGAGCCTACGCACCTTCCAGATCTACCGCTACGACCCCGACGCGGACGCCAAACCGCGCATGCAGACGCTGCAGGTCGAGCTCGACGGCTCCGAGCGCATGCTGCTCGACGCCCTCAACAAGCTCAAGGCCGTCGATCCGACCTTGTCGTTCCGACGGTCCTGCCGCGAAGGGGTGTGCGGCTCCGACGCGATGAACATCAACGGCAAGAACGGCCTGGCCTGCCTCACCAACATGCGCACGCTGCCGGGCAACATCGTCCTCAAGCCGCTGCCCGGCCTGCCGGTGATCCGCGACCTGATCGTCGACATGACGCAGTTCTTCAAGCAGTACCACTCGATCAAGCCCTATCTCGTCAACGACCAGCCGCCGCCCGAGACCGAGCGGCTGCAGTCGCCCGAAGAGCGCGACGAGCTTAACGGCCTGTACGAATGCATCCTGTGCGCGAGCTGCTCGACGGCCTGCCCGAGCTTCTGGTGGAACCCCGACAAGTTCGTCGGCCCCGCCGGCCTGCTGCAGGCCTACCGTTTCATCGCGGACAGCCGCGATCAGGACACCGCGGCCCGCCTGGACAACCTGGAAGATCCCTACCGCCTCTTCCGCTGTCACACCATCATGAACTGCGTGGATGTCTGTCCCAAGGGCCTGAACCCCACCAAGGCCATCGGCAAGATCCGCGACATGCTGGTGCGCCGCGCCGTCTGAGGCCCACCGCCCGAGAATTCATGGCCGTCTCGCTCGACGATCGCTTGCTCGACCCGGCAGCACTCGGGAAGTTGCGCTGGCGCTGCCGGCGCGGTTTGCTCGAAAACGATCTTTTCATCGAGCGCTTCTTCGCCCTGCACCAGAACACGCTCACGCGGGACCAGGCGGCAGGCATCGAGGCGCTGATGGAACTGTCGGACCCCGATTTGCTCGATCTGCTGCTCGCGCGGCGCGAACCGCAAGGCGTACTCGACTCGGCGACGGTGCGACTGGTGCTCGCTCAGCTGCGCCGCCCTGCACCGGCCTGAGCGCTGTCTAAACGCGCTGTCGCACCGATTTCTCTCTCGCCTCTTTCGCTGTACTCAGCTTCGACCAGAAGGAATTGCCATGACCCCGTCCGATGTCAAAGCCACCCTCTCGTTTTCCGATGGCAGCCCCAGCATGGAACTGCCGATCTACCAGGGCAGCGTCGGTCCCGACGTGATCGACATCCGCAAGCTCTACGCCCAGACCGGCAAGTTCACCTACGACCCCGGTTTCCTGAGCACTGCGGCCTGCCAGTCGGCCATCACCTACATCGACGGCGACAAGGGTGAGTTGCTCTACCGCGGCTACCCGATCGAGCAACTCGCCGAGAACTGCGACTTCCTCGACACCTGCTATCTGCTGCTCAACGGCGAACTGCCGAACGCCCAGCAGAAGCAGGACTTCGACAGGAAGGTGACCAACCACACGATGGTCAGCGAGCAGATGCAGTTCTTCCTGCGCGGCTTTCGGCGCGACGCCCATCCGATGGCGGTGCTGACCGGCCTGGTCGGCGCGCTGTCGGCCTTCTATCACGACGTGACGGACATCCAGAACCCGGAACACCGCGCCACGGCGGCGAACCGCCTGATCGGCAAGATGCCCACCCTGGTGGCGATGGCCTACAAGTACTC
>NZ_JACDCW010000050.1 GCF_013817345.1 Methylibium sp.
ACCCCATGAACGCCCCTCTGATCTCACGACTGCTCGCACCCCAAGTGGCGACGGTGGAACTCACGCTCGACGGCCGCACGGTGACCGCGCGCGCCGACGAAACGATCTGGACCGTCGCCAAGCGCGAAGGCACGACGATCCCGCACCTGTGCCACAACGACCAGTTCGTGCCGGCCGGCAACTGCCGCGCGTGCATGGTCGAGGTCGATGGCGAGCGCGTGTTGGCCGCCTCGTGCTGCCGCAGTGTGGCGGCGGGCATGAAGGTGCAGACCGAAAGTCCGCGGGCCGTGGCCGCGCGCAAGATGGTGCTCGAGCTGCTGATGAGCGACGCCGGTGCGACCACCGACGAGTACACGCATGAGTCGGAGCTGAGCCGCTGGGCCCAGACGGCAGGTGCGCCCACTGGCCGCCTGCCGCAACGCGAGCGCAGCTATGCGGCGCCCGACCTGTCGCACCCGGCCATCGCGGTCAACCTCGACGCCTGCATTCAATGCACGCGCTGCATTCGCGCCTGCCGCGACGAACAGGGCAACGACGTGATCGGCCTGGCCTTTCGCGGCCCGCAGGCGCAGATCACCTTCGACGCGCTCACGCCGCTCGGCGAGTCGAGCTGCGTGGCCTGCGGCGAGTGCGTGCAGGCCTGCCCGACCGGCGCGTTGATGCCGGCCAAGGGCGTGGGCCTGCTCGAGGTCACGAAGAAGGTCGACTCGGTCTGCCCGTATTGCGGTGTCGGCTGCCAGCTCACGTGGAACGTGGGCCCGAATGAGAAGGGCGAAGAGCGCATCCACTTCGTCACCGGCCGCGACGGCCCGGCCAACCACGGGCGGCTTTGCGTCAAGGGCCGCTACGGCGTGGACTACATCCACAACCCGAAGCGCCTGACCATGCCGCTGGTGCGCCGCGAAGGCGTGGCCAAGGATCCGGCTGACATCGAGCGCGTCAAGCGGGGTGAGTTGCCGATCGAAAATATTTTCCGCGAAGCGAGCTGGGACGAGGCGCTCGATCTCGCCGCCGGCGGCCTGGCCCGCATCCGGGACGCGGCGGGCGCCGGATCGCAATCGGCGCTGGCCGGCTTCGGCTCGGCCAAGGGCAGCAACGAAGAAGCCTACCTGTTCCAGAAACTCGTGCGGCAGGCGATGCAAAGCTCGCACGTCGATCACTGCACGCGGCTGTGCCATGCCAGTTCGGTGGCGGCGCTGCTCGAAGGCATCGGCTCCGGCGCGGTGAGCAATCCGGTGGCCGACGTGGCCGAGGCGGAGCTGATCTTCCTGATCGGTGCCAACCCGACCGTCAACCACCCGGTCGCCGCGACCTGGCTCAAGAACGCCGTCGACCGGGGTGCGAAGCTCGTCATCTGCGATCCGCGCACCAATGCGCTGACGCGGCGCGCGACGTGGCACCTGCAGTTCCGTCCTGACACCGACGTGGCGCTGCTCAACGGCCTGCTGCACGTCATCATCGACGAGGGCCTGGTCGATGAGGCCTTCGTGGCCGCCCGGGTCAATGGCTACGAAGCGCTCAAGGCGGCGGTGGCCGAGGCCACGCCCGAGCGCATGAGCGAGATCTGCGGCATCGACGCCGACACGCTGCGCGCGGTGGCGCGCGCCTTCGCGACCGCCAAGTCGTCCATGATCCTGTGGGGCATGGGCATCAGCCAGCACGTGCACGGCACCGACAACGCGCGCGGCCTGATCGCCCTGTCGCTGCTCACCGGCCAGATCGGCCGCCCCGGCACCGGCCTGCACCCACTGCGCGGCCAGAACAACGTGCAAGGCGCGAGCGACGCCGGCCTGATCCCGATGATGCTGCCCAACTACCAGCGCGTCACCAGCGAGGCGGTGCGCGCGCAGTTCGAGGCGCTGTGGAGCACGTCGATCGACGCCAGGCCGGGCCTGACCGTGGTGGAGATCATGCACGCCGTCACCGACGGCGCCATCCGCGGCCTGTACGTTGAAGGCGAGAACCCGGCGATGAGCGATCCCGACCTCGCGCATGCGCGCAAGGCGCTGGCCACGCTGGAACACTTGGTGGTGCAGGACATCTTCGCGACGGAAACTGCGATCCTGGCCGATGTGGTCCTGCCCGCCTCGGCCCAGCCCGAGAAGTGGGGCACCTACACCAACACCGACCGGCTCATCCAGATCGGCCGCCCGGCCCTGACGCCGCCGGGCGATGCACGCCAGGACCTGTGGGCGATCGAGCAGATCGCGCGCCGGCTGGGCGCCGGCTGGAACTACTGGCGCAAAGAGGACGGCGACGGCCGGCAGGCCGCCGAAGCGCCGGTGGCCCGCGTGTTCGAGGAAATGCGTGGCGTGATGGAGCCCTTGGCCGGCGTGCCTTGGTCGCGCCTCGTGCGCGAAGACGCGGTGGTCACCCCTGCGCAGCGCGAGGACGAGCCGGGCCAGAGCGTCGTCTTCATCGAGAACTTCCCCACGAAGGACGGCCGCGCCACGGTCGTGCCCACGGCGTTCCGACCCGGGGCCGAGCAGGTCGACGCGGAGTTCCCCTTCGTGCTCACCACCGGCCGGGTGCTGGAGCACTGGCACACCGGTGCGATGACACGCCATGCGAGCATGCTCGATGCGATCGCGCCCGAGGCGCTGGTCTCGTTGCATCCGGCTGATGCTCAGGCGCTCGGTGCGCGGCATGGCCAGGTGGTGCAGCTCGCCACGCGCTGGGGCGCGGTGCAGGCGCGCGCCCAGGTCAGCTCCGACGTGCAGCGCGGCCAGGTGTTCCTGCCCTTCGCTTTCTGGGAAGCCGCGGCCAACAAGCTGACCGGCGACGCGCTGGATTCGGTGGCCAAGATTCCGGGCTTCAAGGTCACGGCGGTTAAGGTCACGGCGGTGGTCTAAGAGGGATGCAGGCCGGCTGAGCACAGCCATCCGTCGCCGCAGGGCGCCGGCGTTTGACCTCCTGGCTGCGGCCGCCGGGCCGCACCTGCGCGCGGTCGCTCTCGCAAGTGCGCGGCGAGCTTGTTGCGCTCTGGTGCGGCGCGACGCTGCCTGCCGAATGTGCGCTGCGCCCGCTTTCCCCTTCAGCGAAAAGCGCGTCTTGCGCCGTGCTGATCGGGGCTTCAGTTCGGCTCCATTGCGTCGATATTTCCAGCAGCTACCGGCGTAGTGCAATGCGCCAGCCGGTTACGCGCGGAGACAACCGCGGCGCACCCTGGAAAGATCGAATGAACCTGCTGAACTACCGATTGACCACCCGCATCGCCGCCGGCTTTGCGGCGATGGTCCTGCTGATGCTGGCGCTGGGCGCGACCAGCGTCTGGACCCTGCGCAGCAACACCGCCGAAGCTCAGGCGCTGCTGGCGGCCTCCGCGAGCGCGGCGCTCATGGCGAAGGCGACCGCCTTGCAGCAAACGGCCGACCGCGCGGCGCTCATGATCGGCCTGCTCGTCGGCCTGGCCGCGCTGTTCGGCGCCTGGCTGGGCTGGGCGGTGCGGCGCAGCGTCAAGGCGCCGGTCGAGCAGGTGGTCGACGCGGTGATGCGCATCGCCAAGGGCGACCTCGTCACCAAGATCAGCTCCACCGGCCGCGACGAGATCGCCTGGCTGAACCACGAGCTCAACACCATGCGCAAGAAGCTGCAGGCGACCATCGCCGACGTGCGCGCTTCGGCCGAGCAGGTGGCGCTGGCCTCGAGCGAGATCGCCTCGGGCAACGCCGACCTGTCCACCCGCACCGAAAACCAGGCCAGCGGCCTGCAGCAAACCGCCAGCTCCATGGAGCAGCTCACGGCCACCGTGCGTCAGAATGCCGACAACGCTCAGCAGGCCAACCAGCTCGTCACCACGGCGAGCAGCGTGGCCGGCCGAGGCGGCGAAGTGATGAGCCAGGTGGTCTCGACGATGACCGAGATCAACGCCAGCGCACGCAAGATCGCCGACATCATCGGCGTGATCGACGGCATCGCCTTCCAGACCAACATCCTCGCGCTTAACGCCGCCGTGGAAGCGGCGCGGGCCGGCGAGCAGGGCCGCGGTTTCGCGGTAGTGGCCGGCGAAGTGCGCTCGCTGGCCCAGCGCAGCGCGGCGGCGGCCAAGGAGATCAAGACGCTGATCGAGGACTCGGCCGGCAAGGTCGACACCGGCGCCAAGCTGGTCGATCAGGCCGGCGCGACGATGAGCGAGATTCTTTCCAGCGTGCGCCAGGTGACGCACATCATGGGCGAGATCAGCGTGGCCAGCCGTGAACAGAGCGTCGGCATCGAGCAGATCAATCGCCAGGTCGAGCAGATGGACGGCATGACGCAGCAGAACGCTGCGCTGGTCGAGCAGGCCGCTGCGGCGGCCACCTCCTTGCACGAACAGTCGCACAAGCTTACCGATGCGGTGAAGGTGTTCAAGCTGGCGGCCTGAAGCCGCAACAGACAGCGCCATCGCGCCAGCCCTTGCGAAGCAAGGCACGCGAGGTGCCCGCCTGCGAAGACAGCGGCGATCGCGCCCGCCTCACTCCTGCACCAGGGCCTGCCGCTGCGCTCCCAGGCCGTCGATTCCCAGCGTCACCACATCGCCGGCCTTCAGATACTGCGGCTGCGGCTTCATGCCCATCGCCACGCCGGGCGGCGTGCCGGTGGCGATCACGTCGCCGGGCAGCAGGGTCATGCAGCGGCTCACGTAGCTGACCAGCGCCGCCACGCCGAACACCATGGTGGCGGTGTTGCCGCGCTGGCGAGCCTGGTCGTTCACATCGAGCCACATGGCGAGCGCCTGGGGGTCGGGCACCTCGTCCGCCGTCACGAGCCAGGGCCCGATCGGACCGAACGTATCGAAGCCCTTGCCCTTGTCCCAGGTGCCGCCGCGCTCCATTTGCCAGGCGCGCTCGCTCACGTCGTTGACCACGCAATAGCCGGCCACGTGCGCCAGGGCCCCCGCCTCCGACACGTTCTTGGCAGTCTTGCCGATGACGACGCCGAGCTCGACCTCCCAATCCACCTTCTGCGCGTCGGGCGGCATCTCGATCGGGTCATTCGGCCCGCTGATGGAGGTGGTCGCCTTCATGAAGATGATCGGCTCGCTCGGCACCGGCAGGCCCGCCTCCGCGGCGTGGTCGCGGTAATTCAGGCCGATACCGACGAACTTGCTGATGCCGGTGAAGGGCACGCCCAGGCGCGGCGTGCCGCGTACGCGCGGCAGCGCGGTGGCATCGAGCCGGCGCAAGCGGGCCAGGCCGGCAAGGCCGAGCGCCGGCAGATGAAGACCACCTGAACCCGGGGGCAGCAGGCTGGACAGATCACGCAGCGTTCCCTGAGAGTCGATCAGGCCGGGTTTCTCGCGCCCGGCGGCGCCATAGCGAACCAGTTTCATCGTCGGGCTCTTCAATTGCTGGGCTTGCGAGTGTGCCCTGCGCGACGCCGCGCGACTCGGTCGGGGACTCCATGCTCACATTGCCCAACACAGTGCCCGTTCGCGGCGCCGCGAACGCCACAGCCGAGCGCCTTGCGGCGCGCCTGGAGCGCCTGCCGGTGTCGACCGCGCTGTTGCTGCCCAACGGCGCCCGGCTCGGCGCTGCGCCGTCGCGGGTGGTGCTCGGACTGAACGACACCGGCCTGCTGGCGCTGTTGGCTCGCGGCCAGCTCGGTGCGCTGGCCGAGGCCTACGTGGACGGTCGGCTCGAGCTCGACGGCAACCTGCGCGACATCTGCACGGTCGGGGCGGACCTGCTGCCGGCCGACCCGGTGATCGCCGCCACGCCGAACGGTCCCGCACGCTTTGTGAGCCGCCTCCTGAGCCCCATGCGTTCGCGGCTGCGCCACAGCGCGCTGCGCGACCGGGCGCAGATCGCGTTTCACTACGACGTCTCCAACGACTTCTATGCGCTCTGGCTCGATCCGCGGCGTGTTTATTCGTGCGCCTACTGGCCACGCGGCGTGGTCACGCTGGCCAAGGCGCAGGAGGCCAAGCTCGAGCTGATCTGCCGCAAGTTGATGCTGCGGCCGGGCGAGCGGCTGCTCGATATCGGCGCCGGTTGGGGCGCACTGCTGCTGTGGGCGGCCGAGCGGCACGGCGTGAGGGCGCACGGCATCACCCTGTCGAAAGAGCAGTATGCGCACATGCAGCAGTTGATCGATGCGCGCGGGCTGCGCGGGCGCGTGACGGTGGCGCTGTGCGATTACCGTGAACTGCCGGAGACCGAGTCCTACGACAAGATCGCCTCGGTGGGCATGTTCGAGCATGTCGGCGTGGCGCGGCTGACCGGCTATTTCGCCAAGATCCGCCGCCTGCTCAAGCCGGGCGGCCTGCTGCTCAACCACGGCATCAGCGCCGGCGGGCTGCACAACCGCCAGCTCGGCGCCGGCATCGGCGACTTCGTGGGGCGCCACATCTTTCCGGGCGGCGAGCTGGTGCACATCTCGCAAGTCATGGCTGCAATGGCCGAGGCCGGCCTGGAAGGGCTGGACATGGAGAACCTTCGCCCGCATTACGCGCGCACGCTGTGGGCGTGGAGCGACGCGCTGGAGGCGCGGCTCGAACTCGCGCGCCGGGTCACCACGGAGCCCGTCGTGCGCGCCTATCGGCTCTATCTTGGCTTCAGCGCGCTGGGTTTCGAGCGCGGCTGGATGTCGCTGCATCAGGTGCTGGCCAGCCGGCCGAGCGGGCGCCCCGAGGACGGCCCGATGCGGGGGGCACAATCGGCCCACCCCTTCCAGCGCGACCATTTCACGCTGAATTCACACTCGAATCCCCACCTGCAAAGCCGAGGCTGAAAACGATGATCTACAAGTTCAAGTCCAGGAACAGCGGCGACCTGATCATGACCGGCCCGGTCGGCGATGCGGTGCTGCGCACCATGGGCAAGGAGCCGGCGCCCAAGGGCATCCTCGAGCCGGCCGACATGCCGGGCGCCTTGCAGGCGCTGGAGGCGGCCATCGCCACTGAGGAGGCCGCTCGCGAGCAGGCCGAAGCCGAGGCCCGTGAAGAGGGCCGCAAGCTGCCACCGCCCGGCGGTGTCACCCTGCGCCAGCGCGCCTGGCCGATGCTCGAGATGATCAAGCGCGCGCATCAGGCCGACGTCGAGATCGTCTGGGGCGTCTGAGGGAGTCCGTCGAAGTCACCGCCATCGCGGCAGCCGTTGCTAAGCAAGGCACCCGCGGACTCGACCTTCGAACTTCTTTCTGATGCTTTTCGTTCGTCAAACCGAGGAGCCGATTTGAAACTCACCAGCGCAAGCTGGGCCGACGGCGGCCCGATCCCCGAAAAGTTTGCGGCCGGCCGACCCGACGCGGCGAGCACCGTCGCTTTTTCCGACAACGTCTCTCCGCAACTCGCGTGGAGCGATCTGCCGGCCGGCACCCGCAGCCTCGCACTGATCTGCCACGACCCCGACGTGCCCAGCCGCGGCGACGACGTGAACCAGCCCGGCCGCGAGGTGCCAGCGAGCCTGCCGCGCATCGATTTCTTCCACTGGGTGCTGGTCGATCTGCCGCCCACGTTCACGCAACTGGCCGAGGGCGAGTTCAGCCACGGCTTCACGCCGCGCGGCAAGCCCGGTCCGGCCAGCCTGCACGGTGCTCGCCAGGGCTTGAACGACTTCACCGGCTGGTTCGCCGGCGACGCCGAGCGCGCCGGCGATTACCACGGCTACGACGGCCCGTTTCCACCCTTCAACGACGCCACCCTGCACCGCTACCTCTTCACGCTCTACGCACTCGATGTGGCCCGGCTGCCGGTCGAAGGCAGCTTCACCGGCGCGCAGGTGCGCTCCGCGATCGAAGGCCATGTGCTCGGCGAGGCCCGCTTCAGCGGCACCTTTACGCTCAATCCCCGGCTGCGAAATTCAGACGGGGGTGCCGCCTGATGCCGCAGACGGAGGCCACCCGCATCCTCGCCATCCGCCACGGCGAGACCGACTGGAACGTCGGCACCCGCATCCAGGGGCAGCTCGACGTGGGGCTCAACGACAAGGGGCGCTGGCAGGCCGGGCGCGTCGCGCAGGCCGTGGCCGGGGAGGGCATTCACGTCATCTATGCCAGCGACCTGGCCCGGGCTTTCGATACCGCGCAGGCCATCGGTGCGGCGATCGGCATCAGGGTGCGGCCCGACGTCGGGCTGCGCGAACGCGGCTTCGGCTGCTTCGAAGGTGAAACCTGGGCCGCGATCGAGGCGAACTTCCCGAACGACAGTTCGCGCTGGCGAGCCCGCGATCTGGAGTTCGCCCCCGACGGCGGCGAAACCCTGCGCGTCTTCTATGCGCGCGTGGTGGCCACGGCCGAGCGACTCGCTGCCGCGCATCCGGGCCAGACCGTCGCGCTGGTCGCGCATGGCGGCGTGATGGACTGCCTGTACCGCGCCGCGGCGCGCATCGATCTGGCGGCGCCGCGCACCTGGCAGCTCGGCAATGCCGCCGTCAACCGGCTGCTCCATACGCCAGACGGTTTCACGCTCGTCGGCTGGAGCGATACCTCGCATCTCGACGGCCTGGTGCACGACGAGTTCAGCGATGGCGGGATCGGCGGCGCCCCTTCGCTCAGCCCCTCGACCGACAAGGTCGGCCATGCCGCCTGAGTGAGGACTCGAATGCGCCCTGCACCTGCTGCCTGCGGCGATCCCGTCGCCGCCATCGACACGCCGGCGCTGGTCGTCGATCTCGATGCCTTCGAGCGCAACCTGCGGGCGATGGCCGACTTTGCGCGCGCGCAGGGCGTGAAGCTGCGTCCCCACGCCAAGATGCACAAGTGCGCGGCCATCGCGCTGCGCCAGATGGCGCTGGGCGCCGTGGGCGTGTGCGTGCAGAAGACGGGCGAGGCCGAGGCGCTGGCAGCGGCCGGCGTGAGCGACGTCTTCGTCAGCAACGAGGTGATTGCGCCGGCCAAGCTGGCTCGCCTTGCTGCGCTGGCACAGCGGGTGCGGCTGGCGATGACTGTCGATAGCGCACTCGGCATCGACAGGCTGGCCCAGGCCGTGAAGGGTGCCGGCAGCACGGTGGACGTGTTCATTGAGGTCGATGTCGGGCAAGGCCGCTGCGGCGTGTCGCCCGAGCAGGCCGCTGCGCTGGCGCGGCAGGTGGCCGCGCAGGCGCCCCCCCGGCCCGGGGTCGATGGCGCCGGCCTGCGGTTGGCCGGGTTGCAGGCCTACCACGGCAGCGCCCAGCACTTCCGCAGCGCAGCCGAGCGCGCGGCAGCCATCGAGCAGGCAGTCGCCATCGTGAGCGCGGCGCGCGCTGCGATCAGCGCTGCCGGCATCGACACCCCCCTGCTCGTGACCGGCGCCGGCAGCGGCACGTTCATGCTCGAAGCCGGCAGCGGCGTCTACGGCGAACTCCAGCCCGGCAGCTACGCCTTCCTCGACGCAGACTACGCGCGCAACACGCCGCATCCCGACGCACCGCGCTTCGAGCACGCCCTCTTCGTCAAGGCGCAGGTGATGAGCGCGAGCACTACGCATGTCGTCGTCGATGCCGGCCACAAGTCGCATGCGATCGAGTCGGGCCTGCCCACCGTGTGGCAGCGCGAGGACCTGCAGGTCGTCGGTGCCAACGACGAGCATTGCATGCTGAAGCCGCGCGGCGAAGGCGCCGCATTGCCGGCGCTCGGCGACACGCTCTGGCTGGTGCCCGGCCACTGCGATCCGACCGTCAACCTGCACGATCACCTGATCGCCGTGCGCGGCGGGCTGAAGCGCGGCGTGGTCGAGGCGGTGTGGACGGTGGACGCGCGGGGGCGGCTCGATTGATTCCGTCCGCGGCGGGCACGGCCCCGTGTCGGCCTGTTCCCGATCGCTGGTGGGGCGATAGAACAACGCCTTCTGCGAGCAAAATCGCCCCATGAAAAATCCCTCCTTTCGCGGCGCCCTGGTGGCGATCTGCGTCGCGCTCGGCGCGCCTCTCGCCCTGGCACATGACTACCAGGCCGGCGCCATCCGGATCGCCCATCCTTGGGCGCGGCCCACGGTGGCCGGTCAGATGGCCGGCGGTGGCTACTTCAAACTCGAGAACCGCGGCAAGACCGCGGACCGTCTGCTCTCCGTCAGCAGCACGGCGGCCGAGCGTGTCGAGCTGCACACCATGAAGCTCGACGGCGACGTGATGCGCATGCGCCAGCTCGACGCCATCGAGCTGCCTGCGGGCGGCAGTGTCGAGCTCAAGCCGGGCGGCGACCACCTCATGCTCCTGGGGCTGAAGGCGCCGCTGGAACTGGGCAAGAGCATTCCGCTGAAGCTCACGTTCGAGAAGGCCGGCGACGTGATGGTGGAGGTGAAGGTCGAGAAAGCGGCTGCTGCCGCTGCGGCTCCTGCAGCCGAGCACGCGGATCACCACAAGCACTGACAAGCCGGGGCGAGCACCTGCGGCGCAGGCAAGGCCTCGAAGCATCATCCACGGCGACTTACCGGCTCGCCGGTGCCTTGCTCGCAAGGGCCACCCTGTTCAGCAGCGCAAGCAGCGCCTCAGCCGAACAGTCCTGCCGCAGCTGCCGGCGGCGTCACTCCGAGGTGGCGGTAAGCCGCCAGCGTGGCGATGCGTCCGCGCGGCGTGCGCTGCAGGTAGCCCTGCTGGATGAGGTAGGGCTCGATCACGTCCTCGATCGTGCCCGGCTCCTCGCCGATGGCCGCGGCCACGTTGTCCAGGCCGACCGGCCCGCCGTCGAAGCGGTGGATCACGGCTTCGAGCAGCTTGCGGTCCATCACGTCGAAGCCCTGCGGATCGACGTCGAGCATCTTCAGCGCCTTGTCGGCCGTGGCCAGATCGATGCGGCCGTTGCCCTTGACCTCGGCGTAGTCGCGCACGCGGCGCAGCAGCCGGTTGGCGATGCGTGGCGTGCCGCGCGAGCGGCGCGCGATCTCTTGCGCGCCGTCGATTTCGGTCGGCACGTTGAGCAAGCCGGCCGAGCGGGTGACGATGCGCGCGAGTTCCTCGACCGTGTAGAACTCCAGCCGCGCGACGATGCCGAAACGGTCGCGCAACGGGTTGGTCAGCATGCCGGCGCGCGTGGTCGCGCCGACCAGCGTGAAAGGCTGCAGTTCCAGCTTGATCGAGCGCGCCGCGGGGCCCTCGCCGATCATGATGTCGATCTGGTAGTCCTCCAGCGCCGGATACAGGATCTCCTCGACCACCGGCGAGAGGCGGTGAATCTCGTCGATGAACAGCACGTCGTTCTTCTCGAGGTTGGTGAGGATCGCCGCCAGGTCCTTGGGCTTTTCCAGCACGGGCCCGGAGGTCTGGCGCAGGTTCACTCCCAGCTCGGCGGCGATGATGTGCGAGAGCGTCGTCTTGCCCAACCCCGGCGGGCCGAACAGCAGCACGTGGTCCATCGCCTCGCCACGTTTCTTCGCCGCGCCGATGAAGATTTCGAGCTGCTCGCGCGCCTTGACCTGGCCGACGTACTCCGCCAAGCCCTTGGGGCGCAGCGCGCGCTCCACGGCCTCTTCGTTCGGTGATACCGGTGCGGCACTGAGGACGCGCCGCGGTATCGCCGAAGCCGGTGCGAAATCGTCGGTCTGGATGCTCATGGCGCGATTGTGCGGGAGCAAGGCACCGGCAAGAACCGCCGCACCTCGAGCGAGAGGGGGTCGCAGGTGTTCGAGAGCTTGCGCGTTCCGCAAAGCGGATTCGACCGGGCCGAGTGCGCCCGTGCGTTGCGGGAGCCACGAAACAGGGCGCGGCAAGCCGCGCTTTTCAGCCCGATGGCCCGGCGGCTTCGGCCGTGCAATGGCCACATGTGCAAGCGCCTCTTCCTGGCCCTGCTGCAAAGCCTGCTGCCCGCGCTGGTCTGGGCCGGCCCGGCGTTGACCGAAGTGGAGACGCGCTGGCTTCAGGCCGGCTCGCCGGTGCTCGCTTACGCATTGGCGCAGCGGCTCCCGCTCGACGTCATCGTGCAACCGCAGGCCCGGCCGGGCGACGTGCCCTTTGCCATGGCCTTCATCGGCGGGCGCTGCAAGCTCGTGCTGTCGATGCGAGGCCGTGCCGAAGGCGACGACCCCGAGGCGCTGCTGCGCGGCCTGCCATCCGAGTTGCGCGCTCCCGTCATCGAGGCGATGACGGCGCACGAGCTGGCGCACTGCTGGCGGCATGTGCAGGGTGCCTGGCAGACACTGCCGGCCGGTTTCGCGAATGCCGTCGGGCCGGTGACCGACGACGGCGCCGGGCTGCAGCGCTTGCAGCGCGACATGCGCCGGGTGCGGCGCGAGGAAGGCTTCGCCGATCTTGTCGGCCTGGCCTGGACCGCGGATCGCCATCCCGAGCACTACGCCGCGGTACATGCCTGGTTCACGCGCGTTCGCGATCGTCAGCCCGTGGCCGGTGCGCATCACGACACGCGAATGTGGATCCGCAAGGCAGCGCAAGCGCGCTCTGTGGCCGACGGGCCGACGCCTTTCGAGGCGGCTTGGTCTGTCTGGCTGGACGGATTGCGCTCCGAAGAGTAAGGCGGGCGCCGCCTGCTCAATCCACGAAAAAATCCGGCACGAATTCTTTCGTCCCTGGCGTCACGCTGTACTTTTCGAGATCGGTGATGCCGTGCTGCGCCAGCAGCGTGTCGTCGATGAAGAAGTTGCCGGTCATGGTCTTGGCGTCGCTGGTCAGGACCAGGTAGGCGGCGTCAGCCAGGATTTCGGGCGTGCGGCATTTGGCGATGTCCAGGCCGGGGATCATCTGCAGTGCGGCCGTCGCGATGGCGGTGCGCGGCCACAGGCTGTTGACGCCGATGCCGTAGGGCTTGAACTCGGCCGCGTGGCCGAGCGTGCATTCGCTCATGCCGTACTTGGCCATCGTATAGGCCACGTGGTTCTTGAACCAGTGCGGCTTCATCGACAGCGGCGGCGACATGTTGAGCACCATCGGGTTGCGGCCGGCCTCGGCGCTCTTGATCAGGTGCGCCAGGCAGGCCTGCGTGCACAGGTAGGTGCCGCGCACGTTGACGCCGAACATGAGGTCGAAGCGCTTCATCGGCGTGGCGTGCGTCGGCGTGAGGCTGATCGCGCTGGCGTTGTTGACAAGGATGTCGATGCCGCCGAAGCGCTCGGCCGTCTGCGCCACTGCTGCGAGCACGCTGGCCTCCTCGCGGATGTCGCCGGCGATCGGCAGGGCCTGGCCGCCGGCGGCCTCGATCTCCTCGGCGGCGCTGTAGATGGTGCCGGGCAGCTTGGGGTTGGCCTCGGTGGTCTTGGCGATCAGTGCGATGTTGGCGCCGGCTGCCGCCGCGCGCTTGGCGATGGCCAGGCCGATGCCGCGGCTGGCGCCGGTGATGAAGAGCGTCTTGCCTTTGAGGTCCATGGAAATTTACTGGTGCAGGGGCCGTTGGGAAGGGGCGATGCGCGGACTGCCCTGAACGCTCACCGTGGAAACGCAGGTCCGCACTGCGTATCGCGGCCTCGCCGGAGCCAGCCGCTGCGTGGCGGCGGCTCGGGGGCGGTCGTCAGAGCTTCGAGAAATCCGGCTTGCGCTTGGCCATGAACGCCGTGAAGGCCTCGCGCGCCGCCGGCTCGCCGAGCAGGCGGGCGAACAGCGCGCCTTCTTCGGCCATGCGCGCGCTCACCGCCTCGGCCTGGCCGGCCTTCATGAAACGCTTGGTCTCCACCAGCGAGGCGCGTGGCTTGTCGGCAAGCTTCCTCGCCTGCGCCTGCGCGAAACCGTTGACCTCGCCCGGCGGCAGGATGCGGTTGACGAGCCCCCACTCCAGCGCCTGTTCGGCGCCGAAGGGCTCGCCGAGCAGCAGCGCCTCGGCCGCACGCGGATGGCCGATGAGGCGCGGCAGCAGCAGGCTGGATGCGGCCTCGGGGCACAGGCCGAGGTTCACGAACGGCAGGCTGAATTTGGCGTTGTCGCCCGCATAGACCAGGTCGCAGTGCAGGAGCAGGGTGGTGCCGATGCCGACGGCCGCGCCGCACACCGCCGCGACGACCGGCTTGGGAAAGCTGCTGATGCCGTGCAGGAAGCGCCAGACCGGCGAATCCGGGCCGGCCGGCGGGTTGCTGATGAAGTCGCCGAGGTCGTTGCCGGCGGAGAAGATCAGTTCGTGGCCCTGGAACACGACGGCGCGAACTTCGTCGTCGTCTTTCGCCGTCGCCAGCGCGTCGCCGAGCGCTGAATACATCGCGGCGGTGATCGAGTTCTTCTTGTCGAGGCGGTTGAAGGTCAGCGTGAGGACGCCGGCTTCGACGTGGGCAAGGATGTCGGACATCGAGGTCTCCGGAACGGTGAGCGAGCGAGCGAGCGAGTGAGCGGGCGGTGCGGTGCGGTGCGAGGCGAGGCGGATTGGTGCGAGCTGGGGATGGCGTGGCGAAGCACAGCTGAGCCGACCTAAGCGCCGTGCTGAACCTAGGTGCCAGGCGCTCAGACGCGCTCGAAGATTCCCGCCGCACCCTGTCCGGTGCCCACGCACATCGTGACCATGCCGTACTTCAGGTTGTGACGGCGCAGCGCGTGGATGACCGTCGCCGCGCGGATCGCGCCGGTGGCGCCGAGCGGGTGGCCCAGCGCAATGGCGCCGCCCATCGGATTGACCTTGGAGCGGTCGAGGTCCAGCGTGTTCAGCACCGCCAGCGATTGCGCGGCGAAGGCTTCATTGAGCTCGATCCAGTCGAGTTGGTCCTTCGTGAGGCCGGCGTACTTCAGCGCCGCCGGGATCGCCTCGATCGGGCCGATGCCCATGATCTCGGGCGGCACGCCCTTGATCGCGAAGCTGACGAAGCGGGCGAGCGGGGTGAGGCCGTGCTGCTTGATCGCCTTTTCGGAGGCGAGGATCAGGCAGCCGGCGCCGTCGCTCGTCTGCGAGCTGTTGCCGGCGGTGACCGAGCCCTTCGCGGCGAACACCGCGCGCAGCTTGGCCAAGCCTTCGAGCGAGGTGTCGGGGCGCGGGCCTTCGTCGATGCTCGCGGTGCGGGTCTTCAGCGCCGTCGTGCCGTCCTCGAGGTTCGGATAACGGTCCACGATCTCCACCGGCGTGATCTCGTCGCTGAACTGGCCGGTCTCGATCGCCTTGAGCGCCTTCAGGTGCGACTGCAGCGCAAACTCGTCCTGCGCTTCGCGTGACACCTTCCACTGCGCCGCCACCTTCTCGGCCGTCAGCCCCATGCCGTAGGCGATGCCGATGTTTTCGTTCCTGGCGAACACTTCGGGGTTGAAGGAGGGCTTGTTGCCGCTCATCGGCACCATGCTCATCGACTCGGCACCGGCGGCAATCATCACGTCGGCCTCGCCGACGCGGATGCGGTCGGCCGCCATCTGCACGGCGGTCAGGCCCGAGGCGCAGAAGCGGTTGACGGTGACGCCACCGACGCCGTTCGGCAGGCCGGCCAGCAGCACGGCGATGCGCGCCATGTTCAGGCCCTGTTCGCCCTCCGGCATGGCGCAGCCGACGATGGCGTCTTCGATGGCTTTCGGGTCGAGGCCGGGCACCTGCTTCATGGCCCCGTGAATTGCCGCCACCAGCAAGTCGTCGGACCGCGTATTGCGGAACATGCCGCGGCCGGACTTGCCGATGGGTGTGCGGGTCGCGGCGACGATGTAGGCGTCCTGAAGTTGCTTGCTCATGTCTCGGTCCTTGCTGGTGTTGCTCCCTCTCCCGCCTGGGGGAGAGGACATTGCTCGGCTCCCTCTTCCGCTAGCGGGAGAGGGCTGGGGTGAGGGTGGTGGAGTCGGAGCCAATCGAGGATGGCGGTCAGGACCCCGTCGTGTTCCGCAAGTGCTTCACGGTTGCTGAAGCGCATCACATGGAAGCCGTTCGCCGTCAGCGCTCCACTGCGTTGAGCGTCGGCCGCCATTGCTGCTGGCTCGTAGTGCTGACCGCCATCGAGCTCGACAACAAGCCTTGCTTCGACACAAGCAAAGTCGGCGAAGTAGCGGCCGACCGGGTGTTGGCGGCGAAACTTGTAGCCGTCGAGACTCCGATCCCGCAGGTGGTGCCAGATCGCACGTTCGGCGTCGGGTGAGGCACGGCGCAGCTCACGCGCCCTCACCCTAACCCTCTCCCGCGTGCGGGAGAGGGGACCGGTCGGTGTCGCAGGGTTGGCCATGGCGTTTCAGCGCAGCGCGTGCTCGAGGGCTCGATCGGGTCGCTCGCCGCCGTGACTCAATTGCGTACCGGCTTGCCCGTCTGCAGCATGCCCATGATCCGTTCCTGGCTCTTTGGATGCTCCAGCAAACCGCAGAAGCGCTCGCGCTCCAGTGCCATCAGGTACTCCTCGTTCACCATGGAGCCGGCATCGACATCGCCGCCGCACACCACCTCCGCGATCAGCGCGGAAATGTGGAAGTCGTGCGCGCTGATGAAGCCACCGTCGCGCATGTTGGCAAGCTGGCCCTTGATCGTGGCAATCGCCGAGCGCCCGGCTACCGGGAACAGGCGCCTCACCGGCGGGCGGTAGCCGCTCTCGAACATCGCGCGAGCCTGCTGCGTCGCCACGAACAGCAACTCGTCCTTGTTGGGCACGATCACGTCGCTCTCCAGCAGGTAGCCGAGCTTGCGGCTCTCCAGCGCGCTGGTGCCGACCTTGGCCATCGCGGCATTCGTGAAGCCGTCCTTGAGGAAGGCGAAGATGTCCGCGCCCGCATTGCCGGCCGCAGCCATCTCCGCGGCGCGGCGGGCGATGTAGGCCAGGCCGCCGCCGCCGGGGATCAGTCCGACGCCCACTTCGACCAGACCCATGTAGCTTTCCATCGCCGCGACACGGCGCGCCGAATGCACCGCCAGCTCGCAACCGCCGCCGAGCGCGATGCCGCGAATGGCGCTGACGACCGGCACTTGCGCATAGCGGATGCGCAGCATCGCGTCCTGCAGCTTCTTCTCTTCGGGGGCGATGCCCTTCGCGCCCATCTTCATGAACACCGGCATCAGCGCCTCGAGATTGGCGCCGGCCGAGAACACGTCGTCGGGAGACCAGATCACCAGACCCTTGTACCGAGCCTCCGCAAGTTCCACCGCCTTCAGCAAACCTTCGGTGACCGTCGGGCTGATGAGGTGCAGCTTGGCGGTGATGCTCGCAATGAGCACCTCGCCGTCCAGCGTCCAGATGCGCACTTCCTCGTTCTTGAACACTTCCGTGCCGGCCTTGAGCGGCGGGGTGGTACCGGAGCCGCTCACGTTCTCGGGGAAGTGCTGGCGCTCATAGACCGGCAGGTCGCGGCGCGGCACGTAAGCCTGCCGGCTCGGCGACCACGAGCCCTCGGGCGTGTGCACCCCGGTGCGGCCATCGAACACCCAGGCCGGCAGGGGCGCCTTGCTCAGCGCCTTGCCGGCCTCGACGTCGGCCTTGATCCATTCGGCCACCTGCTGCCAGCCGGCCTCCTGCCACAACTCGAAGGGCCCTTGCGAGGTGCCGAAGCCCCAGCGCATGGCGAAGTCGATGTCGCGCGCGGTCTCGGCGATGTCTTCCAGATGCACAGCCGCGTAATGGAAGCTGTCGCGCAGGATCGCCCACAGGAACTGCGCCTGCGGGTTGCTGCTCTCGCGCAGGAGCTTGAGCCGATCGGCCGGCGGCTTCTTGAGCATGCGGGCGACGATCTCATCGGCCTTGCCGCCGGCCGGCACGTAAGTGCCGGCTCCATCGCTCTGCTCGGAGTCCTGCTTCGCGGGATCGAGCCGCAAGATGTCCTTGCCGACCTTCTTGTAGAAGCCCGCGCCGGCCTTCTGGCCGAGCGCGCCCGCCTTGATCAGGCCGTCGAGCACCGGCGGCGTGGCATAGCTTGGGAAGAAGGGGTCGTCCTTCAGGTTGTCCTGCAGTGTGCGGATGACATGCGCCATCGTGTCCAGCCCCACCACGTCCGCCGTTCGAAAGGTGCCGGAGCTCGCGCGGCCGAGCTTCTTGCCGGTTAAATCATCGACCACGTCGTACGTCAGGCCGAAAGTCTCGGCCTCCTTCATCGTCGCCAGCATGCCGGCGATGCCGACCCGGTTGGCGATGAAGTTGGGCGTGTCCTTCGCGCGCACCACGCTCTTGCCGAGGAAGGTGGTGACGAAGCTTTCCAGCTTATCGAGCACCTCTCCTTCGGTGGTGGGCGTGTCGATCAGCTCGACCAGCGCCATGTAGCGCGGCGGATTGAAGAAGTGGATGCCGCAAAAGCGCGGCTTGATCGATGCGGGCAGCGCCTCCGAGAGCTTCGTGATCGACAGGCCGGACGTGTTCGACGCCACGATGGCGTGCGGCGCTAGGTGGGGCGCGATCTTCGTGTAAAGGTCGAGCTTCCAGTCCATGCGCTCGGCGATGGCCTCGATGACGAGATCGCATTCGCCCAAGCGGGCGAGGTGCTCCTCGTAGTTGGCCGGCTCGATTAACGCGGCGTCTTCGGTCACGCCCAATGGCGCCGGCTTGAGCTTGGCAAGGTTGGCGATGGCCTTGGTGACGATCCCGTTCTTCGAGGACTTGGACGACAGGGCCCCTGCCCCGTCGTTGTCCTTGGCCGGTAGATCGAACAGCATCACCGGCACCCGCACGTTGACGAGATGCGCGGCGATCTGCGCGCCCATGACGCCGGCGCCGAGGACGGCGACTTTTCTGACCTGGAACCTGTTCATCGTTTCTCCTGCATTGCTGCTCGATCGGGCGTCGGGCTGGCCCTCACCCTAACCCTCTCCCAGAGGGAGAGGGACCAAATCCTTCGTTCTCAAAGAGAGATTGCCATGGCCCTCTCTTCTTCTCTCAGGGGGAGAGGACCGAACTCTTTTCTCAAAGGAGAGAGCGCATTGCCCCCTCTCCCTCTGGGAGAGGGCTGGGGGGAGGGCCCAGCCCGAGCTTCAATCAGTCATTCACTCGACCCGCACCCACGTCTGCGTGCGCCCCAGCAGCGGCGAGCCGATGTAGCCGCGCACCTCCAGCTTCTTGCCGCCTTCGATGGGCTTCAGGCGCACCTTGTAGGTCTTGCCGTTGTTGGGATCGAGGATCTCGCCGCCGTCCCAGCGCGTCGCATCGTCTGCGTTCTGCTTGACGCCGTTGATGATCGTCATGCCGGCGATGGGCTTGTCCTTGAGCTCGTCGCTGCATTTGTCGCAGGTCGAGTCCTGCCGCTTCGGGGCGAGCAGCTTCTCGATCTTGCCGCTCAGCACGCCGCCGGATTCGCTGATGCGCACCAGCGACTTTTCTTCCTTCGTGTCGTCGTCGATCGTCTTCCACAGCCCGACCGGCGTGGTGGGTGCCTGCGCATGAGCCAGAGGCAAGAAGGCGCCGAGCATGGCGAAGGCGCCGGCTGCCAGCAGTTTCATCATGATCTCTCCCGTGAGTTGAAGTCGCGCCGCGGGGGCGCTCAGAACAGCGCCTCGTCCATCGCCATGAGCGGTGCTGCGCCCGAGCGTGCGGTGCGGATCAGCATCGCCGTCTCGGGCAGCAGCTTGGCGAAGTAGAAGCGGGCCGTGGCCAGCTTGGCGGTGTAGAAGGCATCGCCCGAGTCCTGTTTCTCGAGGGCGATCTTCGCCATGCGCGCCCACAGATAGGCGAACACCAGGTGGCCGACCACGCGCAGGTAATCGACCGCCGCGGCGCCCACCTCGTCGGCATTTCCGAAGCCCTTCATGCCGAGTTCGGTCGTCAGCTTGGTGACCTTGTCGCCCAGATCCGCGAGCGGGTTCACGAACTCCTGCATCGCCTCTTTCGTGCCCTCTTCTTCGATGAAGTCGGCGATCACCCTGCCGAAAGCCTTGAGCTTCTTGCCGTTGTCGCCCAGCACCTTGCGGCCCAGCAGGTCCAGCGACTGGATCGTGTTGGTGCCCTCGTAGATCATGTTGATGCGGGCATCGCGCACGTACTGCTCCATGCCCCATTCCTTGATGTAGCCGTGGCCGCCGAACACCTGCATGCAGTGCGAGGTGGCGAGCCAGGCGTTGTCGGTCAGGAACGCCTTGACGATGGGGGTGAGCAGGGCCACCTGGTCGGCCGATTCCTGGCGGACGTCTTCGTCGGGGTGCGAGAGCTCGCGGTCGATCAGCAGCGCGGTGTAGAGCGAGAGCGCGCGGCCGCCTTCGGCAAAGGCCCGTGCTGTGAGCAGCATCTTGCGCACGTCGGGGTGATGGATGATGGGGTCGGCCGGCTTGTCGGGCGCCTTGGGGCCGGACAGCGAGCGCATCTGCAGCCGGTCTTTCGCATAGGCGGCGGCGTTCTGGTACGCCACCTCGGTGAGGCCCAGCGACTGCATGCCCACGCCCAGGCGCGCCACGTTCATCATCACGAACATCGCCGCCAGTCCCTTGTGGGGCTGGCCGACCAGGGAGCCGACGGCACCGTCGAGGTTGATCTGCGCCGTGGCGTTGCCGTGAATGCCCATCTTGTGTTCGAGCCCGGTGCAATAGACCGGATTGCGCTCGCCGAGCGAGCCGTCGGGCTTGACCAGGAACTTCGGCACGACGAACAGCGAGATGCCCTTGGAGCCGACCGGCGCACCCGGCAAGCGAGCCAGCACCAGGTGAACGATGTTGTCCGTCAGGTCGTGCTCGCCGGAGCTGATGAAGATCTTCGCGCCAGTGATGCGGTAGCTGCCGTCTGGTTGCGGCTCGGCCTTGCTGCGCAAGAGGCCCAGGTCGGTGCCGCAGTGCGGCTCGGTCAGGCACATGGTGCCAGTCCACTGGCCGCTGGTGAGCTTGCCCAGGTAGAGCGCCTTCTGCTCGTCGGTGCCGTGTTCGTGCAACGCTTCGTACGCGCCGTGCGTCAGGCCGGGGTACATGGTCCAAGCCTGGTTGGCGCTGTTGTTCATCTCGTACAGGCACTGGTTCACCGTGATCGGCAGGCCTTGGCCACCAAACGCGGGGTCGCCGGCCAGCGCCGGCCAGCCGCCTTCGACGTACTTCTCGTAAGCCGCCTTGAAGCCCTTGGGCGTGCGCACCTCGTGGGTCGCCGGGTCGAGCGTGCAGCCTTCCTCGTCGCCGCTGATATTGAGCGGAAACAGCACCTCGGCGGCGAACTTGCCGCCTTCCTCGAGCACGGCATTGATGGTGTCGGCGTCGACCTCGGCATGCGGCGGCATGGTGCGCAGCTCGTCGGTCACGCCGAGCAGTTCGTGCAGCACGAACTGCATGTCGCGGATCGGGGGGGTGTAGCTGGCCATGAAGAGTTCTCCGGGTCAGAAGGAAAGAGGCAGTCGATGCGGGCACGCGGAGCCGGCTGCTCAGCGCGCCTTTTTGCGGGCTGCGGGCGGGCTTGCCGCCGCAGGGATGAGGTTGTCGGCCAAGATGCGCTCGAAGCCGCGGCCCGCGCGTTCGATCGCGCCCGGGTTGCGCATGAAGCGCGCGTCGTGGTGCAGCGCAAGGATCAGCCCGTGGATCTCGAACAGCATCTGCATCGGATCGGCGTCGGCCCTGAGGTGGCCTTCTTCGACCGCGATGCCGATGGCGCGCTCGAGCGCGCCGTGCCAGGTGCGCACCATGCTGGCCAGGGCGTCGCGCACTGGGCCGGGCCGGTCGTCGAATTCCACCGCGCCGGAGATGTAGATGCAGCCCGAGTCGATCTCCACCGACACGCGCATGACCCAGCGCTCGAACAGGCCGCGCAGCCTGGGCAAGCCGCGAGGCTCGAGGAGCGCAGGGTGGAAGACTTCTTCCTCGAACCGGTGGTGGTACTCGCGGATCACCGAGATCTGCAATTCCTCTCTCGAGCCGAAGTGCGCGAACACGCCCGACTTGCTCATGCGCGTGCACTCGGCCAGCGCGCCGATCGACAGGCCCTCCAACCCGATCTGCGAGGCCAGGCCCAGGGCCGCATCGAGAATCGCCGCGCGGGTTTGCTGACCTTTGTGCTGATTCCCGCGCGCCGCCGTACGCGACTCGCCTCGACCGCCGCCGGATTCGACAGGGAGGTCGGCACTGCCGGCTGGGTTGGGGTCAGGACTCAGAGGGGACAAGGGCGCTCCGAACAAAAACGAACGATCGTTCTATTTTGCAGAGAAACGGTACCCGCAGCGCGGCAAGGGCGGATTATTTGTAGGGCTCTCTGCTCGAAGAGGCCGAGGGTTTACCCGCAAATCGCGCGTGTTGACGGCGGGGCAAGTCGCCGCGAGGCTGTCACTCTTCGATGTCGTCCTCCGGCAGCCAGGCCGGGGAATCCTTGTCACGCGCCTGCCGCTCCAGCGGCGCTTGCAGGCGCCGAGCCTCGTCGAGGAAACGCTCGGCGCTTACGGCCGGTGCGACGCGCAGCGCCGGCGGCCCCAGCGTGCTCAAGTAAAGCGGCGAAAACCAGCGGTCGCTGCGTTGGTGGTTCAGCAGCAGCTTCAGGCTGATGCCGACCAGGAACATCGTCGCGAAGCCGACCGCCAGCGCATGGCGCCGCGTCGGAAGAATCAGGCTCAGGTGCCCGTAGATCAAGATGCAGCCGAGTGCCAGCATGAGCACCTCGCCTGCGCGCAGCAGCCAGGGCCACGACAGCGCAAAGGCCGCCAGCGGCAGCGCGGCGCCGAGCAGCAGCGAAGCCAGCAGCACCGACAAGGCCAGCCGCAGATGCGCGAGGAAGTCGAAGTGGCGGGTGAAGAGTTTTGCGCCCAGGGCCCAGAGGAAACACCACACGCCCAGGCCGATGGGCACAGCCACCAGCACTGGCAGGTAGCCGCTCAGCGGATCGCCCGGATCGCTCTCGAGCCAATGCTCGCCGAGCAGTCCCGCCAGCAACAACAGCAGCCCGGCGGCCAGCCAGCGGCCGCGCAGCGGTGCCGGCGGCGCCAGCGCTTGTTCGGGCGCCAGCGCCTCGCCGGGCAGGCGCAGGCGCAGCCGGGTGCGGCCGATCTGCCATTCGCTGCCGCTCGCCACCGGCAGGCTGATCCCGGCCGGCAGCAGGCGGCCGGCGAGTCGCAGGCCGTTGACCGTGTCGCCCACGGTCAGCGTCGCCTGGCCGTCCCGCACGTCAAGGCTCGCGTGATGGGCGGCGGCATGCGGGTCGTCGAGCAGCACGTCGCAGTCGAGCGCGCGGCCGATGGTGATCGGCCAGCGGGTCACGGCAATGCGGTGCGCGACACCGCCATCGCGGTCGAGCAGTTCGACCAATGCGAGGCGAGCGTCGGGCGCAATCCTCGGCTCGGTGGTCATCGGCGCGTCACCGAGGCCATCCGTCGCGGCGCCGAACAAACCGTCGCCATCCGGATCGGCCTGTGAGTTCTTGCCAGCGACCGCCTCTTTGCAACCCGGCGCATCCAAGCCGTGACCGCCTGGTTCGATCGCCGACTCACGGCGCCTCCTTGCGCGCGTAGCCGCTAAGGTAGTGCTCGGCCAGGCGCATCGCATTGTCGAAACTCACGCCCCGCGCATCGATGCGGCCCTGCACGCCGGCACTGCCCTGGTCGAGCGTGGCCACCAGCACGCTCAAATCGTAAAGCCCGGCCAGGCGCTTGTAGGCGCTCATGCAGAGGACCGCGCGCAGCGGCAGTCCGGCTTGTTCGACGAAGCTTTCGTGGCATTTCGGCGCGGTGTATTCCTTGCCCACCCGCCGGCCGAAATTCTCGTTGCGAAAGCTTGCGCTGTAACGCTGCGTGAAGCGCAGCACGCCGAGCTTGCTGCCGTCGTAGGCCTCGTGGCGCACGCCGAGCGTGCCGGTGGCCAGCGCGCCGCTGACGAAGACCCGCGTGTCCATCTCGCAGTCGGAGCGCTCGAACTCCAGCCCCTTGGTGTCGGACGGCGTGCTGCGGCCCCAGCAGCGCATGAAGTCCTCCTGCGGCACGGGAATGCGGTAGTCCGGGTGCCCGGCACTGCGCCACGGCTGACTCACGAAACGCTGTGTCACCGTTTCCTGGTGCGCAAAGAGTTGCGCGGTCAGCTCTGGGTAGACCGGGGCCGTGATTGGCTCGGCTGTGCGCGCACGCTCGAGCAGCGCCTGCGCGAACCGGGCCGGCACCAGAAAGCTCACCTGCTGGCCATCGCGCCTTGTTGCCACGTTGATGCCGACCACGCGGCCCTGCTCGTCGAGCGCCGGGCCGCCGCTCATGCCCGAGTTGAGCGCGCCACCGAAGAAGATGCTCGGATAGAAGCTGCGCTCCACCAGGCCGTTGTAGGTGCCTTCGAGCACCGCGAAGCCGACGTCGAGCGGATTGCCCAGCGAGTAGATGCGCTCGCCCTGGGCCAGCGGCTCGTCGGCGGGCCGAAAAGCGAGCGGCGCGCCCGGCAGGTCGCGCGGGGCGCTCTCCTTGCCGGCACCCGCCGGCAGCGCCTTGACCAGCGCCAGGTCATGGACCGCATCGAAGCCGAGCAATTGCAGGCTGCCCTCGCGGCCATCGACCCGGGTGTAGACCAGCCGGTAGCGCTCCGGCTGCAGCGCGAGCTGGCTGACAACGTGGTAATTGGTGAGGATCAGCCCGTCGTCGCTGACGAAGAAGCCCGAGCCGACCGAGGCCTGGCTGTCTTGACCCTTGAGCAGCGTGCGCACCTGCACCAGCTGGCCGCGCGCGAGTTCGTACAGGCGTTGCGCCGAAGGCGACACCGGCGCCAAGGGCAGCGCCGCGGTGGCGTCCAGGGGGGCGGGCGGGGTAGTTTCGGAGGCCGGCGCAGGGCTCGGTGAAGCGCTCGGTGTCGTCTTCGGTACGGCGGTCTGAGCGCAGGCTGCCGTGCCTGTCACTGCGATCAGCCACCCGATTACGCACCCCCGCCAGGCTGGAATTCGAATCATGGGCGATTTTAGGCAGCGGCCTGTCGGGCCCGTTCCTGCTGCGGCTTTGCAGTCGCGTGTTGCCCCCGCTTGAGCGGGTGTGGCTGGCTGCTCTATGCTCCGGTTCGTAAGGAGTTTCTTGCGTGGACGTGCTGCAACTCGATGTCTCCGGTCGCCCGCAGGCCTGGATCACCGCCAAGGAGGCGGCGGTGCTCTATGCCAGCGACGGCGTTGCCTGGACCCTGGGCGACACCTGCCTGGTGCTTCGCGGCGGCATGCAGCGCCGCACCGGCTTGCAGTCGCGCATTGAAGTGCACCCGATCATCGCCGTGCGCGGCAGCGTGCCGAGCCGGGCCTGGCGCCAGACGCCGGCGCTGTCGAACACCAAGCTGTTCGCGCGGGACCGTTGCGTCTGCGCGTATTGCGGTCGCCAGTCGCTTCCCGACGAGCTCACGCGCGAGCACATCCATCCGACCTCCCGCGGCGGCCTCGACAGCTGGATGAACTGCATCACCGCCTGCCGCCCCTGCAACGGACACAAGGCGGCTCGCACGCCGGAAGAAGCGCGCATGACCCTGCTCTATCTGCCCTACGTGCCCAGCCTGCACGAAGACATGATCCTGCGGGGGCGCCGCATCTTGACCGACCAGATGGAGTTCTTGCTGGCGAGTGTGCCGAGGTCGAGCCGGCTGCATGCCTGAGCGCGTCCCGTGACCCGATGAAAAAGGGCCCCGTAAAGGGCCCTTTGCATTGGCCGGACCGGCCGTTCGGCCCTACAGCCCGGCCGCCGCACGCAGCGCCTGCGCCTTGTCCGTGCGCTCCCAGGTGAACTCCGGCTCTTCCCGCCCGAAGTGCCCGTACGCGGCCGTCTTGCAATAGATCGGCCGAAGCAGATCGAGCATCTGGATGATGCCCTTGGGCCGCAGGTCGAAGTGCTCGGTCACCAGCGCGGCGATCTTCTCGTCGGAGATCACGCCGGTGCCTTCGGTGTAGACGGTCACGTTCATCGGCTGCGCGACGCCGATCGCGTAGGCCACCTGAATCTGGCATTGCCGTGCCAGCCCGGCCGCAACGATGTTCTTGGCCACGTAGCGCGCCGCGTAGGCGGCCGAGCGGTCGACCTTGCTCGGGTCCTTGCCCGAGAACGCGCCGCCGCCGTGCGGGCAGGCGCCGCCGTAGGTGTCGACGATGATCTTGCGGCCGGTCAAGCCGCAATCGCCCTGCGGGCCGCCGATGACGAAACGGCCCGTGGGGTTGATCAGGTAGCGGGTTTCCTTCAGCCATTCCTTGGGCAGCACGGGCTTGATGATTTCCTCGATGACCGCCTCGATGAACGAGGCCTTCATCTTGGTCCCCGTCTCACTCTGGTCGGGGCTGTGCTGGCTCGACAGCACCACGGTGTCGATCGAATGCGGCTTGCCGTCCACGTAGCGCATCGTCACCTGGCTCTTCGCGTCGGGCCGCAGAAAAGGCAGGCGGCCGTCCTTGCGCAATTGCGCCTGGCGCTCGACCAGGCGGTGCGCGTAGTAGATCGGCGCGGGCATGAGCTCGGGTGTCTCGTTGCAGGCGTAGCCGAACATCAGGCCCTGGTCGCCGGCGCCGGTGTTGAGGTGGTCGTCGGAGGCGTGATCGACGCCCTGGGCGATGTCGTTGCTCTGCTTGTCGTAGCAGACCATCACCGCGCAGCCCTTGTAGTCGATGCCGTACTCGGTGTTGTCGTAGCCGATGCGCTTGATGGTGTCGCGCGCGACCTGGATGTAGTCGATGTGCGCGTTGGTCGTGATCTCGCCCGCGAGCACTACCAGCCCGGTGTTGCACAGCGTCTCGGCGGCCACGCGCGACCGGGGGTCTTCGGTGAAGATCGCGTCGAGGATCGCGTCGGAGATCTGGTCCGACACCTTGTCGGGGTGACCTTCGGAAACGGATTCCGAGGTGAAGAGAAAGTCGTTCGCCACTCTTAAACTCCTTGAGGCCCTGTGAGGCCGGTTGCAACTTGCGTTGCCGGCCTTCTTGGAGGAGGAGCGGCGAACGCTTTAGCGGTTTGTTGAGCCTTTCGGCCCAGCAGCGCAGTGCTGCAATCGCCCCGCAAGTAGTCCTGTAACTCGGCGACGGCCCGATTCTAACGACCGATGAATTCCTTGCTGATTTCCTGCATGCGCGCGCTGGCCAGATGCCCGCTGGTGCTGCTGCATGCGCTGGGCGCGCCGCTGGGATGGGCCGTCTACCTGGCTTCGCCAAGCTATCGCGCGCGCTTCAAGGCCAACGCGGCGCAGGCCGGCGTGCCGTGGCAGCAGGCGCGCGGCGCTATCGCCGCCGCCGGTCGCATGGTGATGGAGTTGCCGCCGCTGTGGCTGCGGCCGGCCGGCGCGGCGCTGCCGATGCCGGTGCACTGGGAGGGCGCCGAACATCTGCAGGAAGCGCTGGCGCCTGGCCGCGGCCTGCTGCTATTGACGCCGCACATGGGTTGCTTCGAGGTGGCGGGCCAGTCCTACGCCGAGCGCTTCGGTGAGAACCTGGCTCCCATCACCGTGCTGTTCCGCCCCGCGCGCAAGCCATGGCTGCGCGGCCTGGTCGAGGGCGCGCGCCGCCGGCCGCGGCTCGATACGGCGCCGGCCAGGCTGGCCGGTGTGCGGCAGATGATCCGCGCGCTGCGTCGCGGCGAGACGGTCGGTCTGCTGCCCGACCAGGTGCCGCCCGAAGGCCAGGGCGTGTGGGCGCCGTTCTTCGGCAGGCCGGCCTACACCATGACCCTGGCCGCGCGGCTGGTGCAGCAAACCGGCTGTGCCTTGCTCGTGCTCTGGGCCGAACGGCTACCGCGCGGCAGCGGCTTTCGCGTGCGTGTCGCCCCGCTCGGCGAGCCGCTGCCCGGCGAGCCCGTGGCGGCCGCCGCGGCGATCAATCGTGCGATGGAAGGCTTGATCCTCGCCTGCCCGGAGCAATACCTGTGGGGCTACCACCGCTACAAGTCGCCGCGCGCCGGGGCGCCGGCGGGCCACGCCGCGGGCGAGGCCGAGCCACACACGGCGACGCGCATTGCCGTGCCCGAGGTCTCGCAGCCCGACCCGCGCGCTCCCCGCTGACATGCGCCTCGCCAGCCGCGCGACCCTGGCCCTGCTGTGGCTGCTGCATTGGTTGCCGCTGCCGCTGCTCGCCCTGCTGGGGCGTGCGCTCGGCGTGCTGCTGTGGCGGGTGGCGCCTCATCGGCGCCGCGTCGCGCTGCGCAACCTCGAACTGTGCTTCGTCGACTGGACGCCCGCACAGCGCCGCGCGCTCGCCTTCGAACACTTCCAGTGGCTCGGCCGCAGCCTGCTCGAGCGCGGCGTGCTCTGGCATGCGTCCCCCGCGCGGCTGCGCCGGCTGATCCACGTCGAAGGTGCCGTGAACTTCGGCGACACGCACCCCGGGCCGGTGATGTGGCTCGTGCCGCATTTCATGGCGCTGGACGTGGCGGGCGCTGCCGTGCAGCTCTTTGTCGCGCGGCCGGGCTGCTCGATCTACCAGTCGCAAAGCAACCCGGTGTTCGACGCCGCGCTGCGGCGCGCACGGCTGCGCTTCGGCAATGCGCAGATCTTCTCGCGCCGGGAAACCGCCAAGCCGCTGCTGCGGGCCATCAAGGCGGGCGCCGGCTTCTTCAACCTGCCCGACATGGACTTCGGCAGCAAGGACGCTGCCTTCGTGCCCTTCTTCGGCGTGCCCGCCGCCACCCTGCTGGCACCGTCGCGCATGGCCCGCTTGCTGGACATGAAGGTGCAGCCGGTGGTCGCCGAGATGCTGCCGGGCGGGCGCGGTTACCGCGTGCGTTTTCATGAGCCGTGGGAGAGTTTCCCGAGCGGCGACGCCGAGGCCGACACGGCCTGGATGAACCGCTGGATCGAAGCGCGCGTTCTCGAGAATCCCGCGCAGTACCTGTGGGTGCACAAGCGCTTCAAGACGCGGCCTCCCGGCGAGCCGCGGCGGTACTGAAGCCCGGGCAGGGAAGCGGTCCGCAGTTCCGTCGGCGAACGAGCAGAGCGGTCGGCCGCTCGGGGCCGGCTGCCCCGGTAATCCTGTGCAGACGGTGCGAGAACGCGATGGCGCTACGATGGCTCGGCCGGCCGGCTGCGGCACCTGCCCGGTCCGTCCACCGCATGCAACGACGAGGAGACAAGATGAAACTCACGCCCGCCCAGCTCGCACAGTTCGAGCGCGACGGCTACCTGTTCTTTCCATCGCTGTTCAAGCCCGACGAAGTGAAGACGCTCACCGACGAGGTGCCGCGTCTGTATGCCATGGACCGGCCCGAGAACGTGCGCGAGAAGGGCAGCCGCGCCGTGCGCACCAACTTCGCCGCCCACCTGTACAGCGCGCCCTTCGCACGGCTTTCGCGGCACCCGCGGATGATCGAGCCCGTCGAGCAGATCTTCGGCGAGCAGCTCTACATGCACCAGTTCAAGATCAACGGCAAGCAGGCCTTCGACGGCGACGTGTGGCAGTGGCACCAGGACTACGGCACCTGGCTCAACGACGA
>NZ_JACDCW010000051.1 GCF_013817345.1 Methylibium sp.
CGCCGGCCTGAGCCAGGCGTCGCAGGTGCTCGTGCAGGACGCGCAGAACACCCGGCTGGACCGGCACCTGTTCAACGAGGCCTACCTGATGCACACCTCCACCTCGCCGCAGTACGCGATCATCGCCAGCTGCGATGTTGCTGCGGCGATGATGGAGCCGCCGGGCGGCACGGCGCTGGTCGAGGAAAGCATCCTCGAGGCGCTCGACTTCCGGCGCGCCATGCGCAAGGTGGAAAAGGAATTCGGCAACAAGGACTGGTGGTTCCGGGTCTGGGGCCCCGACAAGCTCGCCAGCGAAGGCATCGGCAAGCCCGAGGACTGGATGATCAAGGGCGATGCCAAGTGGCACGGCTTCGGCGATCTGGCGCCCGGGTTCAACATGCTCGACCCGATCAAGTCGACCATCGTCACACCGGGGCTGGACGTGGCGGGGAAGTTCGCCAAGACCGGCATCCCGGCCTCGATCGTCACCAAGTTCCTCGCCGAGCATGGCGTCATCGTTGAGAAGACCGGCCTGTATTCGTTCTTCATCATGTTCACCATCGGCATCACCAAGGGCCGCTGGAACACGATGCTGACGGCGCTGCAGCAGTTCAAGGACGACTACGACCGCAACGCGCCGCTGTGGCGCATTCTTCCGGAGTTCTGCGGCTTTCAGCCGCGCTACGAGCGCATGGGCCTGCGCGATCTTTCACAGAGCATTCACGAGGCCTACGTGGCGGGCGACATCGCGCGGCTTACCACCGAGATGTACCTCTCCGACCTGCAGCCCGCCATGAAGCCGAGCGAGGCGTACTCGCACATCGCTCATCGCAAGACCGAACGCGTCGAGATCGAAGCGCTGGAAGGCCGCATCACGACGTCGCTGCTCACGCCGTACCCGCCCGGCATTCCGCTGCTCATCCCGGGCGAGCGCTTCAACAAGAAGATCGTCGACTACCTGCGCTTCACCCGCGACTTCAACAAGCGCTTCCCCGGTTTCGATACCGACGTGCACGGGCTGGTCGAGGTCGACGGCGCGGACGGTGGGGAGCGTCAGTACTACGTCGACTGCGTGAGGGCTTGACCAGGGTTGGACGGCGAAGCCGGCTGCGGCGCTGCGCTGCGCTCATGTCCCCCGGCCGTGCTGCGCACGGCCTCCTCCTTTACTTCGCTCCGCGCAGCGCCGCAGCCGGCTTCGCCTCGAGCACCGGTGGTGACGGGACGAGGGCCGTGGGCGACCGGCGCAGTGAAGTGAAGTGAAGGAGGCCGGGCATCGCCCGGCCGGAGGACATGAACGGAGCTGGTCGCCGGCTGCCCTTGGCAGGCTCAGCTCTCGACCATCCCGCTGGCCACCCGGCTGAAGCCGGCGTCGACGTAGGTGATCTCGGCGGTCACCCCGGCTGCCAGGTCACTGAGCAGGAAGGCGGCGACGTTGCCCACGTCGTCGATCGTCACATTACGGCGCAGCGGGGCATTGGTCTCGACCACTTCGAGGATCTTGCCGAAGCCCTTGATGCCCGAAGCGGCGAGCGTCTTGATCGGCCCGGCCGAAATTCCGTTGACACGCACGCCCTTCGGCCCGAGGTTGGTGGCCAGATAGCGCACGCTGGCTTCCAGCGAGGCCTTGGCCAGACCCATGGTGTTGTAGTTGGGTACGGCACGCTCTGCCCCCAGATAGGTCAGGGTCAGCAGCGCGGCCTTGTCACGCAACTGCGGTGCCGCCGCCTTGGCCATGGCCGGGAAACTGTAGGCCGAGATGTCGTGGGCGATGCGGAAGGCCTCGCGCGACAGACCCTCCAGAAAATCTCCGGCAATCGCCTCGCGCGGCGCGAAGCCGATGGCGTGCACGAAACCGTCGAAACCCTCGGGCCAGGCGGCGGCCAGCCCGGCGAAGGTGCGTTCGATTTGAGCGTCTTCGGCCACGTCGCAGTCGAAGATCAGCTCGGAGCCAAAATCCCGCGCGAACTCGGTGATGCGGTCCTTGAAACGCTCGCCCTGATAGCTGAAGGCGAGTTCGGCGCCTTCGCGGTGGCAGGCACGGGCGATGCCGTAAGCGATCGAGCGGTTGGAGAGCACTCCGGTAATCAGTAGCCGCTTGCCGGCAAGAAAGCCCATGGGGACTCCATACAGAGGGACAGAGCCTGAAATTCTGGCATGGCGAGGCGTGAATCAGCCGCTCTTGACACCCGTAACTCTTGCCGGTAATGGGCGCTGCGGCTACAATGCGCCTTTCGCTAGACCATAAATTGGGCCGGGGATTTCCAGCCCATTTTTTTTGTCGAAGCACTTTGCAACAGCATCCTCGCGGCGGGGTAAACCCCCAGGAAACCCGATGAGGGACGCGATACCAGATAGTCAAAGAGATCAAATCAGTGTCCTTGTCGTCGAACTGGCAGGCTGCGGTTGAAAAGACCGTCACCGGGCTCGGTTACGAACCGGTGGATTGCGAGCGCGCCTCGCAGGGCTTGCTGCGAGTCTTGATAGATCGCGTTCCCGGCCAAACCTATGAAACGGGCGAGGGCGAGTTCGTGACGGTGGACGACTGCGAGAAAGTGACCCGGCAATTGCAGTACGTGCTGGAAGTCGAAGGCTGCGATTACTCGCGGCTGGAGGTGTCTTCGCCGGGGCTCGATCGTCTGCTGAAGAAGCCCGCCGATTACGAGCGCTTCGTTGGCGAGCGCATTGCGCTCACGCTCAAGTTGGCGTTTGAGGGCCGCAAGCGCTTCGAAGGGGTTGTGCAGTCGGACGGCGAAGGCTGGGCGCTGCATTTCAACGACGGCAAGGTAGATCAAGTGCTGGGATTCACGCTCGACGAGGTCCGCGAAGCCCGGCTGGTGCCGGTGGTGGATTTCAAGGGCCGTGCACGGCAGGCGCAGGGGCCGGCCGGGGCGGCGGTGCAGGAACAGGGAGATCACGAAGAATGAACCGCGAACTGTTGGATTTCGTAGACGCGATTTCGCGCGAGAAGGGTGTCGACCTCGAGGTGGTGTTCGGCGCCGTCGAGGCCGCGCTCGCATCGGCGAGCAAGAAGCTGCAGGGCGGCGAGGCCGACATCCGCGTGGCCGTCGATCGCGACACTGGCGAGTACGAAACCTTCCGCCGCTGGCACGTGGTGCCGAACGAGGCCGGTCTGCAGCTACCCGACTCGGAGATCCTGCTGTTCGAGGCGCAGGAACAGATCGCCGACATCGAGGAGGGCGACTACATCGAAGAGCAGATCGACTCCGTTTCGATCGGCCGCATCGGCGCGCAGGCGGCCAAGCAAGTGATCCTGCAGAAGATCCGCGACGCCGAACGCGAGCAGTTGCTCAACGACTTTCTCTCGCGCGGCGACAAGGTCTTCGTCGGCACCGTCAAGCGCCTGGACAAGGGCGACCTGATCGTCGAAAGCGGCCGGGTCGAAGGGCGCCTCAAGCGCAGCGAGATGATCGCCAAGGAAAACTTGCGCACCGGAGATCGCGTGCGCGCCTTCATTCTGGAAGTCGATACCACCCAGCGCGGCCCGCAGATCATGCTGTCGCGCAGCGCGCCGGGCTTCATGATGGAACTGTTCCGCCACGAGGTGCCAGAGATGGAGCAGGGCCTGCTCGAGATCAAGAGCTGCGCGCGCGACGCCGGCTCGCGGGCCAAGATTGCCGTGGTGTCCTATGACAAACGCGTCGACCCGATCGGCACCTGCGTCGGCGTGCGCGGCTCGCGCGTCAACGGCGTCACCAACGAGCTCGCCGGCGAGCGCGTGGACATCGTGCTGTGGTCGGACGACCCGGCCCAGTTCGTGATCGGTGCGCTCGCGCCGGCCAATGTGCAGTCGATCGTGGTCGACGAGGAAAAGCACGCCATGGACGTGGTGGTCGACGAGGAGAACCTCGCTATCGCCATCGGCCGCGGCGGCCAGAACGTGCGCCTGGCGTCCGAGCTTACCGGCTGGCGCATCAACATCATGAGCGCCGAAGAGTCGCAGGACAAGCAGGCCACGGAATCGGAGACGATCAGAAAACTGTTCGTCGACAAGCTCGACGTCGACGTCGAAGTGGCCGACATCCTCATCGCCGAAGGCTTCACCAGCCTCGAGGAAGTGGCTTATGTGCCGCTGCAGGAAATGCTCGACATGGAGTCCTTCGACGACGACACCGTGCACGAGTTGCGCACCCGCGCCAAGGACGCGCTGTTGACCATGGAAATCGCGCAGGAAGAAAAGCTCGAAGCGGTATCGCAGGACCTGCGAGATCTTGACGGGCTCGACGCCGAAACGATCGCCAAGCTCACCGCGAGCGGCATCGGCACGCGCGACGACCTGGCCGATCTGGCGGTCGACGAACTTACCGAGCTGACCGGCATGCCCGATGACGACGCCAAGGCGCTGATCATGAAGGCGCGCGAGCACTGGTTCACCGTCTGAGCTGCCGCCTCCTAGCTGCCCTCGCCCAAGTTACCGCTCTACCCAAGGACACTCACACATGGCCGTGACCACCGTCGCACAGTTGGCCGCCGAGCTGAACCGCCCGGCTGCGACGCTGCTCGAGCAGCTCCATTCCGCCGGCGTCGCGAAGGCCTCGACGGACGACGCCCTGACCGAAGCCGACAAGGAGCGCTTGCTCGACTACCTGCGCACTGCGCACGGCACCGGCAGCAGCGAGCGCAAGAAGATCACCCTGACCAAGAAGTCGACCACCGAGATCAAGCAGGCCGATGCCTCGGGCAAGGCACGCACGATCCAGGTGGAGGTGCGCAAGAAGCGCACGTTCATCAAGCGTGATGACACGCCCGTGCCGGTCGAGGAGGCCGCACCGAGCGAGCCGGCGATCGACGAAGCGGAGCTGCAAAAGCGCGAGGAAGAGGCCAATCGCCAGGCCGAGCTGCTGCGTCGCCAGGAAGAAGAGATGCTCGAGAAGCGCCGTCTGCGCGAAGAGCAGGAGCGCGCCGAGCGCGAGGCGGCCGAGGCGAGGCAGCAAGCCGCCGCCCAGGAAGCCGCCGCTGCACTGGCCGCTGCCGCTGCGGCGCCTGCGGTCAAGAAGATCAAGGCTTCCGCCGCGGCTCAGGCTGCTCAGGCAGCCGAGCCTGCCGCAGCCCCTACGCCACCGGCCGATCCGCCCAAGCCGATGGTGCGCGTGGTCAAGGCTGCCGACATCGAGGCCGAGGAAAAGCAGCGTGCCACCGATCTGAGCAACCGCCGCAAGGCGGCCGAGGCCGAGGCCGCCGCCATCCGCGCGATGATGAACGCGCCCAAGAAGGTGATGCTCGCCAAGAAACCGGAAGAGGAAAAGCCGAAGGCTGCCGAGATCAAGGGCACGATCCACAAGCCCACCGCCAAGCCGGGCACGGGCGCGCCGGGCGCCCCGGGCACGGCCAAGCCAGGCGACAAGAAATCGGTCAAGTCGGAGAAGCTTTCTTCGAGCTGGGCCGACGATGCGGCCAAGAAGCGCGCCGCACTGAAGGGCCGCAGCGATGGCGGCCGTGGCGGTTGGAAGGCCCCACGCGGCGGACGCCGCGGCGGAGACCGCAGCGACGGCGCGTCCAGCTACGTCGCGCCCGCCGAGGCGCAGGTCTACGAAGTGCACGTGCCCGAGACCATCTCGGTGGCCGACCTGGCCCACAAGATGTCGGTCAAGGCCTCCGAGGTCATCAAGCAACTGATGAAGCTGGGACAGATGGTCACCATCAACCAGCAGCTCGACCAGGAAACGGCCATGATCCTCGTCGAGGAGATGGGTCACAAGGCCTTCACGGCCAAGCTCGACGATCCGGATGCCTTCCTCGAAGAGGACGTCACCACGACCGATGTGGCTGTCGAGTCCCGCGCGCCGGTGGTCACGGTGATGGGCCACGTCGACCATGGCAAGACTTCGCTGCTCGACTACATCCGCACCTCGCGGGTGGCGGCGGGCGAGGCTGGCGGCATCACGCAGCACATCGGTGCGTACCACGTCCAGACGCCGGGCGGCATGATCACCTTCCTCGACACCCCAGGCCACGAAGCCTTCACGCAGATGCGTGCACGCGGCGCGAAGGCGACCGACCTGGTGATCCTGGTGGTGGCTGCCGACGACGGCGTGATGCCGCAGACCAAGGAGGCCATTCACCACGCCAAGGCAGCGGGCGTGCCGATCATCGTGGCGATCAACAAGATCGACAAGCCCGGCACCAACCTCGAGCGCGTGCGCTCCGAGCTGATCGCCGAGCAGGTCGTGCCCGAAGACTTCGGCGGTGATTCGCCCTTCGTGCAGGTTTCGGCCAAGACCGGCCAGGGCATCGACACCCTGCTCGAGCAGGTGCTGCTGCAGGCCGAGGTGCTCGAGCTCAAGGCCCAGGTCGAGGCACCCGCCAAGGGTCTGGTCATCGAAGCCCAGCTCGACAAGGGCCGCGGCCCGGTCGCGACGGTGCTGGTGCAGTCGGGCACGCTCAAGCGCGGCGACGTCGTGCTGGCCGGCTCGACCTACGGCCGCGTGCGCGCCATGCTCGACGAGAACGGCAAGGCGGCCACCGAGGCCGGCCCTTCGATTCCGGTCGAGATCCAGGGCCTCACCGAAGTGCCGCAGGCCGGCGACGAGTTCATGGTGCTGTCCGACGAGCGGCGTGCGCGCGAAATCGCGACCTTCCGCTCCGGCAAGTACCGCGACGTCAAGCTGTCCCGGCAGCAGGCCGCCAAGCTCGAGAACATGTTCGAGAACATGGGCGAGGGCCAGGCGCAGACCCTGGCGTTGATCGTCAAGGCCGACGTGCAGGGCTCGCAGGAGGCGCTCGCCTCCTCTCTGCTCAAGCTCAGCACGGCCGAGGTCAAGGTACAGATCGTGCACGCGGCGGTGGGTGGCATCAGCGAGAGCGACGTCAACCTGGCCATTGCCTCGAAGGCGGTGATCATCGGCTTCAACGTGCGGGCCGACGCCGGCGCGCGCAAGCTGGCCGAGAACAACGCTGTCGACTTGCGCTACTACAACATCATTTACGACGCGGTCGACGAGATCAAGTCGGCAATGACGGGCATGCTCGCTCCGGAACAGCGCGAGGAAGTCATCGGTACGGCCGAGATCCGCACGGTGTTCGTGGCCAGCAAGATCGGCACGGTGGCCGGCTCGATGGTCACTGCCGGGGTGGTGCGCCGCGGTGCGCGCTTCCGCCTGCTGCGCGAGAACGTGGTCGTCTACACCGGCGAGGTCGATTCGGTGAAGCGCATGAAGGACGACGTGCGCGAGGTCGCGAGCGGCTTCGAGTGCGGCATCAAGCTGAAGAACTACAACGACATCAAGGAAGGTGATCAGTTGGAGTTCTTCGAGGTCAAGGAAGTCGCCCGAACGCTGTAAGGCGGTCCTTGCTCTTCGCCGAACAAGCCCCGCCCCCTGAAAAGTGGGCGGGGTTTGGTTTTGGGGCGAGCGGACGATCGGAAAACACACCATGAAGCACAAGCGAGCCATCCCCAACCGCAGCTTTCGCGTGGCCGACCAGATTCAGCGCGATGTGGCGGTGCTGATCCGCGAGCTGAAGGATCCGCGCATCGGCATGGTCACGGTCAATGCGGTCGAGGTCACGCCCGACTATGCGCATGCGAAGGTGTTCTTCTCGGTGCTGATCGGCGATGCCGAGGAATGCGCGACGGCGCTCAACGAGGCCGCCGGCTACCTGCGCAACGGTCTTTTCAAGCGGCTGCAGATCCACACGGTGCCGACGCTGCATTTCCATTTCGATCGGACCACCGAGCGCGCGGCCGACCTGAGCGCGCTGATCAATCAGGCCAACGCCGACCGCGCGAAAGACGCGGACGAGCCGCCACCCGCGGCCAAGGACGACTGAGTGGATACGACCCAAGCCGCCCACCCAGCGCGCCGCCGCGCCGCGCCGATCGCTGCCCCGAAGGCGCCGAGAGCGCCGCGCCGGGCGCTGCACGGCGTGCTGCTGCTCGACAAGCCGCTGGGCTGGTCGAGCAACGATGTGCTGCAGAAGGTCAAGGGCATGCTGCGCGCCGAGAAGGGCGGTCACACCGGCACGCTCGACCCGCTGGCCAGTGGGCTGTTGCCGCTGTGCTTCGGCGCGGCGACGAAGTTTTCGCAGGCCAGCCTGGAGGCCGACAAGACCTACCTCGCCACCCTGCAGCTCGGCGTGACCCGCGTCGGCGGCGACCGCGAAGGCGCGGTACTCGAAACGTGCACCGTTGGCTTCGACAAGGCCGCGCTGCTCGCGGCTTGCGCAGCGCTCACCGGCGAGATCGACCAGTTGCCGCCGATGCACTCGGCTCTCAAGCACGAAGGCCGCGCGCTCTACGAGTACGCGCGCGCCGGCGTCGAGATCGAGCGCACGGCACGTCGAGTCAGCGTTCATCGGCTCGACATCCTGCGCTGGCAGCATGACGCGCTGGAGATCGAGGTTTGCGTCAGCAAGGGCACGTACATCCGCAGCCTGGCCGAGGATCTGGGGCGGCTGCTCGGTTGTGGTGCCCACCTCGCCGCGCTTCGCCGAACAGCCAGCGGGCGGCTCGACGTGGCCGGCGCGATCACGATCGATGGCCTGGCAGCACTGAGCGAGGCCGAGCGCGAGGCCCGCTTGCTTCATCCCGAAGTGCTGCTGGCCGACTGGCCGGCGGTCCGGCTCGCTGCAGACGACGCCGGGCGCTTTCTTTCCGGTCTGCGCCGTCGGGTCGACGAAGCCGATTGCGCCGCAGTGCGCGTCTACGGGCCGGCGCCGGCCGCAGCCGCAGCCGCAGCCGCAGCCGACATGCAAGTGAGCGCCTTTCTCGGCATCGCGCACGTCAAGGCCGGCGAACTGATCCCGGGGCGGCTGTTGAGCCCGCCCGAAGTACAGGCCCTGCTGCAGACTGCCGCCGCGCAGGCCGAACCGAATGAATTCAAGCAAGTGAGCACGACATGACCACCAGTGACAACGCCCGACAGATCCGCAACATCGCCATCATCGCCCACGTGGACCATGGCAAGACGACCCTGGTCGATCAGCTGCTGCGCCAGAGCGGCACCTTCCGCGAGAACGAGAAGGTGGCCGAGCGCGTGATGGACAGCAACGACATCGAGAAGGAGCGTGGCATCACCATCCTCTCGAAGAACTGCGCCGTCGAGTGGAAGGGCACGCACATCAACATCGTCGATACCCCCGGGCACGCCGACTTCGGCGGCGAGGTCGAGCGCGTGCTGTCGATGGTCGACAGCGTGCTGCTGCTGGTCGATGCGGTCGAAGGTCCGATGCCGCAGACCCGATTCGTCACGAAGAAGGCGCTGGCGCTCGGCCTGAAGCCCATCGTCGTGGTCAACAAGGTGGACCGCAACGGCGCGCGTCCCGACTACGTCATCAACGCCACGTTCGACCTGTTCGACAAGCTGCATGCCACCGAAGAGCAGCTCGACTTCCCCGTCATCTACGCCTCGGGCCTGAACGGCTGGGCGACGCTGACGCCGGGCGAGGTCGGAGCCGACCTGGCGCCGCTGTTCGACGCGGTGCTGCAGCACGTGCCGCCGCACGAGGGCGATCCGGAGGGGCCGCTGCAGCTGCAGATCTGCTCGCTCGACTACTCCACCTTCGTCGGCCGCATCGGCATCGGCCGGATCAACCAGGGCACCTTGAAGCCGATGCAGGACGTGTCGGTGTTCTCCGGCGAGGACAGCATCCCCTTCAAGGCACGCGTCAACCAGGTGCTCAAGTTCGACGGACTTGAACGCATTCAGGCAAGCGTTGCCGGCCCCGGCGACATCGTGCTGATCAACGGCATCGAGGACATCGGTATCGGCGTCACGCTGACCGACATCGACGACCCGCAACCGTTGCCCATGCTCGAGGTGGACGAGCCGACGCTGACCATGAACTTCTGCGTCAACAACTCGCCGCTTGCAGGCCGCGAAGGCAAGTTCGTGACCAGCCGTCAGATCCGAGACCGGCTCGACCGTGAGCTGCAGTCCAACGTGGCGCTGCGCGTGAAGGACACCGACGAGGACGGTATCTTCGAGGTATCGGGTCGCGGCGAACTGCACCTGACCATCCTGCTCGAGAACATGCGCCGCGAGGGCTACGAGCTGGCCGTCTCGAAGCCGCGCGTGGTGTTCCACGAAGAAGGCGGCGAACGCCACGAGCCGATGGAGATGGTCACCGCAGACATCGAAGAGCAGCACCAGGGCGGCGTGATGCAGGCGCTGGGCCTGCGCAAGGCCGATCTGGTGAACATGGAGTCCGACAGCATGGGCCGCGTGCGGCTGGAGTACCGCATCCCGGCGCGCGGGCTGATCGGCTTTTCCAACGAGTTCATGAACCTCACGCGCGGCACCGGCCTCATCAGCAACATCTTCGACGGCTACGAGGCCTACAAGGGCGAGCTCGAAGGCCGCAAGAACGGCGTGCTGATTAGCCAGGACGACGGTGAGATCGTGACCTATGCGCTCGGCAAGCTCGACGACCGCGGGCGCATGTTCGTCAAGGCGGGCGATCCGGTCTATGAAGGCATGCTGGTGGGCATCCATTCGCGCGACAACGACCTGGTGGTCAACGCGGTGCGTGCCAAGCAGCTCACCAACTTCCGCGTCAGCGGCAAGGAAGACGCGATCAAGATCACGCCGCCGATCCAGCTCAGCCTGGAGTACGCGGTGGAGTTCATCGCCGACGACGAGCTGGTGGAGATCACGCCCAAGTCGATCCGGCTGCGCAAGCGGTACCTGAAGGAGCATGACAGGAAGCGTGCGAGCCGTGAGGCGGCTTGAGCGCTGCACGCTGGGTACCCCTTTGCGGCGTGCTTACCGCACCCCCGCCTTGCAGGCCGCGCCCTCGCAGGAGCTCGGGCCCTTCGAGCCGTCAACCGTCTTCAGGACGGTCGGAGCCGCGGCTCTCAGCCCCCGCCGGGCGGGGGTTCTGTCTAGACAAACGCCCGGGCCGCTTCGCGGCCCTCTGAGAACCGATGACCCACCGTCGTGCGGTTGCGCTGATGGTGCTGGTGACCTTGCTGTGGAGCATTGCGGGCGTGGTCACGCGCCATCTGGATGCGGCACGCAGCTTCGAGGTAACCTTTTGGCGCAGCCTGTTCAACGCGCTGGCGCTGGCCGTGGGCCTGGCCTTGATCCGCGGGCCGACGCTATGGCGGGGGCTGATCGGCGCGGGGTGGCCGCTATGGGTGTCTGGAGTGTGCTGGGCGGTGATGTTCACCGCCTTCATGGTGGCGATCACGCTGACCACGGTGGCCAATGTGCTCATCACCATGGCGATTGCTCCGCTGGTCACCGCACTGTTCGCGCGCCTGTTTCTTCGGCATCGGCTTCCCGTTCGGACCTGGGTCGCGATCACGGTCGCAGGTACGGGCATCGGCTGGATGTTCGGCAGCGAGGTCGGCAATGCCGGTGCCTCCCTGATCGGCACGCTGGTCGCACTGGCTGTGCCGATCGCCGCGGCCGTCAATTGGACGGTGCTCCAGCACATCCGTCAGGAACGGGCTGACTTCGCCGGCCGAGCTCCAGGGGCAGCGCCGGACATGCTGCTGGCGGTGCTCATCGGCGCGCTGCTGTCGGCCGCAGTCAGCTTGCCGCTGGCTTGGCCGCTGCAGGCCAATGCCCACGATCTGGGGCTGCTGGCGGTGCTGGGCGTCGTGCAACTCGCGATTCCCTGCCTCCTGGTCGTCCAGCTGAGCCGGGTTTTGCCGGCGCCCGAGATCGCTCTGCTGGCGCTGCTCGAAGTGCTGTTCGGCGTCGCCTGGGTCTGGCTCGGCGCCGGCGAGCGACCGGCGACCACGGCGCTCGGCGGCGGTGCGCTGGTGCTGGGTGCGCTGGTCGCCAATGAGACGCTGGCACTGCGCAGGCGCCGTTGAGGAGCGGCGCGCAAGCGTGCGTTGCGGGACGAACGGGCGTTGTGCGCGATGCTAGGCTGAGCGCCCGCGCCGGAAGGAGCCCGTCATGCAGCCGCCCGCACGCTATCTGGTACTCATCGAGACCGACGGCGCCATGCTTGCGCGGCTGTTCGATTCCGGCTTGGTACAGCGCGCCGAGATCGATGCGGCTTCGGAAGAAGTCGCGGTAATGACGGCCGGCCTAAGCCCCGAGCGCGGTGCCGTGGCACCTGCCTGGGCCGCCGCGCTTTCCGGCCACAGCGAAACCGAGCGCGCTGCCGCGCTGATCTACACGCTCGACGTCTGATCGGTGTGAGCGCAACCCGAATTCAGCGAGCCAGGGCCACCTCCTCGAGCCTGATCGCCTGCCGGCCGACGCCCATGGCGTGCTTCAGCGCCTGATCCGGCTGCGCGAAACGGTGTCCGCCGGAGAGCCGGTCGCTGCTGAACACGCGCCGCGGCGCCTGGCCCGGGCCCCGGATCTCATGCACTTCGACGGCGGCGGTGTAGCCGCCATGCGGACCGTCGATGGCTCCGGCATAGATTCGAAAGTCTCCGATATCGCGCTCTTGCAGATTCATGGCCGTCTCCGGTGTGCCTGACCGGGGAATAGTCGGCGACGAATCGCGCCTTGCCATCGGCCGAAGGAGGGCACTCTCAAGGGGGTGGTGATCGGCGGTTGCCTGAATTTTTTCGCTACTGTGCCGTCCAACCGCCGTCCACCGCCCAGGCCACGCCCTTGACGTTCGCCGCTGCGGGTGAACACAGAAAAACCGCCAGCTCGCCGAGCTGCTCGGGCGTGGTGAACTGCAGCGAGGGCTGCTTTTCGCCGAGCAGGTCTTTTTCGGCGGCGTCAACCGAGAGGCCCTCGCGGGCGGCGCGCTCGTCGATCTGCTTTTGCACCAGCGGCGTGAGCACCCAGCCGGGGCAGATGGCATTGACGGTGATGCCGCTCGTGGCCGTCTCGAGCGCTACCGACTTGGTGAAGCCGACGATGCCGTGCTTGGCCGCCACGTATGCCGACTTCGCCGCCGAGGCCACCAGGCCGTGCGCCGACGCGATGTTGATGACGCGGCCCCAGTTCTTCGCCCGCATGCCCGGTATGGCCAGCCGGGTGGTGTGGAAGGCCGAGCTGAGGTTGATGGCGATGATCGCGTCCCACTTGGCGGCGGGAAACTCCTCGACCGCGGCCACATGCTGAATGCCGGCGTTGTTGACGAGGATGTCGACGCCGCCGAAGTCGGCCGCCGCGAACGCCATCATGGCTTCGATCTCGGCCGGCTGGCTCATGTCGGCGCTGTGGTAGCCGACGCGGCCCCCGTGCGCCTGCCCCGCCTCGCGCACCTGAGCTTGCGCGCCGTCGCTGTCGCCGAAGCCGTTAAGGATCACGTTGGCGCCCTGGCGCGCCAAGCCGAGCGCGATGCCCAGGCCGATGCCGCTGGTGGAGCCGGTGACGAGGGCGGTCTTGCCTTTGAGCATGCTGGATCCTTTCGTTGCTGCGTTGGTTAGCATCATTATCCGAATGAGGACCCTGCCATGACCGAACCCCGCCTCGACTTCGTTCACTGCCTCGACGCCGGCGGCCTGCACCGCATGGCTTACTGGGAGTGGGGCGAGCGCGGCAACCCGCGCGTGGTGGTCTGCGTGCACGGCCTCACTCGCCAGGGCCGCGACTTCGACACCTTGGCACGCGCGCTGGCCACCGAGTACCGCGTGATCTGCCCCGACGTGGCTGGCCGCGGCCGCAGCGACTGGCTGACCGAACCGATGGCCTACGGCATACCGACCTATGTGTCCGACATGGTCGCACTCATTGCCCGATTGGGCGTGCAGCAGGTGGATTGGGTCGGGACCTCGATGGGCGGCTTGATCGGGCTCGGCCTGGCCGCGTTGCGCGACGGCGACGGCAGCTCGCTGGTCGGCCGACTGTTGCTCAACGACGTGGGGCCGGCACTGCGTGCCGAGGCGATCGAGCGCATCGGCAGCTACGTCGGCGTGCCGAAGCGCTACGCCAGCGTGGACGAGGCGGCCGACTACTTGTGGAGCATCTCGCAGGGTTTCGGGCCGCACACCCGCGAGCAATGGCTGGCATTGACGCGGCCGCAGCTCCGCGAGATCGAGGACGAGCAGGGCAAGGACTTCGTCTCCCACTACGACCCGCGCATCGCGCTGCCCTTCAAGGCCGCGACGCCCGAGCTGGCCGCGCTCGGCGAGGCAGCGTTGTGGCAGCGCTATGACTCGCTGACGTGCCCCACGCTGGTCATCCGCGGCGCCGACTCCGACCTGCTCTCGCGCGAAACCGCTCGCGCGATGACCGAGCGCGGCCCGAGGGCGCGGCTGGTCGAGCTGCCCGGCGTCGGCCATGCCCCGACCCTGGTGGCCGACGACCAGGTGGCGTTGGTGCGGGAGTTCCTCGGCTTGCCATGAAGACCGGTCTCGCGGATGGCGTCTCCAGCACGGCGCCGATCGTGCAACTGGCCGGCGGGGCGGGCGAGGGGCCCGAGCCTGCCGCCGCGAACGAGGCGGACGCTGCGCAGCTCGAGCTCGCGGTGCTCACCCGTGCGCGCGCCTTTGCCGAGCCGCTTCTGGCCACAGCCCAGCTCGACACCGGCGAAAACGCGCTCGCTCACGCCGACGGCCTGGCTGCCATCCTGCAGGCCATCGGTGCCGCGCCATCGATGTGCGCTGCCGCTTATCTGGTTTACGCCGGCGACTACCTGTCCCGGCCCGAGGACGTCATCGCCAAGGCCTTCGGCGAGAGCTACGCCAGCCTGGTCACGCACACCCGCAAGCTGGTGCAGGCCCAGCGCAATGCGCGCGAGGCGATGGACGAAGGTGCGCTCGATGCCGCACAGCAGGCCGCGCAGATCGAGCGCGTGCGCAAGATGCTGCTCGCCTTCTCGCGTGACCTGCGCGTCGTCCTGCTGCGCCTGGCCTCCCGCCTGCAGACCCTGCGCTGGCATGCGGCCAGCAAGCAGCCTTGCCCGAAGGCGCTGGCGCGCGAATCGGCGCAGGTGTTCGCGCCGCTGGCCAACCGCCTGGGCATCTGGCAGATCAAGTGGGAGATCGAGGACCTGGCGTTTCGCTTCCTGCAGCCGGGCGAATACCAGCGCATCGCTCGCCTGCAAGGGGAAAAGCGCGTCGAGCGCGAAGAGGAGGTCGAGGCTGCGCGCCGCCGGCTCGAAGCTGTGCTGAATGCCGCCGGCCTGCGCGCGCTGGTGCAGGGGCGGCCCAAGCACCTCTACAGCATCTGGAAAAAGATGCAGGGCAAGCAGCTCGCGTTCGACGAAGTGCTGGACGCGCGTGCGCTGCGGGTGATCGTCGATGACGTTGCCGCCTGCTACGCCGCGCTCGGCCGCGTGCAGCAGCTCTGGCGCACCGTTCCCGAGGCTTTCGACGACTACATCGCCCGACCCAAGCCCAATGGCTACCAGTCGCTCCACACCGTGGCGCTCGACGAGCGCAGCCGTGCCATCGAAATCCAGATCCGCACCGCCCAGATGCACGAGCACGCCGAGAGCGGCGTGGCCGCGCACTGGGCCTACAAGGAGGCCGGTGCCCGCGGCTATGCCGGCGTGAGCGCCGGCGGCGACTTCGAGGACCAGGTGGCACAGGCCCGCAAGGCGGTGCTGCGCCAGTTGCTGGCTTGGGAGCGCGAGGTCGTGGCCGAGCCGCAAGGCACCGGCAGCGCCGGCACGGGCGCCGGCGAAGGCCTGTTCGACGACCGCATCTACGTCTTCACGCCGCAGGCCTCGATCATCGAGCTGCCGACGGGCGCGACGCCGGTGGACTTCGCCTACACGCTGCACACCGATCTCGGCCACCGATGCCGCGGCGCGCGCGTCGATGGTGCGATGGCGCCGCTCAACACGCCGCTGCAGAGCGGGCAGACCGTCGAGGTGGTCGCCGCGAAGGAGGGTGGGCCGTCGCTCGACTGGCTCAACAGCGAACTCGGCTACCTGCGCAGCACGCGCGCCCGGACCAAGGTGCGCGCCTGGTTCAACGCGCTGGCGCAGCGGCAGACCATCGCGCGCGGCCGTGAGGCGGTCGAAAAAATCCTGCAGCGTGAGGGCCGCACGGCCGTCAAGCTGGAAGACCTGGCGAGCCAGCTCGGTTTCCGCACGGCCGATGCACTGTTCGAAGTGGTGGGCAAGGACGAGTTCTCGCTGCGCAACATCGAGAACCTGCTGCGCCCGCCCGAGCCGCAACCCGACGCCGACGAATTGCTCACCCAGCGCCTGAGCCGGGGACCGCGCGGCGATGCGACGCCCCGAGGCGGCGTGCTCGTGGTCGGCGTCGAGTCGCTGCTGACTCAGCTTGCGCGCTGCTGCAAGCCGGCGCCGCCCGACACCATCGGGGGCTACGTGACGCGCGGCAAGGGCGTGGCCGTCCACCGCGCGAGCTGTGCGAACTTTCGGCAGATGGCGCGGCGCACTTCGGAGCGTGTGATTCCCGTCGCATGGGGCAGTCCACGCGTCGGCGAGTCGGCGGTGTACCCGGCCGACGTGATCGTCGAGGCGGCCGACCGGCAGGGCCTGCTGCGTGACCTTTCGGAGCTGTTCGCCAAGGAGAAGATGAACGTCGTGGGCGTGCAGACGCGCAGTCTCAAGGGCAGCGCGTGGATGAGCTTCACGGTCGAGGTTGCCGACTCGGCGCGACTGCAGGCGGTGCTGGTTTCGGTGTGCCGAATCGACGGCGTGCGCAGCGCGCGGCGGCGCTAGAAACGCGGTTTTGCCATGCTAGACTTCCGCCCTTATTCAGGCGCGTAGCTCAGCTGGTTAGAGCACCACCTTGACATGGTGGGGGTCGTTGGTTCGAGTCCAATCGCGCCTACCAGATTTGGTAGTGATGAAGCCCGGCAAGTCCTTGACTCGCTGGGCTTTTTTCATTTCCGCTGCAATGTGCCGACAGTGTTTTGGGCGTGGCTGGCTCGCGCTGACCGCCCCCTCAGTGTGGCCAAAAGGGGCCGCGGTGTACACCGCCGCTGTACACCGTTGATGCGCACCGCAGACCAGGATCGCTGGCCGAAGACGCCAGACAGGCGCTGAGCGCCATGCGCAGTCTTGCGCCGCATCCCGATGTGCTGCCTTCACTGGAGCGCCTGAGGCGCGCGGGCTACCGTCTGGCAACCCTGACCAAGTCATCGAAGGCGGGGGTCGACGCTCAGCTCGAGCATGCCGGGCTCGCGGGTTTTTTCGAGCGACAGTTGAGCGTCGAGACGCCGCAATTGTTCAAGCCGCATGCTGCCGTCTATGGCTGGGCAGCCGAGGAGATGAAAGTCGCTCCGTCGGCGTGCATGCTGGTGGCGGCGCACGGGTGGGATGTGGCGGGCGCCAAGTGGGCTGGCCTGCAGGCCGCATTCATCGCGCGTGAGGCCCAGCAGAAGTTTCCACTGGCCGACGCCCTGGACATCGACGTGGCCGACCTTGCTGCACTTGCCGACGCTCTTGCCGCCTGATGCGACTCGCGAAAGCACCATTGATCGGGCAGACGGACACCTTGTTCGGGCGCGGATTCAATCAACCGAACATATAAAGGACAGATGATGGACATCAATAAATGGCCCGCAGGCGAGAAGTTCCCGGCGATGGTCTGGCATTCCGTCTCCGGCGAGCGCGTGGCGCCTGCGGAGCGCTCGGGCTGGCGATCTCTCATCATTTATCGCGGGAAGCACTGCCCTCTCTGCAAGACCTATCTCAACACGCTCAACGAGATGCTCGCCGAATTCGATGCGGCGAAGATTGCCGTGTCGACGCTTTCGGCCGACAGCAAGGAAAAAGCCGAAGCTCAAGTGACCGAATGCGGCTGGACGTTTCCGGTGGGTTATGGGCTGTCGATCGACGAGATGCGCCAACTCGGGCTGTACATCTCGGAGCCGCGCTCGCCGCAGGAGACCGATCGTCCTTTTGCAGAGCCCGCGTTGTTCGTGATCAACCCGGATGGAAAGACCCAGATCATCGACATCTCCAACGCTCCTTTCGCCCGCCCGGATCTGAAGTCGCTGCTGAAGGGACTCCAGTTCGTGATGAGCAATGACTACCCGATTCGGGGGCGGGCCTGAGCAGGTGATCCGGCCGGACATCGCCGTCGGTGCGCTCAGGCGAACTTGCCGACCTCATGCAGCAACAACCCGATCTCTTCCGCAATGATGTCGGGATGATCCTCTGGCGTGAAGTGCCGGCCTCCGGCGATCTGCCGCAGCGGCGCCAGGAGATCACGCGCGAATCGCTCGCCGTATCGAAGTTTCTGGAACGGATCGGCGGTCCCCCACGCGATTCGCGCCGGCAGCCGCAAATGCGGCAACTCCCCGGCGATCCCTAGAGTGTCCTGCGCCCGGAGCGCATCGATTTGCCGGATCAACGCCTGCGCGCCGCCATGTCGCGCGTAAGGGGCCCAATGAACTTCGAGCGACTCGGCGATGCGCGAGCGATCGTCGTGGCCGCGGACCATCAACGTGGCGATGATCTGCTTTGCGACTGCATTCGGGAGGCGCCGAACGAGCGGGCCTGCCGCCCGCAGCGCCTTGACGCTGGGGATAGGCCACGAGTCGTAGCCGATCGCGTTGGTCAGAAAGAGCCCGCGGCAAAAGCCCGGATGGCGCAAAGCCGCGATCTGAACGACGCCGCCTCCGAGGTCGTGCCCTGCGAGTACCGCCGTGTTCACCCCGATTGTTTTGGCCCAGGCGAAGAGATAGTCGGCCTGGCGTGCGACCGAGATGTCGCGCCCGCGTCCGTCGGGAATGGAGGCTCCGTAGCCGACCATCTCGAACGCCAGACAGCGTGCACCCGCGATGCGCGGCACCACATGGCGCCAGAGTGCCGGGGAAGTCGGGATCCCGTGAACAAAGATGACGGGAACGCCGGCGCCTTGCTCCTCCCACCTCATCTTGATCCCGTCGACTACTGCTGTATGGGTCTGCATGGATTTCCAGTGGGCCGCGGGGCGCAATCACTGCCGGACGCTGCCATGCCTAGTTTTTGCGCGCACGCGCCATGACCGAAATCACTGCTGCGGTGGCGACACCGAGCGTCGCCCATCACCGCGAAAGTGCGCCACTCGGGCCGCAGCGGTCGATACAGATCGGCAAGCCAGCGACACCGCCATCGGCGGCGCGGATCGCCACAGATCGCTCTTCGCCCGAGGTCCCGCGCGTGCCACATCTTTTCGTCCGGGCTTGTCGCCTGTTCGCGCTGCTCGCCCGAATGCGCCTCGCGCACATGAAGCATGACGAAGTCGTCCCGCGTCGGTCAGCGGCAGGTCGAAGCTCGGCAGCGGGTCGCCGGGTCGCGGTGCGTCGTCGCGGAAACCGAGGTCCTCGATCAGAACCTTCGGGGTGGCGTGACGATAGCCGTAGTCGACGTTGGACTGGCTCGCAGTGTTCATCCTGCCTCTCCGATTCGTTGCGGCGGGAAGTGAAGGGCCTCGCCGGACAACCTGTCCCGCCGGCGAATCCCTTGCGGTCTTCGCCGCCGGTCACGGTGCCAGGGCAAACAGCCTGCCTTCATGCGGTCCTGCGCCCGCGGATGCTCGCGCGCCGAGCGAATCTTCGCGTGCAGTAGGTTTTGTACCGGTTTGTACGAAATGCTGCACGAACGGCGAAACGAACTGCGCGTGGCAGGCCGTGCGTGTACGACCGTCTTCTCGAGGGCCGCACGCACCCGACAGACGGCGGGCGGGAAAACGTCTGCTCGAGGACATGTGGCCCGCGCCGCGTCCGGCGCTTCGCCGTCAGCGTCGCCGCTCGAGGCGGCCGCGCTGTTGCGCCGGGCGCTTGGCGCCTGGCGGGAACAGCGCGTCAGCGGTCTGCCGGGCAGCGCCTCTCAACCACTTCCTAGGCAGTCCGGCCTTCGTGAATGTCCGCAGCCCGGCGAGCATGGTGCAAACCGATGTTGCCACGTGCAGCGGCTCGGCAGCAGGGTCCACTTCGCCATCGCGCTGAGCCTGCACGACCCGCTCCGCGATCGCCTGCACTTTCCTGGCAATGCCCTCCTGCACGACTCGTCCGACGGCTGCCTGCCCCGTCGAGCCCTCGACGGCGGTATCGAGCAGCAAACAGCCGCGACCTTCATGGTTGTCGTCGATCACGCGCGCCAGCAGCGAATTCACGATGTCGCGGAACGAAGGACCGGCAAGCACTTCGCGCAACGCAGCAAGGTTCATCTCGGAGTAGCGCTCGATCGCCTTGACGACAAGCGCTTCCTTGGTGCTATAGCTGTTGTAGAAGGAGGAGCGGGCGAGCCCGGTCGCCTCCAGCATTTCGGCAACGGTCATCGCTTGCACGCCTCGCGCCCAACAGGCCCGCATCGCGTTTTCGATGACTCGGCTCTCGTCTAACTCGATCGGACGTCCCATGCTTGCGTCATCCATGGCATTGCACATGCCTCGCCCCACAACCACCCTATTGTCGCCGATGCCAACAGCGTGCGTGCGGCACCCGTTGGCTCCCGGCGCCCCTGCTCCCAGTCTTGAAGAGTCCGCGCCGACACGCCAAGCAGTTGCGCGAACTCCTGCTGCGATAGACCAACACTGGCTCTTGCTTCGGCTGCCGCAGGCAGCTTGACCTTCGTAACGTGCGCGGCTTGGCCGCGCCGCATTTGCTTGACCGACGCCAGGAGGTCGGCTTGAAACTTTTGAACTTCAGATTGCATCTTCAACCCCTTTCTTCAACTGCGCGAGGAAGGACGCGGGCAGATTGTCGAACTTCGCCTTTGAGTAAACGATCAGCAGCCACACCGCCCCGTCGGGCGCGAGGAAGTAGATGACACGCGCACCGCCGCGCTTGCCCGTACCCGACCTCGACCACCTGACCTCACGACAACCGCCAGACTCACGAATGATGTCTCCGGCTTCTGGGTTGACAGCGATGAAGTTGATGAACTCTTGGCGCTCGGTGTCAGACCAGACCTCTGCCGCATACCGAACAAAGACAGGCGTTTTCGCCAACCGTGCGCATGTCGTGTGCTACGGCATTGCCGTATTCAGCGCACGTTCGTCCCTGAGGCCGCCGTTCGTGACGCCCAACGTTGGCGCCTTACCAGCGAAGAACGCGCGGGCCGAGAAACGCGCCCACACCCGCCGCCAGCCCGATACCGAGCGAGTACCACACCGCCACGAAAACCGCGGACGTTTCGGGGCAGGCAAACGCATAGCCCCCGGCCCCCAGGGCACCGGCCAGCAGCCCGGCGGCACAACCGGCCGCGCGGGGCCGTGTCGGCGCGAGTTCCCGCAGTGCCCACAGGGCGCCGGCCAACGCCGGCATCGACAACGCCAGCACGTTCCAGGGGCAGGCGACCCACGATGAGCCGAACAGCGCCGCCAGCCGCTCGGCTTCGGGCGTCGTGGCCCAGGCGCTTGCTCCCAGCGCAGCCATCACAAGCACCACGGCCGCGATCAGCCGCGCGGGAATGGCCGGCCTCGAGACCGGCCGCGCCAGCCGCGCGGTCAGCCAAGCTGCCGCCAGCGCCAGCAGGCCGGCGTAGGCCAGCTTGATCCAGGGTGCTGGCGTGTCCAGCATCTCTCGGGGGAAGGGCCCCATCAGGGCCAGCGCCAGTGCCGCGCTGGTCAACACACCGAGTACGCCGACAGGGATCAGGCGCCGGGCGGCCACGGCCTGCGGTGCGGGCCCCGCGCCCCTCGCCAGCATCTCGATCAAGTGATCCGTCTTCATCCTTTTTCCCTGACCAGAAAAGCCAGCCTTTTCAGGCCCCGGTGCACCTGGACCTTGATCGCCGATTCGGAAGCGCCGGTGCGCTGCGACGCTTCGGCGACCGACAAGCCTTGCAGCTTGGTGAGCACGATCGCAAGCCGTTGCGCCTCGGGCAGTTCATCGAGCAGCTTGGCCAGATCGCGCTGCGCCTCGCCTTGCGACGCGGTGGTGGCAGGCAGCACGGCTTCGTCCGCCTCGTCCAGCGGATCGTGCAGCGCGTCCTGCCGGCCACGGCGACGCCACAGGTCCACCAACTTGTGGCGGCCAATGGCCAGCACCCAGCTGCTGACGGGCAGCGCAGGGTCGTAGGTGCCGCGCTGCAGGTGCAGCGCGAGCAGGGTTTCCTGCACCAGATCCTCCACATCGTCCGGCAAGCTCTGCATGCGGCGGCGCAGATAGCCGCGCAAGCGTGTGGCAATGCGTGCGAGCGCCTCGCGATACGCCGCTTCGTCACCCGACTGGGCGCGCAACCAGAGCGGCTTCAGGCCGGATTCAAAGTCGTTCTGGTGGGCGTCATCGGACATTTCGTCGCGCGGGTCGTTTTCGTTACAGCGAGCCGACGCCGGCCGAGGAAACGGCCGCACGAGACAACACACTTCGCACGATTGTGCTGCCGGTGTAGCGGACGCCCAGACACCGGCGGCTGCGCATGGGTCATGAGCCTTGCATCGAGCCCGGTCTGCCCGCAAGGCCTGACTGGGCGCTCGGCTGGCGCGCCGACGCACCCTCTCGGCGAGCGTCGACTCGGTCCTGTGCAAGGTGTCGACCACGGCGACGGACAGCACGCCCGGCGTGGTCCGCCTGTCCACCGGCAGCAGTCTTCGCGTCCTTGCAACGGCACCGGTGGGCAAGGACATCCGATCAGCGGCCGGTGCGCCGCGCCAGCCAGTGGTCGATCGACAAGGCGCCAGGCCCGCGCACCATCAGCCACAGCAGCACCGCGGCCCAGACGCCATGCGTGGCGTAGGCGCCGGGATACACGAGTAGCTGGATCACCGCCGTCATCACCAGCAGCCCGAGCGCCGCGAAGCGCGTGCCCAGACCCAGCAGGATCAACACCGGCAGCGCATGCTCGCCCACGGCGGCCAGCACGGCCGCCAGTTCGGGCGACAACAGCGGCAGCTGGTACTCGTCGCGGAACAGATCGACCGCCGATGAAGACAGCCGCGGCACGCCGAACTCGAAGCTGCCGCTGACGATGTCGATCGCCAAGCCTTCGATCTTGGTCTGGCCCGACTTCCAGAACACCGCCGCGATCGAGAAACGCGCCAGCAGGGCGATCAGCGATTCGGGGATGCGCGCCATCGCGGCGTTGAAGCCGGCTACGAGCGAGGCGAGGGAGTGATTCGACTTGACGGCCGTGCTCGTGGCGAGCGGGGTCGATGAGGAGGTGGTCATGAGTCGTCTCCGGTGGGGTGCCACGCGACGATGGCGTCGTGGGCGATGAGCAGGGACAGGGCGCTTGCCAGGTCGAAGGCGGCGTCCGACGCCGTCGCCGCCGAAGCCGCCTCGCCCAAGGGGCGGCCTTCGATCAGCAAGCGGTAGAAGCGTGCTGCGGCCAAGGGCACGGGCAGCACGGTGGCGTCGTCTTGGTGGCGCAGGATCAGCGCTGCTTCGGGCTCGTTCAGGGCCACGTCCTCGATACGCCCGCGTCCCTGGTGAGCGGCCCACAGCGACACGACCGCAAATGGCGAATCGAGCAGGCTCACCGATGGGTGCAGCCGCAGGCGCGCCCCAGGCAGACGCTGCGGGTCGGCAAGCCGCGCGGCCACCGCCTGTGCCGCCAGTGCTGGCTCGTCGGCTGCGTGGTAAGCGCGGCCCCGCGCGCGCTCCAGGCGGGCCATGTCGGGCAGATAGGGCAGTGCGCTGGCCGGCTCGAAGTGCTGCAGCCAGTCCGCGAAGCTGTCGCCGTAGTCGGCCAGCACCGGCGAACGCGGCGGGTGCTGTGTCACGTAGAGGCGCCCCATGGCGGAGAAAAACGCTTCGCCGACCAGTTCGCGCACCACCGGAAAGCTCCCGGCCAAGGCCGCCACCAGCGACACCACCATGTTGTTGCGATAGACCGCAAAGCGCGGCGCGGGGTCGGCGCCGTTCCAGGCGAAGAGGCCGTACGGCGCAGGGCTTTCGGCGTCGAGCAGCGCGGCCGCGAACGCCTGCTGCATCCGAAGGGCAGGCGGCTGGGTCACGCGGCTAGCGAATCGACGGTCGATGGCCGGCATGCCGCTGCCCGCTGGCGTGCAAAAGCCGCCTCGGCTTCGAGCGCCGGCCAGGCCGGAACGTCGTTGTCGCGTTCGATCAGCGTCGGCACCGGGCCCAGGCGCTCGAGGGTCCGCGAGTACAAAGCCCATACCGTGTCGTCCACGGGCGCCCCGTGGTCGTCGATGAGCAAGCGGTCGCCGGCGCCGTCATGGTCTTCGGCGAAACCCGCGAGGTGAATCTCGCCGACCGTGCCGAGCGGCACCGCATCGACGAGGGCGGCGATGAAGGCCCAGGGGTCGCGGCCGTGGTTCACGCCGCTGACGTAGGCGTTGTTCACATCCAGCAGCAGTCCGCAGCCGGTTCGGCGCACCACCTCGGCCAGGAACTGCGCCTCGTCCATCGACGACGAGGCGAATTCGACATAGGTGCTCGGGTTCTCCAGCAGCAGGCGGCGGCGCAAGTGGTGCTGCGTCTGATCGACGTGCTCGCAGACGCGCTGCAGGGTCGGAACGTCGTAGGGCAGCGGCAGCAGGTCGTTGAACCACAGGCCGCCGTGGCTGGACCATGCGAGGTGCTCCGAGAACCAGGCCGGCTGATAGCGCTCGAGCAGGCGCGCGAGGCGATTCAGGTGCGCCGCGTCCAGCGGGCCCTCACCTCCGATCGACAGGCCCACGCCGTGCACGGACAGCGGCCAGCGCTCGCGCACCTGTTCCAGGTGTCGCAGGAAAGGGCCACCGGCCACCATGTAGTTCTCGGCGTGGACCTCGAAGAAATCCACCGCGGCGCCCTGGCCCAGCACGGCTGGGACATGAGCCGACTTCAGGCCGACGCCCACCGCAGCGGTGGCGGCCGTACGCTGGATGAAGTCGGTCATGACGGCCGATGCTCGGGCATGCAGGGCGCGCGCGCACGCCCGATCAGGCCTTCTTCTCCTTGAACTCCTTGGTCTGGCCGAAGCCGGTGTCGGAAGTCTTGGAGGCGGTCTTCTCGCAAGTGCCCGCGGGCACCAGCTTCCAGGCATTGCCCTGGTAGTCGCGCGTGGCGGTGCCGGCGCAGGTGGTGCCGGGGCCGGCGGCGCAATCGTTCTTGCCCTTCATGGCGACGCCGTAGCACTTCTCCTTGTCGGCCGGCTGAGCCTGGGCCGCAATGGGGCCGAGCGAAAGGGCAGTGCCGAGCGCCAGTGCGAGCGCGGCGGCGGTGGTCTGGGTAGCGAGGGAGTTGGACATGGGCATGCTCCGTGAGGCTTGCATCGGTTGAGTGGCTGGGCGGCGTGATCGGTGATCGGCCGCCTGCTGCAGAGTCGCTGCAGGCACCACGGTGGTTACAGGCCACTCGCCGATTCGGGTTTGTCCGGAGCCGCAAGTGCAGCGGCGTCGGAGGCGCTGTAACCGAAACATCGGCGGCTGCGTATAAACCTTGAGTCGTCACGAAAAAACGCGTCCTCGGCGATTCGCTACCTTGAGCGGTAAACGGGAACCCGTCTTGCCCACGAAGGACTTGCCTGCCGGAAGGCTCGCTCCGACGCACGAAAAGCCGATGGAAAAGAGCAAACGCATCAAAAGTGCGGCGGGAAAGCGAATGCAATGAAAGGAACACACCATGGCAAACGAAATTCACCATCCCTCGGCCCACAACGCCTCCGGGGACGTGCACGAGATCACCGACTGGAAGGCCGCCGTCTCGGCCGGTGTCATCGCCGGCGTGGTCTTCATGATGGCCGAGATGATGATGGTCTGGCTGTTCATGGGCCAAAGCCCGTGGGGGCCGCCGCGGATGATGGCGGCAATGGTCCTGGGCAAAGAGGTCCTGCCGCCGCCAGCGGACTTTTCGCTCACGGCCATGATGACGGCGATGGCGATCCATCTGCCGCTGTCGGCGGTTTACGGCGCCATCATCGGCTGGCTCGTCCATCGCTTCGACATGCTCGCCGCAGTGCTCATCGGCATGGTCTTCGGCATCGTCGCCTTGTACGTCGTCAATTTCTATCTGATTGCCCCGGCGATGTTCCCGTGGTTCGTCGAAGCGAGGAATTGGGTCAGCCTGGTCGCGCACGCCATGTTCGGCATCGTTGCGGCGGCTGCGTACGTTGGACTGCGCAAACCGTCGGCCCATCGCGCCGCAAGCTCGACGGGTCGGTGATCCGGACGTCACGTGCAATCGAGATGAAATAGCGTGCGACCGAGCCTTGCCCGAAGGCGGGCGCGGTCCGCAAGGCTCGGGCCGCCTCCGCGGTCTCTCGGTTGTCGATCGGGCCCGGTGCGCCACAACGCTGACCAAGTTCTGGGAATGCCATGAGCAAACAGTACGACCTCGTGGTACTGGGGACCGGCACGGCCGCGAACACGGCTGCCGCGCAGGTGCGTGCCGCCGGCCGGACGGTTGCAGTGATCGACTTCCGACCCTTCGGCGGCACCTGCGCGCTGCGCGGCTGCGATCCCAAGAAGCTACTGATCGCAGGCGCGTCGGCGATCGACCATGTGCGCCGCATGCGCGGCAAGGGTGTGGCGGGCGACGTGCGCATCGACTGGCGCGACCTGATGGGCTTCAAGCGCAGCTTCACCGACCCCGTGCCCGCCAACACCGAGCAACGCTACGCCGACAAGGGCATCGACAGCTATCGCGGGCAGGCGCGGTTCATCGGCCGCAACACCGTGCAGGTCGGCGGTGAAACGCTCGAGGCCAGACACATCCTGATCGCCGCGGGTGCCGAGCCGGTCAAGATGCACATCCGCGGCGAAGAGCATCTTGTCACCCATGAGGGGTTCCTCGATCTGGAGACCCTGCCTCGTCGCATCGTGCTGGTCGGCGGCGGCTACATCGCCGCAGAGTTCTCCCACATTGCCGCGCGGGCCGGCGCCGAGGTGACCATCCTCCAGCGCGGCGAGCGGATGCTGCAGGGTTTCGATCCGGACGTGGTGGGCTGGCTGATGGAGGCGTTCGAATCGATCGGTGTGGACGTTCGCCTGGGCAGCCAGGTCGAGTCGATCGACAAGACGGACAGCGGTTACCGGGTCGGTGCGTCGTCCGACGGTCAAAGCTCGGTGGTAGAAGCCGACGTGGTCGTACATGCAGCGGGACGCGCGCCGGCACTGCACGGACTGGATCTTGAAGCAGCCGACGTGGCTGTCGACAACGGGCGTCTGAAGCTCAACGAGTACCTGCAGAGCGTGTCCAACCAAGCGGTTTACGCAGCCGGCGACGCCGCCCAGGCAGGCCCGCCGCTGACGCCCGTATCAAGCCACGACGCCAAGGTCGCTGCGGAGAACATCATCGAAGGAAACCGGCGCAAGCCGGACTACCGCGGGGTGCCGAGTGTGGCGTTCACGATCCCGCCCATTGCGATGGTCGGGTTGAGCGAGGCCGAGGCCCGCGAGCAGGGGCTCGGGTTCAAAGTGAATTCGCAGAAGGCCTCCGACTGGTTCACGGCGCGCCAGGCGGCCGAGCCCACCTACGGCTTCAAGGTGCTGGTGGAAGAGGACAGTGAGCGCATCCTCGGCGCCCATCTTGTCGGGCCCCATGCCGACGAGGTCATCAACCTTTTCGCTCTGGCGATCCGCCATGACCTGACCGCGTCGGCTATCAAGGGCACCCTGTTCGCCTACCCGACCGGGGCTTCGGATATCGGCTACATGGTTTGAGTTCAGGCATTGCGTCGGCAAGCAAGCTTGTGTCTGCGCGCCAGTCCCGCCTTTGCTTCGGCTTCAACGTGGCGATGCCTGACCCTCGGAAGTCCGCTGACCGGGCTGCTGCCGGTTTCGAGGACACCTTGACATGGTGGGATCAGCGTTCTAGCGGCGTGTTTGCGGCTTGCTTGTCGCCGGCCGCCTCGATGCAGGCTTGGGCTGGCAGGTCAGGCACCGTCCGTACAGCGTGAGGTCGTGGTCTTCCACGGTGAAACCCTCCGGCGCCAACCGGGCCAGGTTGCCGGGGCAGGCGTGCACGTCGAACACGCGCTGACAAGTCGTGCACTGGAAATGGTGGTGATGGCCGTGATCCACGGACTCGTAGCGCGGGTTGTCGCCCGGCAGCCGCACGGCCCGCAGTTCTCCGTCATCGACCAGTTGCTTGAGAGTGCGATAAACCGTGGCGATGCCCAGGCCCGGCACTTGGCCTTGGGCGCTCTCGAGCACTTCTTGTGGCAGCAAGGGCCGGCCCGCAAGACCGATGGCCTCCCGGATGGCTGTGCGCTGGCGAGTTGATCGTTCCATGGAAAGAATTGTGCCGTCTGCCGCTCGGGGTTTGATGGGCTGTTGTGATAATGCGCTATCGTTATCGAATCACTGTGGCGACCGGTTGCACGCAGCATCGCCCGACGGCTGCGTGAGCCGGCGAAGCAGCACCGCACAAGGCTTCCACTCTCCACCACTCGAAAGGTTGTTCCATGTCGGCGAATCGAAATCTCGTCCTTCTTCGTGCTGTCGCGTCTTCGGCTGCGCTGCTCACTTCCAGCACAGTTTTCGGTCAGGGCGACGCGCATGTGCATGGCTTGGTTAATCTCGACGTGGCCATCGAAGCGCAGACGCTGACGGTCGCCCTCGAAGCGCCCCTGGACAACCTGCTCGGCTTCGAGCACCGCCCGCGCACCCCCGCGCAGCGCAAGGCTGCCGATGACGCGATGAAGCGCATGAACGACGGGGCGTCGCTGGTCCGGCCGGCCGCTGCGGCACAGTGCACGCTCGCGAACACGACCATCGAGGCCGAAGCCCTGCAGTCCACCGCGCCCGCGGGCGCAAAGGAAGACGAGCACGCCGACCTCGATGCCACCTTCGTCTTCACCTGCGCGCAGCCCGACAAGCTCGCTTCGATCGAGCTCGGCCTGTTCGAGGCTTTCCAGCGCATCAAGCGCATCGAGGTGCAGGTGGCGGGCCCCCAGGGGCAATCGAAGCAGACGCTCGAGCGCCCGCAGAAACTGCTCAAACTCGCCCGGTGAGCACCCCTGAAGCGAGCCAGCC
>NZ_JACDCW010000152.1 GCF_013817345.1 Methylibium sp.
CCCGGCAGCTGCGCGGACGCATTGGTGATCACCGCCAGCGGCGTCTTCAGCGCATGCGCGAGATTGCCGGTCTGGGTGCGCGCGCGTTCGACGATGGCGGTGTTCTCGTCGAGCAGCCCGTGCAGGTCGTCGATCAGCGGCTGCACCTCGTTCGGGAAACGCCCTTCGACGCGCGTCGCGCGGCCGGCGCGCAGCGCGAGCAAGGCCTCGCGCAGGCGGCCGAGCGGCGCGAGTCCCAGCCGCACCTGCAGCACCGCCGCGGCCATGAGCGCCGCCGCCACGACGGCGAGCGAGACGCCCAGCGTGCGTGCGAAGGAGCCTGTCATGGCGTCGAGGTTGCTCACGTCCGCGCCCGCCGCCACGCGCAGCGCCGCGCTGTCACCGGGCAACTGAACGCTGCGCGACCACAGCACCAGCGGTTGATCGCGCGGCCCCTCGGCTTCGATGCGCTGCACGCCTGTCGTGGGTGCGGCGCTAGCGGGCAACGCGAGCGTGTGATCCCACAGCGAGCGCGATCGCAGCAGCACCGTGTCGCCCTGCTGCACGATCCAGTAGAAGCCGCCGTACGGTTGGCGGAACAGCGGCTCGGACAGTTCGCGGTCCAGACTCACCGCACCGTCTTCGCCGCGCATCAGCGCGGCAATCAGCTCCTCGAGGTGGCCCTGCATGCGCGCGGCCAATTCCGCCTCCACATGCTCGCGAAACAGCCCGCCGAGCACGAAGGCCGCGGCGGCCAGGGCGGCCGCAATCCATGCCAGCGCTGCCAGCAGCAAGCGCCGCTGCAGCGAGCCGGCCTTCACGGGCCGCCTCCCACGCGAAACCCCAGCCCGCGCGCCGTGACGATGAAGTTCTCCGGCAGCTTGCGGCGCAGCCGGGCGATGAAGACATCGATCGTGTTGCTGTCGCGGTCCGCGTCCTGGGCGTACAGGTGCTCGGCCAGCTCGGTGCGCGACACCACGCGCTCGGCATGGTGCATCAGGAATGCGAGCACGCGGTATTCATGTCCGGTCAGGTTGACGACGCTGCCGGCCACGCTGACCTGACAGCTGCGCGTGTCGAGCTGCACGGGGCCGCAGCGGAGTTCCGCCTGAGCATGGCCACCCGAGCGGCGGATCAGCGCACGCGACCGAGCCAGCAGCTCCTCCATCTGGAAAGGCTTGGCGAGGTAGTCGTCGGCACCGGCGTCGATCCCGAGCACCTTCTCCTGCCAACTGCTGCGCGCGGTAAGCAGCAGCACCGGTGTGGCCACGCCGGCCGCACGCCAGGCGCGCAGCACCGCCAGGCCATCGCGGCCGGGCAGGCCCAGGTCGAGCACCACCGCGTCGAAGGGCTCCACCCGGCCGAGATGCTCACCGTCGACGCCGCTGGCGGCGCTGTCGACCGCGTGGCCGCCGGCTCGCAGCGCATCGGCGATCTGCGTGCGCAGCGCAGCGTCGTCCTCGACCACCAGGACCCTCATCGCGACGCGGCTCCGGCGCCGGGGCGCAACTTGAAGACGGTCTCCAGGCGCGCGCCTTCGAGCTTGACGAGTTCGCCGGTGCGCGCGTCGAACTCGAGTTCAATGACCCGGCCGTCGGGCAGCAGAAGTTCGAGCTCGTAAACAAGTTCGCCGTCGTCGCGCTCGAGTTCGACCTCGATGACGCGGCCGCCGAAGTCGCGCTCGACCCGGCTGAGAATGTGCGCCAGCGGCAGCACCTCGCCGCTAGCGCGCGCCGTGCGCGCTCGCTCGTGGTCCACCTTGGGCAGTGGCTCGGCGCCGCCGGCCGGCGCGGGGGCGGCTGCAGCCAGCACTACGAGGCCGACCAGCGCGAAGCGGCGAAAAGCTGTGAGCCTGTTCATCTTCCGAGCGAGGATAGAGGTTGGCGCGTGAACACGGCATGAATGCGGCGTTCATGCACGGTTCACCCGGCACGGCGCACGATGGCCTTTCCGGGTCGCTTGCGGCCTGCCTGTAGTCCAACCCAAGGAGTCGCGATGAAGCCCACCCTGCCCTTCAACACTGGTCTTCGCACCGGCGCGGTTTGCGCGCTGATGGCCTGCGCCGTGCCGGCGTTTTCCCAGACCGAACCCACCGCACCCCCGCTCGCGGCTTCGTCGCCGGCCGCCGCTGCGTCCGCGATGAGCATGGCGCAGGTGATCGAGCACCTCGGCGCGCGCGGCTACAACGACATCCGCGAAGTCGAGCGCAAGAGCGACAAGCTGTTCGAAGTGAAGACGCGCGACGCCCAGGGCGTGCTGCGGGAACTGCTGGTCGATGCGCGCAGCGGCGAAGTGTTGAAATCCGAACGCGACGACTGAGCCTCATGACCCTGCTTTCCTTGCCACGCGCCATCCTGCTGGCCGCCCTGGTGCTGCCGATGACGGCGTGGGCCAGCCCCGCCGACTACATCTTCAGCCCGGTCGTCGAAGACGGCGAACGCGAGATCGACAGCAAGGCCGGCATCGCGCGCGACCGCGACGGGCGCAGCGCCTGGGCCGGCTCGATTGGTCTGGAGTACGGCGTGAACTCCTGGTGGGCCACCGAGGCCACCGTCAATTTCGGCCGCGAGGCGGGTGCCTCCACGCGGCTCGATTCGCTGGAATGGGAAAACCGCCTGCAGTTCACAGAGACCGGCCGGCGGCCGTACGAGATCGGCCTGCTGTTCGAGGTCGAGCGCGCCACCCGCTCGGACGATGGCTGGGAACTGCGCTACGGGCCCTTGCTGCAAGCGCATTGGGGCGCGCTGCAGGCTAACCTGAACCTGCTGTTCGAGCGGCGGCTGCTGGCAAACGAGCAGGAGCCGACCGAGTTCGGCTACCAATGGCAGTTGCGGGCCCGCAGCGACGGCGCGCTGGACTGGGGCGCGCAGGGATTCGGTGAGCTCGGCCGTTGGGACCGCTGGGCGACCCGCTCCGAACAATCGCACATCCTCGGACCGGCGCTGTTTGCGCGGCTGGGCCAGGACGACGACGACCCGCAAGTCGAGGCCGGCCTGCTGCTCGGCACCGGCGGGGCCGCGCCGCGCGCGACCCTGCGGCTGCAGGCGATGATTCCCTTCTAGCGCCGCGGGCCGCTGACAGCGCCCGGGCCAATGCCGCGGCGCTGCCGTCGATCCGGGCGCAAGGCTCACGCAGCCTGGGCCACGGGCGCCATGCGCATCATGTAGTCGAACGCGCCGAGCGCCGCCTTGGCGCCATCGCCGCTGGCGACGATGATCTGCTTGAAGGGCACGGTCGTCGCGTCGCCGGCGGCGAAGATGCCCGCCACCGATGTCGCGCCCTTGGCGTCGACGATGATCTCGCCGTAGCGCGACAACTCCACCGTGCCCTTGAGCCACTCGGTATTGGGCACCAGGCCGATCTGCACGAAGACACCTTCGAGATCGATGCGGCGCGGCTCGCCGCTGGCACGATCGGTGTAGACCAAACCGTTGACCTTCTGACCGTCGCCCGTGATCTCGGTCGTCTGCGCGCCGGTGTGAATGCTGGCGTTGGACAGGCTTTTCAGCTTGTTGACCAGCACCGCGTCGGCGCGCAAATGGGTATCGAACTCCAACAGCGTGACATGGGCGACCACGCCGGCCAGATCGATGGCGGCTTCCACGCCCGAGTTGCCGCCGCCGATCACCGCGACGCGCTTGCCCTTGAACAGCGGTCCGTCGCAGTGGGGGCAATAAGCCACGCCCCGGTTGCGGTACTGCTGTTCGCCGGGGACGTTGATCTCGCGCCAGCGCGCGCCCGTCGACAGGATCACCGTCTTGCTCTTGAGCGATCCGCCGTTGGCGAGCTGAATCTCGATCAGGCCGCCGGCCTCGTCCGCAGGCACGAGCTTGTCGGCACGCTGCAGGTTCATCACATCGACGTCGTAGGCCTTCACATGCTGCTCGAGCGCGGCCGCGAACTTCGGACCGTCGGTCTCGGGCACCGAGATGTAATTCTCGATGGCCAGCGTATCCAGCACCTGGCCACCGAAGCGCTCGGCGGCCACGCCTGTGCGGATGCCCTTGCGAGCGGCATACACGGCAGCCGCGGCACCGGCCGGGCCGCCGCCGATGATCAGCATGTCGTAGGGAGGCTTGGCGCTGAGCCGGGCGGCATCTTGCGCGGCGGCTCCGGTATCCAGCTTGGCGACGATCTCCTCCACGCCCATGCGGCCGGAGCCGAACACTTCGCCATTGAGGTAGATGCTCGGCACCGCCATGACCTGGCGTGCGTTGACCTCGTCCTGGAAGAGGGCGCCGTCGATGATCGTCACGCGCACCTTCGGGTTCACCACGGCCATGAGGTTGAGCGCCTGCACGACGTCCGGGCAGTTGTGGCAGCTCAGCGACATGTAGACCTCGAAGCTGTAGCTGCCATCGAGTGCCGCAATCTGATCGATCAGCGCGGGCTCGACCTTGGGCGGGTGCCCGCCGACCTGCAGCAGGGCCAGCACCAGCGAGGTGAACTCATGGCCCAGCGGAATCGCGGCAAAGCGGATACCCATGTCCGAACCGACCCGGTTCAGGCTGAACGAGGGCTTGCGGGCGTCGGTGCCGTCGGGGCGGAGCGAAATATGCGGCGAGAGCGCGGCGATCTGCTGCAGCAGCGCATGCATGTCGCGCGAGCTGTCGCTGTCGTCGAGCGAGGCCACGATCTCGAGAGGCTCGCGCACCCGCTCGAGGTAGGCCTTCAATTGCACTTCGAGGTTGGCGTCCAACATGGTGTTTCCTACTGCTTTGGTGAGTGGGCGACGGGGCTGAACTCGTCTTACCCGCTGCCGGTAACGGCAGCGGGAGGACCGCCGCATCAAGCGGCGGGCACTCAGCTCGAGGAGCGCTGGAGGCGCTTAGATCCTGCCGACCAGATCCAGCGAGGGCGTCAGCGTCTTGGCGCCTTCATTCCACTTGGCGGGGCAGACTTCACCCGGGTGCGCCGCCACGTATTGAGCGGCCCTCACCTTGCGCAGCAGCTCGCCGGCATCACGGCCGATGCCGTTGTCGTGGATCTCGCACAGCTTGATGCGGCCCTCGGGATTGATCACGAAGGTGCCGCGCAGTGCCAGGCCCTCTTCTTCGATCATGACTTCGAAGTTGCGGGTGATCGCGCCGGTCGGGTCGCCGATCATCGGGTAATGGACCTTCTTGATGGCGTCCGACGTGTCGTGCCAGGCCTTGTGGGCGAAGTGCGTGTCGGTCGACACGCTGTAGACCTCCACGCCCAAGTCCCTGAATTCGCTGTAGCGCTGCGCCAAGTCTTCCAGTTCCGTCGGGCAGACGAAGGTGAAATCGGCGGGGTAGAACACGACGACCGACCACTTGCCCTTGAGGGTTTCGTCGGAGACCGGCACGAACTTGCCGTTGTGATACGCGGTGGCTCGGAAAGGTTTGATCTGGGTGTTGATCAACGACATGGATGTTTCCTAGAAAAGGGTTGAGGCGAGCCGGCAGAGCCTTCAGCGCTTGCTTTTACCGCTCGATACGGGTTAGTACCACCAAATTCTAGTTGCACCGCAACATTTAGTGGATAGATTGAATAAAGTGATTCCTTGCGGAAAAACTATTGGATTCAAACGCCACTGCCGCGCCGTTGATCAGGCCTGTGGATCGCCCGCAGCCACCTTGGCCGACCACTCCTCGATGCTGAGCGGCCCGCCCGCTGCTTCAGTGCGGCCTTGGTCGTAGCCGGGCAGGCTCGGCTGGATGAAGTCCAGCCGCTTCCAGCCGGCCAGCGGCGCCGTTCCGTCGGCCGCCGGCACATAGCGCGAGTCGGCCACTTTCTTCATTCGGTGCACATAGCGCGGGCAGTTCTGGAAGATGGCACTCACCGCCACGCGCACGACAAACTGTGCGCCTGGAAAGCGGGCCATGAGCGTCGGGTCGTCGTCGTGCGTGGCACTGCCCTGAACGCGCAGCCGGAACGGTGTTTCGAAGTCCATGAACAACAGGCCGATCTGCGGATTGGCGACCATGTTGCCCATCGAGTAGTACATGCCGTTGCCGTCG
>NZ_JACDCW010000153.1 GCF_013817345.1 Methylibium sp.
CGCGCTCGTCGTCGCTGAGTACAAGTTCGGTCTTCGGTCTGCCCCTCGCCATTGCGGTATCTCCAGCTACAAGATACCGCGAAGGCATGCATTATTTATGCCTGCTAAATGCGGGACAGGACACTAGCAGGTAGCTCCATTCCGACGTGACGACTTATCTCAACGTTCCGTTCCGCGACAAGGCGGATGCCAAAGCAAAGGGTGCGCGCTGGGACAACGAGGCCAAGAAGTGGTTCGTGCCGATCGGGCGAGACCTTGAGCCGTTCACGAGTTGGTTGCCGGTCGATCCGACCAGGCTTGCCAGCCAGCAATTGGCGGGGCCGAACAAAGGCGTGACGCTTTCTCGGCTGCTCGCCGGTGTCGCTACCGCGGTGGAACAGGCGTTTCGCCAAGGCGTTTGGACGACCGCCGAGGTCGTGCGCGTCGACGGCGACCCGCACGTCTATCTCGAACTCGCCGAGCGCGACGCAGCCGGAAGCCTCGTCGCCAAAGCGAAGGCCATCGTTTGGAGCCGTGACGTCGAGCGAGTGCTCGGCGCATTTCAGATCGCCACCGGCGTGCGCGTAGCGGCTGGCATCAAGGTCCTGATCTCCGCACGCCCCGAGTTCAGCGCGCAGTACGGTCTAACTCTCCACGTCGACGCCATTGATCCGAGCTACACGCTCGGCGACCTCGAGGCCAAGAAGCGCCAGATTCGTGAGCAGCTGAAAACCGAGGGCCTCTTCGACCGAAACCGGTCGCTGGCCACGCCGTGGGACTTCCGGGCCCTGCTCGTCGTCTCGCCCCCGCGTGCCGCGGGTCTCGGAGACTTCGCCCGCGACGCCGATCGACTGCAGCGGCATGGTCTGTGCGAAGCCGTCTACACGCACAGCCGATTCGAGGGCGAAGGTGCCCCGGCGTCGATCCGCGAGACGATCGAGGCGGCGCTGGCCGCCTGGCCTGGGCAGGACCTGCCAGACGCGATCGTGATCATCCGTGGCGGAGGCGCCGTCAACGACCTCGCCTGGCTCAACGATTACGAGCTTGCCCGCTTCGTTTGCTTGAACACGGTCCCGGTGCTGACCGGCATCGGGCACGAGCGAGACAACACCATCCTTGACGAGGTTGCGCATCAGCGCTTCGACACGCCAAGCAAGGTGATCGCTGGCATCCAGGCGTTGATCGTGAAGCGAGCGCGCGAGTCGCAGGCGGCGTTCGACGAGGTTGCCGGGCTCACCCTCAAGCAGTTGCGCAAGGCGCAAGGCGAAGCCGACCAACTCGACTCCGACATCCGACGGCAGGCGCTCGGGACGGTGACGAAGGCGCGTGCCGCGGTTGAAGAAGGGATGGCCGGTGTTCAGCGGCAGGCGCAGCGTGCCTTGCACGACGCTTCACAGACGACGCTGCGAGCGCTGTCCAATGTGCGGGCCGGCGCCGGTAGCGGTCTGGCCACTGCTTGCATCAAAGCGTCGTCGCTTGTGATGCAGATCCAGGCTGATGCCACGCGCGGTATCCGCGAAGCCCGACTGGGCATCGACGACACGCGCCGGGAGATCGAGCAAGGCGCGCGTAACGCCGTGCGCTGGGGTGCCGAGGCCGCCGAGGCGACATTTCGGGAGGTCGTTGCGCAGGGACCGGAGAAGACGCTGGGTCGAGGCTTTGCGGTTGTTCGAGTGACGACGGGGCAGATCGTCACAAGCGCCGCTGTCGCCAGGGAAGCGGCAACGGTGCAGGTGCAGTTTAAGGACGGATCGATCGAGGCCTCGGTGCGCCGGGGCAAGGAGAACCTATGAGCGACGGCAAAACGTTCCGGGAGGCCTATGCCATCCTGCAGAAGCATGCGCAGACGCTGCGATCGCAGCAAGAGCCGGACATCGACAACCTGACGACAATCGTTAGCGAGTCGGTAGACGCCTACAAGTTGTGCAAGCAGCGCATCGACGCGGTCGAGAAGGCGCTTGAACAGTCGCTCGGCAACGCTCGAATCGAAAGCGAGCCGACCGAGAAGTCTCAGCGGTCGGTGCCTCCCGCGTCCGCAGGCTTCGCTGACATGGATGACGACGTGCCGTTCTGAGGTGCATCGTCCTTCGCGCCGCCACGCTTGAGCGAGGGTTCAAATCGACGCCATGACGGATCGTTCGCCGTGGCGCTTCGCAAAGAGCTCGCCAGCGCCGTGCGCAAGCGCTGCTCAAGCTCATCCAGGCGGTCGGTCAGCTTCATCAGGGAGCGAGTCTCGCATCGTCAGAAGCCTAGGTCCGGCTGCTCAAACACGTGTTCGAGATTGACCTCGAACACTGCCCGAACTGCGGCGGCGAGCTCACGATCATTGCGGCCATCTTGGAACCGCGGCGTACAGTGGATCCGCTCCGCGAAAAGCAAGGTCTGCTGCTCGCAGCGGTGTTCGACAGCAGCGGGGCACGGTCGACGACATGCGGTGGGTCGAGTACCCGGCCGACGCAGCGTTTCGGCGACGCGGAGCACCATCTGGAGGGCTACGCTGCGCTGGCCTGAGACGGAATGACAAGCCATCAGGACACGGCACGTCTGGGTACTTTGCTCGTTTACTCGCAGGAGATCGCCTCCAGAAATCCCTGCGGTCTCCGCGGGCGAATGCTTAGGAGTTCAGTCGTGCGCCACCAGACGGTGCACCACGCGGCGCGTGATCGGTGCCACAAACAAGACGATTGGAAACGCGAACAACCACGCGGTGAGCCAGGCGCTGATCCACACACTGGGAAAATCCGGAATCAGCCCCACGGCACGCAAGGTGGAGATGCCCGCCACCACGAAGGACATCAGACCCGACAGGATCAGGCCAAACAAGACGGGTTCAAAATTCTTGGGAAACATCGACAGGCTCCAGGGGTTGACGGTTCAATGACAGCTTGAGGCGAGTCCGGCTCATCAACGCGAAATCCGTTCCAGCGTGACGGCCGACAAGTACAGGCCAAGGCCGAACACGGCGTGGTTGGCCACGCTCTTCGGGCAGTTTTTGAGGGGCGTGGCCGTCTTGGACGACGCGACGCCCGCACTCATGGCTGGCTGCATGATGACCAGCGGCGCGACCACCGAACCCAGCCCCACGCAGAGCGCCGGCACCAGGCTCGGGCTGCTCAGCCACGCCGTCCCGTAGAGGCTGGCCAAGACCCCGGCAAACGCCACGCCAACGGCGTAGTGGGTCAACCAACCCAAGGCCAGCTCGCGCTGGATCGGTGCGGCCTTGGTCATGGCATCGTGCGACCACGTGCCGCGAAACACGTGCCCGACCCAGCGCCCGATGAAGGCGAAGTTGAGCCCCGGCAGCCCCACACGCTTCAAGCACCACAGCCATAGATCCATCACCGCCGTGGCGCCGATGCCGATGAGCAAAACGCGCAACATGTCTTGCAGTAAAGGGCTCATGACGGGACCTTCATGGTTGACGAATGAACTTGTTGTGGTCACTATAGAAGTTCAAGTTGACTTGACGTCAAGGGTTTTGTGATGGACATTGCCGAAGTGGCCAAACGGTCTGGCGTCAGGGCGTCCACGCTGCGCTTCTACGAAGAAAAGGGCTTGATCGCGTCACTCGGCCCCGCGGGCGCTCGTCGCCGCTTTGACCCGCGCGTGCTGGATCAGCTGGCCCTGATCGCGCTGGGGCAGGCCGCCGGGTTCTCGCTGGATGAGATCGGCGCCATGTTCGCGGCCGATGGGCAAACCAGCATCGACCGGCAGATGCTCTCGGCCAAGGCCGACGAGATCGACCGCATGGTCAAGCGGCTGAATGCCATGAGCAGCGGGCTGCGGCACGCGGCGGTGTGCCCGGCGCCCAGCCACGGCGAGTGCCCTACCTTTCAGCGGCTGCTGCGCGCTGCGGCAGCGGGGGCCCTTGAACGACACGGCAAGAAGGCCCGCGTCGGGCGCCATGCCACCCGGTGAAGCCTCACACCGACCGCACCCCAGACAACAGGGCCGCTCAGATCATCGACAAACGTGTCTTTTTCTTCGGTGCAGGAAAGCGGCTGTCGATCAGGCGCAGCTCGTGCTCGCTGAGGGCCGCCCGCTCGGCCGCGAGGTTCTCTTGCAGATGGGCGACTGACGAAGCCTTGGGAATGGCCACCACCCCGGGCCGGCTGATGACCCAGGCCAAGGCCACCTGCGCCGCCGTGAGGCCACGTGCCTGCCCGATCTCGGCCAGCGTGTCGTCTGCGGCCAGGCTGCCCTGGTCGATGGGGCTGTAGGCCATCAGCGGCATCGATCGCGCGCGCATCCACGGCAACAGGCTGAACTCGGGGCCGCGCTCGGTCAGCGAGTAGTAGACCTGGTTCACCGCACATCGGCCGTGGCCAGCCTGGCGCCGCGCGGTGATGGCCTCCAGCTCCTGCAAGTCGGCCACGTCGAGGTTGCTCACGCCCCAGGAGCGCACCTTGCCTGCGGCCATCAGCGATTCCATCGCCTCCAGGGTTTCGGCCAGCGGGTGCTCGCCGCGCCAATGCAACAGGTAGAGGTCGATGCAGTCGAGGCCCAGCCGCTCGCGGCTGCGGTCGCACGCGCTCACCGTGCCGCGCCGGCTCGCGTTGTGCGGGTACACCTTGCTGACAACAAACATGTCTTCGCGCGGCACCTCACCCCCGCGAAAGGCTTCGGCCAGCGCAAGCCCGACCACGGTTTCAGCACCACCGTCGCCGTACATCTCGGCGGTATCGATCAGCCGGTAACCGAGCTCGATGGCGCTGCGCAGGCTGGCCACCTCCGCATCACGCGTGGCGCTGGCTTCGCCCATGCGCCAGGTGCCCAGGCCCAGCACGGGCAGCGTCGTTCCATCAGGCAATTCGAGGTTGCGCATAAGTAAGATCAGTCGTCAAAAAATACTCGTGAAGTGGCTTGCGGTTCATGTGAGTCGCAACTCGCCACCATCGCGCGCAACACCTGCCGCACGCCCTATGCCGGCGCCCAGGCTCCCACCTTCGAGATCCTCACCACGCCCGACGTCAAGCAACAGCGCGCATTCGCGTTGCTCCAGCAGCTCCGGCTGTAGACAGAAACCGCAACTCCAATCACGCCAAGTGCCTGTCGCACAAGTACATACTCGCTCGGGGCTGTGGCTCGGGACTTGGCGCGATGGTCAGCGGCAGTTCTTCTACCGCGAAGAGGCAGAGCTCGGCAGCATGATTCGCCGCAAACAGTGAGCCGGTAGCGGTCGCTCGCGAAAGCGCAGTTGTTTCCCTGGTTGAAAGCTCCCGTTGCCAATGCACAAAGTATCGGCGGCCACTGAGCGCAATGCCGGGGTTCGGGGGGTCCGATGCCCTCCGTGACGCTACGCACATCTTCCCCGCGCGCGCCACCGGCGCCTATGAGCGCAAGCTGGCCACGCTGGCGCGGGTGCCGCTGCTCATCATCGATGACTTCGGCCTCAAACCACTTCGTGCACCGGATGACGAAGACTTGCATGACCTGATCGCCGAATGCTATGAGCGAGCCGCCACCATCGTCACCAGCAACCTCGCCTTCGACGAGTTCGACCAGGCCTTCGCCGTCAACCACTTGCTGGCCTCGGCCACCATCGATCGGCTGCGCCACAACGCCTATTGCCTCGAACTCGGCGGGCCGTCCTACCGCGATCCAAAGGTCGGACCGGCACCGAAAAAGAGCCTCCCGAAACCATCCGCAAACACGGCAAAATAACGCCCTTCACAGGTCGCTTCGAGATGCCCTTCGGCGCCACCTCAAGTGGCCTGTATATGCCGACTCCAGGTGGCCGGATTACGCCGACTCGTGACTCCGCGTGTGACGTCGCCTCAACTCATCGAAGATGGCCACCGGCCGGAGGCCGGGGGCGGACTGCAGCAAAGGGATGACCTCGGCGTCGAAGATGTCGGCGAGCGGGTCGGCCCGGCGTCGCTCGCGCGACGTCTTCTTGGCCGACGGCAGCCGCGGGTCGTGTTCGATGCGGTACGCGCTGGCGACGCTGATTCCGGCCTGCGCTGCCGCGACG
>NZ_JACDCW010000052.1 GCF_013817345.1 Methylibium sp.
GCTCCGTTCATGTCCTCCGGCGTCGGCCTGCCGGCCGACACCTCCCCCTTAACTTCACTGCGCCGCTCACCCGACGCCCTCGGCAGCAGGCACCGTCGCCGCCTCGAACGACTGCACAACCGAGCGTCTACGGTTGGGGCAGGAGCGCTGTGGCGGGTTGCTGTGTGGAGTGAAGTCAAGGAGGAGGGCTGAGCGTGAGCCCGGCCCGGGGGACATGAACGCAACACAGCGACCCGGCGCAGCGCTCGCGCGCTGAGCTTGCACAGTCGGGGTTCCGAACACGAACCGAAGCCCGCTACGACTCTTCGACGGCTTCAATTCCATGCGTATGAACGCAATTTCGTATCAGCGCTCAGTGCATCTGCGGGCCGGCGCCTGTGCTTTTGTTCTGCTCGAACGCGACGCCGTATTAAGCGGCGCGCGCCGCGGCGACCCCCGCGCGCACCGCGCCTTCGAGCGTTGCCGGATAAGGCCCGTCGATGTAGTCGCCCGCGGCCTGCAGACCGTCGGCGACTGTGGCCGGCGGGCGTTGCAGGCCCGGCGTGCAGAGGAAGGTCGCGCGTTTTTCGCTCAGCACGCGAAGCAACTGCGGCGGGCCTGGCAGCAGCGCGCCGAGTTGCGCTGAGGCCTGCCGCTTCACTTGCCGTGCCGTGATGTCGAGCCCGCGCTCGACGCAGCCCGCCGCCCCGCTGATCACGAAAGCCAGCACGCCGGCCGCAGCGGGTTCGCGCGCGCCGTCGCGCAATTGCCCCAGGTCGAACACGTACTGCGCCGGCATGTCGCCGCCGGGGGTTAGCGCGAGCATGGGCGCCGGCAGCCGAGCGCCCGGCGCTCGCAGCAGCACGGTGACGATCGGCTCATGGCGCAGTCCCTCGGCAAGCGCCGACCACTGCGGCGCATGGGGTTTGACCAGGCGCGCGGCTTCGACGGCGCTGCAGGCGAGCAGCACGCGCTCGAAGCCCTGCGCAGCGTTGCCGGCGGCGGTGAGCTGCCAGCCGGTGCTCTCGCGCTGCAGGGTTTCGACACGGTGGCCGGTGTGCAGCACGGCGCCTCGTTCGCGCAGCCAGCGCGCCGCCGCATCGGGCCACAGCGCGCTCAGGTCGACCCGTGGCAACAGCAGGTCGGAGGCGCCCGGCCCTCCGAACAGCGCGTCGCGCAGCACGCGCAGGAAGACTTGGGCGCTGGCCTGATCGGCCGGCGTGTTGAGCGCAGCGACGCACAGCGGCTCGATGAGGCCGCGGCGCAGCGCAACGGGCAAACGGGCGGTGAGAGCGGCCACGCTGAGCGCAGAGGCGCAGCGAAAGCCGCGCAGCAGCCAGCCACTGGCCGCCGCAAGCAGCGCGAATCGCTCGCGCGCCGACCAGCCGCGCGCGGTTATCACGCCGCGCAAGAAGCTCGGCAGCGCCGGGCCGCGCGGCAGCTGCAGGCCGCGCCCTTGGGCATCGATCAGGGTCAACGGGAGTCGCTGCAGCACAGCGGCCTCCTCCAGCCCGACGAGCTTCAACAGGCGCAGGGTCTCGCTGTAAGCGCCGATCAGGATGTGCTGCCCGTTGTCGAGCGCGAGGCCATCGGCCGCGTCCGGCAGCCGGCGCGCCCGCCCGCCGAGCGTGGGGGCCATCTCGTACAAGGTGACCGCGTGGCCGAGAGCCGTTGCTTCGACGGCCGCCGCCAGCCCGGCCCAGCCGCCTCCGATGACGGCCACGCGCCCCGGCACGGCCGCGACCGCAGGCCTCACCGTTCCCGCCAGTTGGTTTTCCACGCGAGCCAGAACTTGCGCAGCGGTGTGAGGCTCACTCGTTGGTGTAGCACCTGGAAGCCATCGGCCTCGATCTCGCACAGCAGGGTGCGATAGATCTCCGCCATCATCAGCCCCGGCCGCTGAGCGCGCCGCTCCTCGGCCGGCAGCAAGGCCATGGCTTCGTCGTAGAGGCCATGCGCGCGCGCCGCCTGAAAGCGCATCAGCGCCGTGAAGCGCTCGCTGTAGCCCCAGGGCGCCTCGCGCTGCAGCAGTTCGTGCGCCTTGACGTCGAAGCGCTGCAGCTCCGACACCGGCAGGTAGACGCGCCCGCGCCGCGCGTCGTCGCCCACGTCGCGGATGATGTTGGTGAGCTGGAAGGCCAGCCCGAGCGTGTGCGCGTAGGCACGCGTCGCCTCGTTGATCGGCCGGACCGGCGCGCTGCCGAAAATGCTGGCTGCGACTTCGCCGACGACGCCGGCGACCAGATGGCAGTAGCGTCGCAGGGCGGCTTCGTCGAGGTAGCGCGTCTGCGTCAGGTCCATCTCGCAGCCGTCGATGACGGCCTGGAGTTGGTCTTCTCGCAGCCCGTAGTCGGCCACGTGGGGCATCAGCGCCTTGAGCGCGGGATGCTGGGCTCGGCCGGAAAAGGCTTCGGCGACCTCCTTGCGCCACCAGGCCAGCTTGGTGGCCGCGACGCTGGCCTCCGCCACCTCGTCGACCACGTCGTCGATCTCACGGCAGAACGCATAGAACGCGGTGATCGCCGCGCGACGCGGCGGCGGCAGGAACAGGAAGGCGTAGTAGAAGCTGGAGCCGCTGCGCGCGGCCCTCTCCTGGACGTACTGTTGCGGCGTCATGGGCCCCGGGCCTCAGGGCCGCATGACCAGGGCGTTCCACGCAATCGGAAGCCAGTCGCGTCGGCCGAGCTTGGGGCGCCGCTGCAGGGTGTCGAAACGCATCGCCGCGATCTTGTCGAGCACGCGCAGCCCACCCTGCACCACGCCGCGCAATTCCCAGCCGGCGCGTCCGTCCACCTGGTGGACGAGCGGCGCGCCTTCGGCCATCAGCCCGCGAGCCCATTCGCACTGCGCGCGCACGAGGTCGCGTGCTGCGGCACTGTCGCGCCGGGTGATCAGTTCGAACTCGCTCAAGCCGTAGGCGCTGCACTGATCGAGCGGGATGTAGAGCCGGCCGCGCGGCAGATCGACGCTGAGGTCCTGCCAGAAGTTGATGAGCTGCAGCGCGCTGCAGATTGCGTCCGACTGGCGCAGCGCTTTCGCGTCCCGGATGTCGTAGAGGTGCAGCAGCAGCCGCCCCACCGGATTGGCCGAGCGCCGACAGTAATCGAGCAGCTCGAAGCGATCGGCATAGCGCGCGAGGTGCACGTCCTGTTCGAAGGCGCTGAGCAGATCTTCGAGCAAGGCGATGGGCAGCTGGTGTGCGCTGATCGCTGTGGCCAGCGGCGTGAACACCGCCTGCCAACGCGGGGAGGGCGAGAGGCCGCGCGCCACGTCGTGCAGGTCGGCTCGGTAGGCGGCCAGATCGGCCAGGCGCTGCGCAGGCGTCGCCTCGCCCTCGTCGGCCAAGTCGTCGGCCGTGCGTGCGTAGCTGTAGATCGCGGCAATCGCCGGCCGCAGGTTGGGCGGGCACAGCATCGAGGCGACAGGAAAATTTTCGTAATGCTGTGAGTTCATCGCCGGTGTGCAGACAACGTGGCCGCGAGGTGCCGCGCCGGGCATTGTCCACGGCCGAGCCGATGGGCTGGGTGTCGGGCCTGCGTGGCCTTCGTTTGACATCACGAAGGCGAAGGCCATATATTAATGACCGATTGGTCATTAATATATTCAGGCAGGCTGCGCCCCCTGCGCCCGTCAGTAGCGCCTGGCGCCGTCATTCCAGGCGCTTTCCTTCAAGGTCTCAACATGCGTCTTTCCCACACCGCCCGCGCCATGTCTGCCGCTGGGCTGGTCTTGCTTCTGACCGCCTGCTCCAAACCGGCTCCTGAGCCCGAGCCGGTGCGCGCAGTGCGCACGCTGACGGTGGCAAATGCCGCGACCGAGAGCCAGTACCAGTTCGCCGCCGAGGTGCGAGCGCGGGTCGAATCACAACTGGGTTTTCGGGTCGGCGGCAAGATCGTCAAGCGCAGCGCCGAGCTCGGCGACAGCGTGAAGGCCGGCGAAGTGCTGGCGCAGCTCGATCCGCAGGACCTCCGCCTGAGCCGTGACAGTGCGCGCGCGGCACTGGTTGCGGCGCAGTCGAGCTACGAGCTCTCCGCCGCCGACCACAAGCGCTATCAGGAGCTGCTGGCGCAGGGCTTCATCAGCGCCGCCGAACTGGAGCGCCGCAGCACCGAGCTGCAAGCGGCGAAATCGACACTGGCCCAAGCGCGCGCCGAGGCTGCCATGCAGGGCAACCAGGCCCGCTATGCGACGCTGGTGGCCGATGCCAGCGGTGTCGTCACCGGCATCGAGGCCGAACCCGGCCAGGTGGTCGCCGCCGGCACGCCGGTGCTGCGCCTGGCTCACGACGGCGCTCGCGACGTCGTGTTTTCTGTTCCCGAGGACAGGCTGGGGCTGGTGCGCGAGCTGGCCGGCCAGAAGGCTGCGTTGCAGGTGCGCTTGTGGGGCGCCAGCCGGACACTGCCTGCGACGGTGCGCGAAGTGGCCGCCGCCACCGACCCCGTCACGCGCACGGTGCTCGTCAAGGCCGGCATCGGCAACGCTTCGGTGACCTTGGGGCAGACCGCCACGGTATTGATCGATACGCGCCAGCAGGGCGGTGCCGCCATCAAGCTCCCGCTGAGTGCGCTGGTGGAGGCTGAAGGCAAGACCTCGGTGTGGTTGCTGGATGCGCAGACGATGACGGTGCAGCCCCAGCCGGTGCAGGTGCAAAGCGCCGACGGCAATTCGGTCGTGATCGCCTCGGGGCTGGTGCCCGGGCAGGAGGTGGTGACGGCCGGCGTGCATGTGCTCGCACCGGGTCAGAAGGTCAAACGCTTCGCCGGGGTGGGCGCTGCAGCGCCGATGGCCTCAGCCGATGCGACCGCTGCGCCTTCACGAGGGGCACCGCCCGCTTCTGCGGCGCCTGCCGCATCGGCCGCCGCGCCCGGCGCGTCGCACTGAACGGCGGCGCGCGCATATGGACAACCGCCCTCAGCCCTCGAGCCGTTTCAACCTTTCGCGCTGGGCGCTCGAGCACCCGGCGCTCACACGCTACCTGATGGTGGTGCTTCTCGCGCTGGGTGCAGCCGCCTTCTTCCAACTTGGACAAGACGAGGACCCGCCCTTCACCTTTCGCATCATGGTGGTCCAGGTGTTCTGGCCGGGCGCCACGGCGGTGCAGGTGGCCGAGCAGGTCACCGACAAGATCGAGCGCACGCTGCAGGAGGTGCCCTACTCGGACGTCATCCGCAGCTACACGAAGCCGGGCGAGTCGCTGACCATCTTCCAGATCCGCGACGACGCGCCGCCCGCCGAAGTAGCCAACGTCTGGTATCAGACGCGAAAGAAGATCGGGGACATCCGCGGCACCTTGCCGCTTGGCGTGCAGGGCCCGTTCTTCAACGACGAATTCGGTGACGTCTACGGCTCCATCTACGCGCTGTCGGCCGACGGCTTCACCGACGAAGAGCTTCGCCAGTACGCCGAGACCTTGCGTTCGCGGCTTTTGCGCGTGCCCGACGTCGCCAAGGTCGAGCTGTTCGGCGTGCAGGCCGAAAAAATCTTTGTCGAAGTTTCCCAGCAGCGCCTGGCCCAGCTCGGCCTGGACCTCACCGCCGTGCTGGCGCAACTGACCGCACAGAACGCGGTCGAGGGCGCGGGTGTGTTGACGGCGGCGGGCCAGACCTTGCAGGTGCGCATCGGCGGCCAGTTCAATTCCGTCGATGAGTTGCGCAGCTTTCCGATCCGCGCCGTCAACGAAACCAGCGGCGCGGCCAGCAGCTTGCGTCTGGGTGACATCGCGACAATCCAGCGCGCCTACATCGACCCGCCGAGCGTAAAGGTGCGCCACCAAGGCAAGCCGGTGATCGCGCTGGGCGTGTCCATGGCCGAAGGCGGCGACATCATCGCGCTGGGCGAGAACCTCGACGCGGCGGCGGGCGAGATCCAGGCCGACTTGCCGGTGGGCGTCGAGCTGAGCCGCATCCAGGATCAGCCCGCGGCCGTGTCGCGCTCGGTGGGCGAGTTCGTCAAGGTGCTGTTCGAGGCGATCGCCGTGGTGCTGGCGGTGAGCTTCATCGCGCTGGGCCTGCACACGCGGCCCTTGCGCATCGACCTGCGGCCGGGCCTCGTGGTGGCGATCACCATCCCGCTGGTGCTCGCGATCACCTTCGTGACGATGTACTACTGGGGCGTCGGCCTGCACAAGATCTCGCTGGGCGCGCTGATCATCTCGCTGGGCCTGCTGGTCGACGACGCCATCATCGCCGTCGAGATGATGGTGCGAAAGATGGAGGAGGGCTACGACAAGGCGCGCGCAGCGACCTTCGCCTACGAGATCACCGCCATGCCCATGCTCACCGGCACGCTGATCACCGCGGCCGGCTTCCTGCCGATCGGGCTCGCGCAGTCCACCGTGGGCGAATACACGTTCGCGATCTTCGCGGTCACCACCGCGGCGCTGCTCATCTCGTGGTTCGTGTCGGTTTTTTTCGTGCCCTACCTAGGCACCTTGCTCCTCAAGGCGAGAACGCGCGACAACCCGGACGAGCCGCACGAGCTGTTCGACACCCCGTTCTACACGCGCTTTCGCGGGCTCGTGAACTGGTGCGTGGAACACCGCTGGCTCACCATCGGCGCGACCGTGCTGAGCTTTGCGATCGGCATCGTAGGCATGGGCAGCGTGCAGCAGCAGTTCTTTCCCGATTCGAGCCGGCCGGAGATCCTGGTCGATCTGTGGCTGCCGGAGGGGTCGTCGTTCGAGGCGACCGAGGCGGTCGCCAAGCGCTTCGAGGCCCGGCTGCTCGACGAGCCGGGGGTCGAGTCGGTGACGAGCTGGGTCGGCTCCGGCGTGCCGCGCTTTTATCTGCCGCTCGACCAGGTGTTCCCTCAGACCAACGTCACGCAGGCCATCGTGCTGCCCCAGAGCCTGGCGGTGCGCGAGTCGCTGCGTAAACGCTTGCCGGCGCTGCTCGCGACCGAATTTCCCGAGGTGCGTGGGCGCGTCAAGCTGCTGCCCAACGGGCCGCCGGTGCCTTATCCGGTGCAGTTTCGCGTGATCGGCGAAGACGCCGACGCCGTGCGGCAATGGGCCGACCAGGCCAAGGCGATCCTGAGCGCCAACCCCAACATGCGAGGCGTCAACGACAACTGGAACGAGTCGGTCAAGGTGCTGCGGCTGGACATCGACCAGGACAAGGCCCGCGCCCTCGGGGTGACCAGCCAAGCCATTGCACAGGCTTCGCGCACGCTCGTTTCCGGCACGACCGTCGGCCAATACCGCGAGGGCGACCGCCTGATCGACATCGTGCTGCGCCAGCCGGTGGCCGAGCGCGATGCCATCACCGATATCGGCAACGCGTATGTGCCCACGGCCGGCGGCCGGAACATTCCGCTGACCCAAATCGCCGAGGTGAACTTCGACTGGGAGCCGGGCGTGCTCTGGCGCGAGGGCCGCCAGTACGCCGTCACCGTGCAGGGCGACGTGGTCGAGGGCCTTCAGGGCGCGACCGTCACCGAGCAGGTCTGGCCCGAGCTCCAAAAGCTCGTCGAGCGCATGCCGCCCGGCTACACGATCGAGATCGCCGGCGCCGTCGAGGAAAGCAGCAAGGGCCAGGGCTCCATTGCAGCCGGTGCGCCGCTGATGCTCTTCATCATGTTCACCCTGCTGATGCTGCAACTGCACAGCGTGAGCCGTGCGATCCTCGTGTTCCTGACGGGTCCGCTCGGCATCGCCGGTGTCGCCGGCGCGCTGATCCTGCTCGGCCAGCCGTTCGGCTTCGTGGCGCTGCTCGGCGTCATCGCGCTCATCGGCATGATCATGCGCAACTCGGTGATCCTCATCGACCAGATCGAGCAGGACCGGGCGAGCGGGGTGCCTGCGTGGACGGCAATCGTGGAATCGGCGGTGCGGCGCTTCCGGCCGATCGTGCTGACCGCGGCGGCGGCGGTGCTGGCAATGATTCCGCTTTCGCGCAGCGTGTTCTGGGGGCCGATGGCGGTTGCCATCATGGGTGGCCTGATCGTCGCCACCGCGCTGACCCTGCTCGCGCTGCCGGCCATGTACGCCGCGTGGTTTCGCGTGAAGCGGCCCGAGCAGGAGGCGCCCTCTGCGCAAGCCGGCTGAAGCGCTTGCGCTTGCTCCCGAGCTCATACCGTGACGCGATGTGAGCTGTAGCTAAAATCGCCGGCTCACCGGATCGCCACAGAAGGCCGGCGGGTCTTCTGATCGTTCCAGCGCGGGTGGCGAAATTGGTAGACGCACCAGGTTTAGGTCCTGACGCCTGCAAGGGTGTGCGGGTTCGAGTCCCGCCCCGCGCACCACACGCAACAACAACCCGTTCAGTTTCTTAAGAGCAAGCACCATGGCTGTCACCGTCGAAACCCTCGAAAAACTCGAACGCCGCATCACCCTGACCCTGTCGGCCGACACGCTCAGGAACGAAATCGAGTCGCGCTTGAAGCGCCTTTCCAAGACCGTCAAGGCCGATGGCTTTCGGCCCGGCAAGGTGCCGATGAGCGTGGTGGCGCAGCGCTACGGCTCCTCGGTGCAGTACGAGGTCATGAACGACAAGGTCGGCGAGGCCTTCAGCAAGGCCGCGGGTGAGGCGCAGTTGCGGGTGGCCGGCCGGCCGCGCATCAGCGAGAAGGACGGCGCCCCCGAAGGAGAGCTGGCTTTCGACGCGACCTTCGAGGTCTATCCCGACGTCAAGATCGGGGATCTATCGGCCGCCGAGATCGAGCGAGTGTCCACCGAGGTGACCGAGGCGGCCATCGACAAGACGCTCGCCATCTTGCGCAAGCAGCGCCGCACCTTCCAGCAGCGCCCTGCAGGCGAGGGCGCGGTCGACGACGACCGTGTGACGATCGACTTCGAAGGCAAGATCGACGGCGTGCCCTTCGACGGTGGCAAAGCGGCCGACTTCCAGTTCATCCTCGGCGAAGGCCGCATGCTCGAAGCCTTCGAGAAGGCCGTGCGCGGCATGAAGAGCGGCGAGTCGAAAACCTTCCCGCTGCAGTTCCCCGACGACTACCAGGGCAAGGACGTCGCCGGCAAGGAAGCCGACTTTCTGGTGACGCTGAAGAAGATCGAAGCCCAGAACCTTCCGGAGGTCGACGACGCCTTCGCCAAGTCGCTCGGCATCGCCGATGCCAGCGTGGAAGGCCTGCGCGGCGACATCAAGAAGAACCTCGAACGCGAGGTCAAGTTTCGCGTCATCGCCCGCAACAAGGGGGCGGTGATGGACGCGCTGGTCAAGGCGTCGGAGCTGGACCTGCCCAAGGCGCTGGTCGACAACGAAGTCGAGCGGCTGGTCACCAACGCCCGCGCCGATCTGAAGCAGCGGGGCATCAAGGACGCCGACAGCGCGCCGATTCCGGCCGAGCTGTTCCAGGAGCAGGGCCAAAAGCGCGTGCGGCTCGGCCTCGTCGTGGCGGAGCTGGTGCGCAGCAACAAGCTGCAGGCGACGCCGGAGCAGATCAAGGCGCACATCGAGGAGATGGCGCAGAGCTACGAAAAGCCCGAAGAGGTCATGCGCTGGTATTTCGGCGACAACCAGCGGCTGGCGGAGGTGGAGGCCGTGGTGATCGAGAACAACGTCACCACCTACGTGCTCGAGCAGGCCAAGGTCGAGGACAAGCAGGTCGCGTTCGACGAGTTGATGGCCTGATGCCTTCCCTGCGCCGTTGAACGCGGCAGCCATTGCGGAGCAAGGCACCCGCGAGCTGGAACGTAGCCGTGAGTGCCGCGTTGACCGGACGCCGCTTCGAGGCGCCGTGCCTAGGGGGCGGCGCCTTTTTGCTGCCCGGGCGACTGCTCTTGACGCACCATAATCAGTCCACATCTAACAGCCAATGAATTTCTAGGAGTGCCATGAGCGCGCTGGACACACAAAGCCTGGGCATGGTGCCCATCGTCATCGAACAGTCGGGCCGCGGCGAACGTGCCTACGACATCTACTCGCGCCTGCTGCGCGAGCGGGTGATCTTTTTGGTCGGCCCGGTCAACGACCAGACCGCCAACCTCGTCGTCGCCCAGCTGCTGTTCCTGGAAAGCGAAAACCCCGACAAGGACATTTCGCTCTACATCAATTCGCCGGGCGGGTCGGTGAGCGCAGGCCTGTCGATCTTCGACACCATGCAGTTCATCAAGCCGGACGTCTCGACCCTGTGCATGGGCATTGCGGCCAGCATGGGCGCCTTCCTGCTCGCAGCGGGTGCGAAGGGCAAGCGTTTCGCGTTGCCCAACTCCCGCGTCATGATCCACCAGCCCTCGGGCGGCGCTCAGGGCCAGGCCACCGACATCGAGATCCAGGCGCGCGAAATCCTGAAGCTGCGCGAGGCGCTCAACAAGATCCTCGCCGAGCGCACCGGGCAGCCTCTGGAGAAGATTCGTCTGGACTCCGAACGCGACTATTTCATGTCTTCGCCCGAGGCCAAGGACTACGGCTTGATCGACCAGGTGATCGACAAGCGCGCGTCAGCAGGCTAGCAAGCGTTAACTAGGTGGGCAACGGGGCCTTTTCGAGTGGGAAGGCCCCGTTTTTGTTTGCCTTATCATCATTCCGACTCCCTGACGGCCCCGTCCCATGCCCGAGAAAAAAGGCTCTTCCAGCGAAAAGGTTTTGTACTGCTCGTTCTGCGGCAAGAGCCAGCACGAGGTCAAGAAACTCATCGCCGGTCCCTCGGTGTTCATCTGCGATGAATGCATCGAGCTGTGCAACGACATCATCCGCGACGAGGTGCCCGCCGAAGGCACCGACGCGAAGGCGGCCAAGAGCGACCTGCCAGTGCCGGGCGAGATCAAGGCCAGCCTCGATCAGTACGTGATAGGCCAGGAGCCGGCCAAGCGCACGCTCGCCGTGGCCGTATACAACCACTACAAGCGGCTCAAGCACATGGCCGCGGTGGGCAAGAAAGAGGAGGTCGAGCTCGCCAAGAGCAACATCCTGCTCATTGGCCCCACCGGCTCCGGCAAGACCCTGCTTGCGCAGACCCTGGCGCGCCTGCTCAACGTGCCTTTCGTGATCGCCGATGCCACCACCCTGACCGAAGCCGGCTACGTGGGCGAGGACGTCGAGAACATCATTCAGAAGCTCCTGCAGAACTGCAATTACGAGGTCGAGCGGGCCCAGCGCGGCATCGTCTACATCGACGAAATCGACAAGATCTCGCGCAAGGCCGACAACCCCTCGATCACGCGCGACGTGTCGGGCGAGGGCGTCCAGCAGGCACTGCTCAAGCTGGTCGAGGGCACGATGGCCAGCGTCCCGCCGCAGGGCGGGCGCAAGCACCCGAACCAGGATTTCCTGCAGATCGACACCACCAACATCCTGTTCATCTGCGGTGGCGCCTTCGACGGGCTCGAGAAGGTGATCCAGAACCGCTCGGAGAAATCGGGCATCGGCTTCGGCGCCAGCGTGAAGAGCAAGACCGAGCGCAAGGTCAGCGAGGTGTTCCGTGAGGTCGAGCCGGAAGACCTGATCAAGTTCGGCCTCATCCCCGAACTGGTCGGCCGCCTGCCGGTGGTCGCCACCCTGGGCGAGCTGACCGAGGATGCGATGGTGCAGATCCTGACCGAGCCGAAGAACGCGCTGGTCAAGCAGTACTCGAAGCTGTTCGCGATGGACGGGGTCGACCTCGAGATCAGGCCCTCCGCGCTGCTCGCCATTGCCAAGAAGGCGCTGGCGCGCAAGACCGGCGCTCGCGGCCTGCGCTCGATCATGGAGCAGTCGCTCATGGACACTATGTTCGAGCTGCCGACGATGAGCGGCGTGGCGAAGGTGGTGCTCGACGAACATACGATCGACGACCAGGCCAAGCCGCTGCTAGTGTACCGCGAACAGGCCAAGGCCAGCGCCTGAACGCTTTTTCCTCTCTGCTTTCCGGCAGGTAGCCGGCACGGCACCTGCCCTGCCGGTCTCACAGCCATCCTTGCAATCCCCCGCTCGGGCTCCATGTGGGCCTGAGAAAGAGAGGCTCCCATGTCCGGACACCCGGTTCTTCCCGCCGAATCGATCACCCTGCCGTTGCTGCCGCTGCGCGATGTGGTCGTGTTCCCCCACATGGTCATTCCGCTGTTCGTCGGCCGGCCGAAATCCATCAAGGCACTCGAGGCGGCGATGGAAGCGGGCCGGCAGATCATGCTGGTCGCTCAGAAGGCCGCTGGCAAGGACGAGCCCAAGCCGGAAGACATGTTCGAGGTCGGCTGCGTCTCCAGCATCCTGCAGATGCTCAAGCTGCCCGACGGCACCGTGAAGGTGCTGGTCGAAGGCATGCAGCGCGCCAACACCACCAGCATCGACGACAGCGGCGAGTTCTTCACCGCCGACGTGGTGCCCGTGCCGCCCGAGCAGGGCGCGAGCCCCGAAGTCGAGGCGTTGCGCCGTGCGGTGACTCAGCAGTTCGACCAGTACGTCAAGCTCAACAAGAAGATTCCGCCCGAGATCCTGACCTCCATCGCCGGCATCGACGATGCGGGCCGGCTCGCCGACACCATCGCCGCGCACTTGCCGCTCAAGCTCGAGAGCAAGCAGGAGGTGCTCGACCTGTTTTCCGTCAACGCCCGGCTCGAAAAGCTGCTCGAGCAGCTCGAGCATGAGGTTGACATCCTGCAGGTGGAAAAGCGCATCCGCGGCCGCGTCAAGCGCCAGATGGAGAAGAGCCAGCGCGAGTACTACCTCAACGAGCAGGTCAAGGCGATCCAGAAGGAGCTGGGCGAAGGCGAGGAGGGCGCCGACCTCGAAGACCTCGAGAAGAAGATCATTGCCGCCAAGATGCCCAAGGAGGCACGGAAGAAGGCCGACGCCGAGTTGAAGAAGCTCAAGCTCATGTCGCCGATGTCGGCCGAAGCGACGGTGGTGCGCAACTACATCGACACGCTGGTCAACCTGCCGTGGGCCAAGAAGACCAAGATCAAGCACGACCTGGTCGGCGCGGAAGACGTGCTCAACGAGGACCACTACGGTCTGGAGAAGGTCAAGGACCGCATCCTCGAGTACCTTGCGGTGCAGACGCGCGTCGACAAGGTCAAGGCGCCGATCCTGTGCCTGGTCGGCCCGCCGGGCGTCGGCAAGACCTCGCTCGGCCAGAGCGTGGCCCGCGCCACCGGCCGCAAGTTCGTGCGCATGGCGTTGGGCGGCGTGCGCGACGAGGCCGAGATCCGCGGCCATCGCCGCACCTACATCGGCTCCATGCCAGGCAAGGTGCTGCAGAGCCTCACCAAGGTCGGCACGCGCAATCCGCTGTTCCTGCTCGACGAGATCGACAAGCTCGGCATGGACTTCCGCGGCGACCCGTCGTCGGCGCTGCTGGAAGTGCTCGATCCCGAGCAGAACCACACCTTCAGCGACCACTACATCGAGCTCGATTTCGACCTGTCGGATGTGATGTTCATCGCCACGTCCAACACGATCAACATTCCGCCGGCGCTGCTCGACCGGATGGAGGTGATCCGTCTCGCGGGCTACACCGAGGACGAAAAACTCAACATTGCGCAGAAGTACCTCCTGCCCAAGCAGCAGAAGAACAACGGGGTGAAGGAAGAGGAGCTCGAAGTCACCGAGAGTGCGCTGCGCGGCATCATTCGCTACTACACCCGTGAAGCCGGCGTGCGCTCGCTCGAACGCGAGATCTCGAAGATTTGCCGCAAGGTGGTCAAGGGCATCTCGCTCAAGAAGTACGAGAGCCGGGTCGTGGTGACCGAAGACAACCTCAACGATTTTCTCGGCGTGCGCCGCTACGACTACGGTATGGCCGAGAAGGACGATCAGGTCGGCCAAGTGGTCGGACTGGCGTGGACCGAAGTCGGCGGCGACTTGCTCACGATCGAAGCCGCTGTGATGCCGGGCAAGGGCAACATCATTCGCACCGGGTCGCTGGGCGACGTGATGAAGGAGTCGGTCGAGGCGGCGCGCTCGGTGGTGCGTTCACGCGCCCGACGCCTGGGCATCAAGGACGAGTTGTTCGAGAAGCGCGACATCCACATTCACGTGCCTGACGGCGCCACGCCCAAGGACGGCCCGAGCGCGGGTGCGGCGATGGCGACGGCCTTCGTTTCGGCCTTGACCGGCATTCCGGTGCGTGCTGGCGTCGCGATGACAGGCGAGATCACGCTGCGCGGCGAAATCACGGCGATCGGCGGATTAAAGGAAAAGCTGCTGGCGGCTCACCGGGGCGGTATCAAGACGGTGATGATTCCTGAAGAGAACGTCAAGGACCTGCAGGACATTCCCGAAAACGTCAAGAATCACCTTGAGATCGTGCCGGTCAAGTGGTTCGACAAGGTGCTTGAAGTCGCACTGCAGCGCATGCCCGAAGCGCTCGTGGAAGACGAACCCAAAGTCGCGGAAACTCCGAAGGCCGAAGCGGTACCTGCTGCCACGACAGAGCGCATGAAGCACTAAGCTCAGGGGCGGTCGCGCTTGCGCGGCCGCGTCGCCTTCGGCTACACTTTGCGGCTCGCGACAAGAGGCAACGTCGTGAGCTTTGAAGCCCAGGCATCGCTTCAGCAGTCCTTGTGAGCGGTACAGGTTTTAAGGACACCAAGCGGGAGTAGCTCAGTTGGTAGAGCGCAACCTTGCCAAGGTTGAGGTCGCGAGTTCGAGTCTCGTCTCCCGCTCCACATTCGAAAGGGAAGCTTTGGCTTCCCTTTTTGTTGGCACTGACAAAGCGGGTCGATGCGGCTGCATCGGAGCAAGTCGAGGCAGCACAAGCGGTCGCTTGCTTTTCTGGTCAGAATCGAGTGTGGCTTGCTCTGAGGCACAGCAGTCATCACGGCGCGGTAGCAAAGCGGTTATGCAGCGGATTGCAAATCCGTCCAGGGCGGTTCGACTCCGCCCCGCGCCTCCATCATTTCAATGTCGATCGCCACTTCGAACGCCCTGCTTGCAGGGCGTTTTCGTTGGCGTAAGCGAACGGGCGCTTAAGAAGCTCGCGCTACCATGCGTGCCGGGCCTCGATGGCGAAATTGGCAGACGCAGCGGACTTGAAAGAAATTTGAGCGCTTGCGCGGAAACGCGTGAGATGAATCCCGTCAAAGTCGGCGAACCCCCTGCGATGCCTCTACTGCGCATTGCGAGGCAACACCGAGCCAAGCCGCCACGGGTTTTACGGCGGAAGGTGTAGAGAGCGGACGGCGGGCACCTAATGCCGATGTTGAAGCATCAGCGACGGTGAAGGCGCGCTCCAGACCCCGAACATGCGCAACGTCGCGTTGCGTGCGGCGGCGAAAGCCGTAGCGGGTAAGAAAATCCGCAGGACTTCACCGTCCGTACCGGTTCGATCCCGGTTCGAGGCACCAGAACTCGGTTTAACGTTGCCCCACGTTGAACCAAATGCTTAAGAAGATCAGTAACTTACGGCTTCGTTTTGCCCCACGTTGACTCACAACGGGGATGGACAGCGCAGCACAAAACGGGGAACAATCCGGGGAACCAAGAAGGGCGTCATGACGAAAACGGGGACTGTTCCCCGATCGCCGAGCGCAGGAGGGGCCCCTGATGCTGACCGACAAGGACTGCCGCAACGCAACTTGCCCGCCGGAGCTGAAGCGACGGCGACTGACCGACGGAGCTGGGCTGTACCTCGAGGTCGCGCCGGGTGGTAGCAGGCGTTGGTTCTGGAAGTTCTACCCCGACGGCAAGGAGTCGAGACTCGCCCTCGGCAGCTACCCGAACGTCTCGCTCAAGAGCGCCCGCTCGGCGCGGGATGAAGCCCGCCGCAGTCGCGCGGCCGGGGGTGACCCGGTCAAGCTGCGCAAGGCCGAGCGCATCGCCAAGGTGACCAGCCGCGAGACGACGTTCGAGGCGGTCGCGCGCGAGTTCCATGCCAGCAAGCTGGCGAGCTGGAGCGAGAACCACGCGGCGCAGTGGCTGCGCTGTACAGAGAAAGACCTGTTCCCCTGGCTAGGAGCGCTGCCGTTGGCCGAGATCACGGCGCCCGTGCTGCTGGGCGCTCTTCGTCGCGTGCAGCGCCGCGGCGCTATCCGGACGGGCCATGACCTGCGCGAATTCGCTGGCCAGGTGTTCAGATACGGCATCGCCACCGGCCGCTGCGATCGCAACGTCGCCGCCGATCTGCGCGGGGCATTGGAAGCGTTCGTCGAAAAGCATGCCGCGGCTGTATTGGAGCCGGCCGAGGCCGGTGAGCTCATGCGCAATATCCTGGCCTACAACGGGCAGCCGACGACGCGCGCGGCGCTGGTGTTGTCCGCGCTGACATTCCAGCGTCCGGGGAACATCCGCACCATGGAGTGGAACGAGATCAACCTCGACGCCGCGCTGTGGACCATCCCGGCCGAGAAGATGAAGCGCAGCGTTCACGGCAAGATGAACGGCAGGCCGCACCTGGTGCCGCTGGCCCAGCAGGCCGTCGAGATCCTGCGCGAGCTGCAGCCGCTGACCGGCCGTGGGGCTCTAGTGTTCCCGGGGCTGCATTCACGAGAGCGGCCGATGTCCGAGAACACCGTGAACCTCGCGCTGCGACGCATGGGCTACACGGATCAAGAGATGTGCGCGCATGGCTTCCGGGCGATGGCACGGACCATCTTGGTCGAGCGCACCAACGTGCCCCCGGACGCGATCGAGGCGCAGCTCGCGCACGGCAAGTCAGGTCCGCTCGGCACGGCTTACGACCGGGCCGAGTTCATGGAACAGCGCCGGTCAATGATGCAGACGTGGGCCGACTACCTGGACCAGCTACGGCGGCAGGCCGACGGCATGGACAGGGCGGCGGCATGAAGGCAGCCAACACGAACGAGGCGCTGGCGCTGTGGAAGCGCGTCGCTGCCGGCGAGCGCGGCGCTGACTTGGATCTGTGGCTGCAGGGCGTTGCCGGCCGCGTTGTCAGCGAAGTCTTCGAGGCTAAGTTCGAGCATGCCGCGCGACGTGCCGAGGCGGCGCAAGCCGCAGTGGGCTGGCGCGGTCGGTTGAACCCTCACGAAGAGCTTGACGCGCTGGCGGTGGCCGACTTCACGCAGGGCAGTTCGGCTCGAGCTGTTGCGAACGCCGCCCCGCTTATTGTCGACGTGAAGGGCACGGCGGAGCAGATCGAGAAGCGCGTCGAGTACGCGCGCCGCGGGAAGCGGTAGCCCCAAATTCTCCGGAGGACTTCGGAGGGGTGCGCGGGAAAAAATGTCGCCACGTTGAACCACGAGGCGCCGCATGAACCCCTCCACCTCCATCAAGCCCCGCAACCCTCGCGCTCTGCAGTCTCTCGACGTGCTGGCCGTGGAGGACGCCCTGCTGAAGATCGGTACGGTTGCCGCCGTCACCGGCAGTTCCCCGACATCGCTGTACAGGTGGCTCGAGGCTGGGCGGTTCCCCCAACCTATTCGCTTGTCGAGCCGGTGCACCCGATGGCGTGCAGGTGACGTGACGGCGTGGCTGCAAGCGCAAGCGGGGCGCACGTCATGACTTTGGACACCGACACCTGGCTCGCGATGGTCGAGCAGTCCCAGGCCGCAGGAACGCAAATCGTGCGCCGCACGGAGGAAGGCAAGTCACGCGTCTTCGTGCGCATCGGCGCGAAGGCAGCCCTGGTGCAGGTCGACTCGCTCGATCAGCTCGAGGACTTGATCGCCGCAGACGCAGCACCGCTTCTTGCCGACTCCCGCTGTACCAATCGGTACAGCCGTTGACCCTAAAACAAAACGCCCGGTCAGCGTTGCTGCGCTGCCAGGCGGAACTCTGAAGCCGAGACATGATTATTGCCGATGACGGCCTGCACGGGGGCACGCATGCGCCTGTTATCGAGGGGCTCGAAGTCACCAATGCGGAGTTCATGAACGCCGTTGCCGGTGGTGTGGGCGACCGCCTCACCGTCCTGCGTCATCCGCACAACCTGCTGGCAAAGACGTGGCGCGCAGACGGCACGATCAAGCAGTACGACGAGGCGAAGTACTTCACTCACAATGAGGTGTCGGTCAGGAGCCTCGCTGAGCTGTCAGCCCTGCTCACCAAGCTGCAGACCGACCCGCGCCGCTGCATCATCCGCGGACGCTACGTCGGAGACGAGGTCGCCGCGATCCGCGATTCCGAGCGACAGGCGGGCAAGGTGCGGCGCGCGCTCGACTACTTCGACGATCAGCCGCTGCACGCGGTGCTATTCGACGTGGACAAGTTCACGCCGCTGATGTCGCCCGACCCGCTCGATGGCATCTCAGAGTTCATCCAGACCATGCTGCCAGCGGCGTTTCACACCGCCGGCTACCACTGGCAGCTCTCAAACAGCGCCGGGCACGCCACCAAGCACGACGGCGAGCTGCGTGTGCACCTGTGGTTCTGGCTCTCCACGCCTCGCTTAAGCGCCGAGCTCAAGGCCTGGGCCAAAGCGGCAGGCGTAAAGGTGGACTTGGCAGTGTTCCACCCGGTGCAGGTGCATTACACGGCAGGCCCGGTCATGGAGCCTGGTGTCGTCGACCCGATCGCACAGCGCTGCGGACTGGTGACCAGTGACGCTGTCGAGTTGGAGATAGACCCTGCGGTGCTGGCCCAGGCAGAACGGCCGGCTGCGGGGCGCGGTCAGCGGCTGCGTGAGGTGGCGGCCGAAGACCCAATCGCGCAGCGGCTTGCCGAACTCGGCTTGATCAAGGGCCCGGTGCGCGACGGCTTCAACATCGAATGCCCCTTCGAGAACGTCCACACACCGGGCTCGGGCGGCGAGTCGTCCACCCAATATTTCCTGCCGAACACGGGCGGGCGAACGCTCGGCAACTTCAAGTGCCTGCACGACAGTTGCGGCGCGCGCCGGCGCGGTGAGTTCCTGGCCCGGCTCGGCATCGACGAAGTGGTCGACGCCTTCGACATCGTGGAGCTCGACGAACAGCAAGCCGCTGAGTCGGCCGCGGCGGCAATCCAAAATGCAAAGCGGCCTCCGGCCAGGCCCGCGGTCGTCCTCGAGACGGACATCGAGCGGGCCAAGCGCATCGAGCGCGAGAAGTCGAAGGCGATCGGCAGCGACGGCGAACGGGCGCCGCTACCGACCCAGCGGTTGTGGACCGGAAGCGAAATGCTCGAGGAGCTGGTGCTGCTCGAAGAGGGCACCCGGGTGTCGCGCGTGAGCGATCCCCGTTACGTGCTGCCGTTCGAGGAGTTCAAGAAGTCGTCGGCGGGCTCGGTCGAGACGACAAAGAACGCGGCCGGGCGCCCGACGAAAGTGCACCGCGCGCAGCTCTGGCTCGAATCGCCCGACCGAAAGACGGTGCGCACCCAGACCTTCGCTCCGGGCAGGGAGGGCTTGTGCCGGTCGCCGGACAACGTCCCCGCTCAGAACCTGTGGGTGCCGCGCAGGCACGCAGCGCCGGCGAACTGGCGCGAACTCTCGGCACCGTTCTTTGGCCACGTGGAGTACCTCGTGCCTGCGCTCGCTGAACGGGAGCGCTTCCTGGACTGGCTGGCGCACATCGAACAGGAGCCGGGCGACCTGCCCAGCACCCACTACTTGCTGGTGGCCCAGCAGACGGGCATCGGTCGCAACTGGCTGGCCTATGCGCTGGCGCGGGCGTTTGCCGGTCACACGGCGCTCGGCTTCGACCTGAGTGCGGCGCTGAAGAGCGGGTTCAACGGCAGTCTGAGCATGAAGCTGCTCGCCGTAGTCGACGAGCTGCACGAAGGAGGCCCCGGCGGTGCGCACACGCCGGCCGCCGAGAAGTTGAAGTCGATGCTGACGGAGGCGACCCGGCTGATCAATCCGAAGCATGGACGACAGCACGTCGAGTTCAACTGTGCGCGCTTCCTGATGTTCTCGAACCACGCTGCCGCGTTGCCCTTGGCCGACAACGACCGGCGCGTCATCGTGATCGAGAACCCGAGTGAGCGGCGCAGCGAGGAATACTTCATCGAGCTCTACGCGCTGCTCGATGACCCGACCTTCGGCGCGGCGCTGGTGGAGGCATTTAGGCAGCGGAACATCTCCTTGTTCAACCCGGGTGCACCGGCACCGATGACCGAGGCGAAGGCTCGGACGATCCGGGCCGGGCGCACTGAGATCGAGCAGGCGGTGCGCGATGTCGCCACCGAGTGGCCGTCGGCCTGCATCACGTCCTGCCGCCTCACGCGCGCGGTCAGCGACGCGCTGGGCGGCCGAACGTGGAACACGCAAAGCGCTTGCGTTGCTGCCGGCCTGGTGAAGTACGCCGGCCGCCACCGCGTTGCAGGCGTGCAGTCGCACATATGGGTTCTTCGTGATCACGCGGCCTGGAGGTCAGCCGAGCCCGCAGCCGTTGTGCATGAGACCGAACGCGGCCAGGTAGCCGCCGGCGGCGAAGATTTCGCCTGATTAGCTGCCGTGCCACCGTGCCAGCGTGCCAGTGTTTTCATAAGGTTGAGAGAGAGAACACATGTTCTTCTCTAGAAGCTTATGAAACAGGTGGCACGGTGGCACGGTGGCACGGCCCGCCAGCTGCAGTTTTCATCTGCCTTCAGGACCGATACAAATGAACCAAACACTGACCACGGCAGAGAAACGCGAAGCGCTGAGACTTGCACGCAACAACCTTCGCGAGGTTCCTTTTTTCAGGGCGCACCCGACGCAGTCGCGGTTCGTCGACCTGGCGCTCGTCGAAGCGGCCGAGCGGGTCGAGCTGCCCTTGATCTTCCGCGCGCTGAGCGATGACCGCTTCGAAATCGGGCGGGCGGGAGAGACGCGCGTCGTACGCACCACCCTGCGAGGCGCGTTCTTCGCTTGGCTCGCCGTCGACGACCGCGGACGCACTGACACCGTACGCGCGAGCGACCTTGCGGCGCCCTGGGCGACCGCGCCTCGCAACAGCGCTCGCAAGGCTATTCGCCGTGAAGTGGCCGATTGGCTTGCGGCGGAAGGCTTCGTAGAACTCGCGGCTGAAGTCAGGACGATCGAGGTGGTTGCCGGTGTCATCCGCTACGACCCAGCAGCGGGCGCGCCGCGCATCGAGACGCAATAAGTTCGCGGCGAGTTTGCGGTGCACATAACCGCTTGTTCCGTTCGTACATTGCCCAGCATCGCAATTGCATGGATGCCTTTCATGATTGATTCCCTGGCACACATCCCGCTCTACAAAGAGCCCGACCTGTGCACGCAGCTCGGCCCGATGTTGCTCAACCGCCTGCAGACGCAACGCCGCAATGCGCTTGCAGAGCACGCGCAACTCGTCACCGATGGCGCCGAGGCGGGCCTTATTGCCGAGAAGCTGGCCGAGGTCGACGCGATCGAGGAGCGAATGCGCGGCAAGCGCACGGCTGGCCAGCGCCAGAGCATCTACACCCCATGACGCAAGACCGCACCGACATCGGTGGTCGCATCGCTTGGCACAAAGAGCGCATTGCCGAGGCAGAGGCTCGCCATTGCCGGGAGGTGCTTGCAGCGCATCGTGATCCGATCGACCTCACATCGTCGGCGCGGCTCCGCGCGATCGCCGACGAGCTCGCCGGCCACCACAGCGCTATCGCCAACTTGACCCCATTCGCCTCCGAAAGGCACCCGGCATGAAAACCCCGACCGACAACTCCATCAATGGCCAGGTGGCCAGGCACCAGCACGAGATCGACAAGCTCGACGAACTGCACGGCGAGTGCTGCTTCGCCCTCGCACGCGACCCTGACAGCGCCGTTTTGAAGGCCGAGGTCAAAGCGCTCGAGGACGAGCGGGCGGAACGACTCGCCCACATCGAACGCCTGCGCAAAGCCAGCATCGTCGACGCGTCAAAGAACACGGTGGCGGCGAAGCAGGCGGCGCTCGCCTTGCAAAAGGAGCGAGTGCCGGCCTATCTCGCCGGTACCGAGGAAGCAATCGCCGCCACCGCGGCGGCGGTGGAATACATCCACGGCATCGGGCCGCTGCTCGCACGCATTCAGGCTGTCCAACAGGAGCGCCTGGCGCTCGCTGCGGCAGGTCTGCGCGCGGGCTCCGGCAAGGACTTCATCGCTCGTCATGCTTCCAGGGCGGGCCTTGCCAACTGCGAGATGACCATCGGCGCGGCGCTCGCCCACGCGCTGGCTTCCGCGGGCGTCGGCCGTACCCGGCCAAGCATGGACCCCTACGTAACGGTGTCTGCCCCCGGCAAGGCGCCCGACGTTGCTGCTGGTCTGCGCAAGGCTGCCGACAACATCGTCACGGTGCTCTCCGAATTCATCGCACGCGATGAACTGGAGACGAACAATGGCTGAGAACCTACTCGCTGATCCGGTCGCGCCAGAGACGCCGCTGTCACCCGATGAAGAACTTGGGCGACGGCTGTTCGGCAGCATGACGAAGCCCGAGTCGCCCCCGCCGCCCGCCGACGCGACGCCCGAGGAACGGCTGTTCGGCGGCATGCACACGCACGGGGATGCACAGCGCGGCATCGCCACCACCATGATCGAGCACGACGGCATGAGCCGCGAGCAGGCGAACGCAGTCGCGGGAGAGTGGGCGCCGGTGTTTGCCGAGGCCGGGCTTTCCAACACCGAAGCCTCTACCCTCGCCGAAGTCGGTGCCGCCATCTACCAGCGCCCAGCGAGCGACGAGCAGCGGCAGCAGTGGGCGTCGATGGCCCGGGAAGCGCTCCAGGCGGACTACCGGCCCGATGGAGTGGCCCAGGCGCTCGCCGACGCCAAGGTGCTGGTGCAGCGCTTGGCCGCCTCCCACCCTGGCATCGTCGCCTGGCTCGAGGCCGGAGCCGGCGATCACCCCCAGGTGGTGCGCGTCATCGCTGCCAGGGCGCGCGAGCTGCGCAAGGCAGGCAGGCTATGAGCGAGAAGGCCCAAGACCTGGACACGGTGGACGCCATCGCCCTGGCCGCCACGGTGTGTGAGCGCGTCATCGCCAAGCAAATTGGCGCCGGCAGCGAGCAACGTGCTGCCGAACTCCGATGCGCGCTCGCGAAAGTGATCGCTCGGCACGCCCAGCAGTGCGCAGTCGACTGGCTTGCCGAGGCGAGTTGGATGGCTGACAAGCTTACGGAGCAGCAAGCCGCCGCCGAGAAAGCGGCTCAGCCCGCGCGGCACTGATGAGCGAGCCGCCGCGCCACGCCGGACTTTGGAAGAAAGGCCAAAGCGGTAATCCATCGGGGCGCCCGAAGGAAGACGCAGCCTTGCGCGCAAAGCTGCACGAGGCCGCGCCTGCTGTCATCACCAAGCTGATCGAGCTCGCGAAGGCCGGCGACCTGCAGGCGCTCCGGCTGTTCCTCGATCGCGTGCTTCCCGCCCTCAAACCGCAGGCGGCAACGATCGAGCTACCGGGCCTGGACCGCGGCGCCGGCTTGACCGACCAGGGCCAGCAGATTCTGGCAGCCGCAGTCAACGGTGAGCTGCCCCCAGACGTGGCCAGCGAGTTGATCACGGCCTTGGGCAGGCTGGGCACGTTGAAGCAGGCCGACGAGTTGGAGCAGCGCCTGCGTGCGCTTGAAGCGGATCGCTACGGTGACTTGGCATAGCCGCATCGCCCGTCTCGAAGCGGCGAACGCCGCGCGCCGCGCGCCGCCGGCCCTCGACTCGGTGGCCGCCGGGGCGCGACTCATCTCGATCTACACAGGCTTGGGCGAGCCGATCACTGTGCCAGTGCTGACTGCCAGCAGCCTCTCGCCCGCGACGCCGGCGGCCCGCCGTGCTGCAGAAGCATCTTGCCGCGTTGCCCGCATTCGCGAGCTGGTGGACGCCGCTGTGGCGCGTCAGCGCGCTGAGCAGTTCGCTGACCTTGCCTGAAAGCCACCGTGCCCTCGAACCAATCTCTCGTATTCGATGGCGCCCGACCTGACCCACCTGTGACGAACAATGCCGAATGTCCGCTTCACACTTGCTCGTACTCACATTGCCGGCCATCAGCCGTCCCTGGCTACCGACAGCTTTCGACCAGCTCACCTGGCCATCGTCCCGCGCTTACGTAACGCGTCGTTGATGAATGCCACCAGGGCAAAGTACGATGGCATCACGCCGAGTTCGTCGATCAGGTTCACCGACCGAGCCCGTCGCGGGTCCCAAAAAATTGGGGCAGTCTCGAATAGACTGTCGCCGCGCCACGGGGCACCGACTTGACGCACAGCAGGCACCCTCCCCATGACCTAAAGTCTGTTGCACATGGACACCCTGCTTCCTGATGCACTGCTGAGGCTCCGGGACATCGCGGACGCCCTGGTCGTGGACGTGCTGCTACCCGCGGCCGACGCAGTAGATGCGAACGCACAGTGGCCCGGGGCCGCCATGACAGCGCTTGCCGGACAGCGCCTGACCGGCTTGACCGTTCCAAAATCGCATGGCGGGCTTGGTCAGGGCCTGCTGGGGCTCGCCACCATCACCGAGACCCTGGGACGGGGATGCGCTTCGACTGCGATGTGCTTTGGCATGCATTGCGTCGGGGCCGCCGTGATTGCCGCGAAAAGCTCCGGGGCTCAGAGCGCGCGTTATCTGGAGCCGATCGCCGCAGGGCAGCACCTCACCTCGCTGGCGCTGTCCGAGAGCGCCAGCGGCGCTCACTTTTTTCTGCCGCAGACTCAGCTTACCGCCACCGACGCCGGCTACGTCGTCGAGGGTACCAAGCAGTTCGTCACCAACGGAGGCCATGCGGATTCCTACGTGGTGTCCACGCTAGCCAGCAGCGTCTCAGCCAACGGCGACTTCAGCTGCGTCGTCATCGATGCGGATGCAGATGGCGTGACCTGGGGCGCGGAATGGGCCGGCTTCGGCATGCGAGGCAACGCCTCGCGTCCGATGACGCTGGAGGGCACGCTGGTGCCGCCCGACAATCTGCTAGGCACGGAGGGCGACCAGGCGTGGTACGTGTTCGAGGTGGTGGCCCCGTACTTCCTGACTGCCATCGCCGGTACCTACTTGGGCGTGGCGCAGGCGGCGCTCGACATCACGATCGCGCACTTGCGGTCGCGTCGGCATGCCCACTCCGGCGCCACCTTGAGCGAGATCGATCTGCTGCAGCACCGCGTCGGCCAGATGTGGACCAGCGTCGCGCGGAGTCGACTGTTGCTGCAACATGCGGCCAACGCAGGCGACCTCGGCAGCGCCGAGGCGCTGACGGCCATACTGGCCTGCAAGGCCGACGCAGCGAACGCAGCAGTGGCTGTCACCAATGAAGCGATGACGCTTTGCGGCGGCATGGCCTACCGCGAGAACAGCACGCTGTCGCGGCTCCTTCGCGACGCACGCGCCAGCCATGTCATGTCGCCGACAACCGAGATGCTGACAATATGGACCGGGCGCAGCGCAATGGGGCTGTCGCTGCTTTGAACGCCACCCTTGCTGTGGCGCCGTCCCATTCCTCGGGACAAACTTCGGTTCTGGTCTGGAGCGCCGCGCCGCTGGAGACCGGCGTGAAGGAAGCGCTCGATGCGGCCGTGCAAGGCACCGGTGGATTACTGCTGATTCATCACGACTGCGACGCAGCGCTGGCCCTGCTGGCACGGTCGGACGGCAGTGCGGGTCTGGCCGGCCAGCCGGCTAGCGAGCCGCCATCGCTGCCTGACCCGGTAGCGCTGGTGGTGCTGGTGGTTCAGCAACTCGACCAGGTGGGCACGGCGCGTGCGTTGGCCCGAGCCGCACCGAAGGCGGGCTGCATGGTCCTAATGTCTGCAGCACACGAGCCAGCATTGCGCCGCGCCCTGATGTTCTCTACCCCCACTGGCACCTCCTGGCATCTTGAGCGTGCCGACGACCCGCTGCTGTGCGAGCGCATTCACGCTGCGCTGATGCAGCACGTGCATGGCCAGCGGCTGCGCACGACTTTGGACCGCATGAAACTGAGCTTGACGAGGCCGTCTCCCGTCGAGGCGTCCGAGCACCGCCGCCTGGTCGCGTCCGATTTGTTGCTGGGGAGCGTGCTGCGGCACGCATCGGATGCCATCGTGTCGCTCGACGACCATCAGCGCATTCAATCCTGGAACGACGGCGCCCGCCGACTGTTCGGGCGGGACGCGTCGCGGGTGCTCGGTACGCGGCTGTCCGAGCTGTTCGATTCGCCCGGCGACGTTACAGCGCTGTTCAACGAGGCCGCCGGGCAGGCCGGCCGCAAGGCGGAATGGAGCGCGCGAGTCGGGCCGCAGAGCAAGATCATCGAGGCCACGCTGGACGGCATCCCCGACGATGCCGGGCGCCGTATTGGCGTGCTGGCAATCCTGCGCGACGTGACTGCACAACGCCGCAACGAGCGCGAGCTGGTCGCGGCATCAAGGCAGAAGGACGAGTTTCTGGCCATGCTCGGGCACGAGCTGCGCAACCCCCTGTCACCGATTCGGAACGCGGCGGAAATCCTGCGACTGACCGACAAGGGTAGTGACCCACGCGTGCGGCGCGCATCAGACATCATTGCGCGGCAGGTTAAACACCTCAGTGGGTTGGTCGACGACTTGCTGGACGTCGCGCGGGTCACGCGCGGTGCCATCACGCTGAACAAGAACAACTGCCACGTCGCTGCAGTGGTTGCCGCCGGCATCGAGCAGGCACGCTCGTTGATCGACGCGAAACACCAGGAACTGCAGGTGCACGTCGACGAGAGTTGCATGGTGCTGGGCGACAGGGAGCGCCTGACTCAGGTCTTTTCCAACCTCATCAACAACGCAGCGAAGTACACCGGTGAGCGCGGGGCGATTGTTGTGCACGTCAGCGCTGATGAAGCGCGTGTGAAAGTCTCTGTTTCGGACACGGGGGTCGGCATCGCGCCGGAGCTGCTGCCGCGCGTCTTCGACCTGTTCATCCAAGGTGCCCGTTCGGCTGACCGCACGCAAGGTGGGCTGGGCATCGGGCTCTCGCTCGTCAAGAGCCTGGTCGAGGCGCATGGCGGCTCTGTCGTGGGGCAAAGCCCGGGTCTGAACCGGGGCAGCACGTTCACGGTGACATTGCCGCGGGCGCTGGGGGACGAGCAATTCAACGGGGCCCCTGCCGGCGCCCCGTTTCCGGCGGGCAACCGCTTGCGTCTGATGGTCGTCGACGACAATTCGGATGCTGCCGACACGTTGGGCATGTTGCTCGAAGCGCAGGGTCACGAGGTGAATGTCCAGCACGATCCGCTCGATGCGCTTGCTCGGGCCGAAGAGATGGCGCCGGATGTTTTCATCCTCGACATCGGCATGCCTCGCATGGACGGCTATGAACTGGCCAAGCGCCTGCGCCAGCTTCACGCGGGCAGCCATGCAGTCCTGATCGCACTCACTGGCTACGGCCAGCCAGAAGACCGCCTCGCGTCGCGCCGAGCGGGGTTCGACCATCACCTCGTGAAGCCGCTGGATGCGGCGCAGTTGCGGGGCCTGCTGGAACACATCGTGCCGACCACGAGGCATTGACCGGGCTGCGCGTGTCCTGTGGCGTTCCTCCCTGGGTGGCTGAATGCGGGTCCGGCAACCGCTTTGTGGCGTCGAATTCGGGACAGCCGAATGTCTCTTCAGGGTCGCGAACGGCTGTTCGACCTGACTCTCCAAAGCCGACATGCGGCCATTCCTCCGCCCAAGGGACACGGAGGCCTTGGCCAAGAAGCTCGCGAAGTGGCAGGTGTCCTACCTGCTCGGCATGGCGGTGTTCGCGCGCGAGCTCTCAGGCGCGGTCGGTGGCTTCGACTACGGCCGCCCGCCGGTGGCTCGTATCGCAACGGACGTGAACCGGGCGGGTTAGCGGGCGGTGCAAGGCGAGGTCGACGAACCGGCGGTGATGTCGATCGTGGGGCTGCTCGGCACCGCGTTCGGCATTCCGACGGTGCAGGCGCTGCGCAGCTACAAGGGCTGGAAGGCTGGGACGAGGGCGACGCGCCGGCGATTACGGTGCTGTTGGGGACACCGCCGAGGGGCTGAACCGCTGTACCGATCTGCCGCTAACTGTACCGATTGGTACAGCAACAAGACGCTACTGCGCGCATCTACGAAAGTTGCTTGCCCGCCGGCGGAAGCTGTGGGACAGTCATGGCGGGGTGCAGGCCTGCGCTAACAGGCCTGCACTCCTAACCACCCTCAACTGATCTGGAGCTGAAAATGGCTACTTGCAATTGTGCCGCTGCTGAGCAGCAACGCACCCCCCACTTCTCGCGGTGCATCGACGATGTTTTCCTCAAAGTCGAGCAGATGGTCGCTGTGCTTGCAATGACGCACAGCAGGCACGCACTGGACATGCTCGAAGACGACGAGCTGGGCAACTTGTTTGGTCTGCTGTGGACGTTGGCGGTGGACGCGCAGGCCTCGTTTCGCCGAGCACGAAGCGTCACGCGGGACGAACCGGCTGACACCATGGTCGACCCGCTGCAATAACTAGGAGACGCCTCATGAACGCCAAACAAGTTGCAGGAGCCGACGATGTTCTTAGCTGGCTGTCTGAGCAAGCAAGTTGTCTTCCCGAAGCTCGAGAGAACGCAGTGCAGATGACGGTGGTGCTAACGATGGCCCGGCTATACCTAGTGGAGTTCGCGACCCACCTTTCGCGGGGAATGGAACCCTACGACGCGTTGAAAGCAACCGCAAATGGCGAACTTGAGTTCACACAAAGGCAGCAAGATCTTTGGCGTGTAGTGCGTCCACCCCTTGAGTGACTGAGCGAGAAGGGCCGCCGGGTTCGGGACCCTTACAGAGGTGGCTCCGGTTGTTCGAACACCGAATCGGCTTCGATAAGTGGAGCCCTGCGGGTTTGATATCGGTGGAGAGTTG
>NZ_JACDCW010000154.1 GCF_013817345.1 Methylibium sp.
GCGCGCGCGTGGTCGTGCTGGCCACCCGGTCCGTCTATCCGGCAGACCGCTACTCGCTCACCACGACGTTGGTCAGAACGAAGGAAGCGCCTCGCAAGGAATAGGCGCAGCGGTTGTCGGCGAGCTGGCGTGCAATGCGTGCGCGGACCCCATCCTGGCGAGGAAGGATCGCAGCGTTCAGGCCGCCTTGGCAGCCAGCTCCGCACCCGTCGCGCCGACCTCTTGTGGGCGGTAGCCGAGTCGCGCCGAAATCTGCTGGGCCACGCTGACAACGCTGGGCGCTAGCTGCCGCAGGTTGCGTGCCTTGAAGCGGTCGGCCGGGCCCGACAGGCCGATGGCAGCGCACACATGGCCGCCGGCATTCCAGATGGGTGACGCGATGCCGCACACGCCGTCGCGCCACTCGCCGCGATTCACCGCGTAACCCACTTGCCGCAGCTTCTCCAGCTCGCTTCTCAGCTCGTTGGGCGTCGTGACGGTGTAGGGCGTGAACGGCTTGAGCTCCAGCGAAATGGCATCGATCAGCGCCGGCGACGCATAGCCGAGCAAGGCCTTGCCGGTGGCCACGCAATAGGCCGGCGCGCGCCCGCCGACGCGCGAGTAGGAGCGCACGGGGTGGGGGCTGTCGACCTTGTCGAGGTAAATGACCTCCATGCCGTCCAGCACCGACAAGTGCACGGTTTCACCGGACAACTGGCACAGGCGCTCCATGTATTCGGTCGATATCGTCTTCAGGTCGAGCCGGCCGACGACCGCCGCGCCGAGTTCCCAGAGCTTGAGCGTGAGTTCGTACTTGCCGCTCTGCTCGACGTTGCGCACGTAGCCGCAACCCACGAGTGTCTGCAGCAGCCGATGCGCGTTGCTCTTGGTCAGGCCGAGATGGCGGGCCAGGTCAGTCACGCCCGTGAGGTTCGGGTTCGCTGCGAGGGCTTCGAGCGCCTGCAGCCCCTTCGCGAAGGTGGCGTCCATGTTGTTCCAGATGTTGATACAGCGTGCCGAAGATTAGTTTGGCAAAGCCGGCAGTGTCAAGGCGAATCGCCTGGGTATTGGCTCCGGCAGTTGGAGGATGTTCGCGTTTATCCCGATCTCAGCAGCGTTGACATCGAACGGCCGAGTGCTACGCTTGTATCGACATCCGAAACATTGTTCCATCATTTGGAACATCTTTGGCAAATCGCTTTACATAACCGCCGTCGTGGAGGTCTGATGAAAGACACGCTGATCCGAAACCTCTGGTACGTCGCCGGCTCCAGCGACGAGTTCCCCACGGGCAAGCTGGTCGGGCAGACGATCGTCGGCTTGCCGCTGGTGATGTGGCGCCCCGAGGACGGCGAAGTGATCGCCTTCGACGGACGCTGCTGCCACAAGAAGATGCCGCTCGCCTCGGGCAAGCTGCTGGCCGACGGCACGCTCGAGTGCGCCTATCACGGGCTGTGCTTCGACACGGCGGGCAAGTGCGTGAAGATCCCCTCGCAGCCCGGCCGGCCAATCCCGAGCCGCGCCAAGCTGCGGCCCTACCCGATCGTCGAGCAGGACGGGATGGTCTGGATCTGGATGGGCGACGAAGCGAACCCGGCGTTGCAGCCGCCCCGCATTCCCGAACTCGACAGCGCGCATTGGGAAATGATCCGCGTGCAGAACGTGGAAGTGCCGACCAACTACCTGCTGCTCATCGAGAACCTGCTCGACATCAGCCACTTCTACCCGCTGCACGACGGCAACATCGGCGACATCGCCAACAGCGAGATCCCGGTCGAGTTCGTGCACGAGCCGATCCAGGGCAACCGCTCGGTCGCCTCGATCCGCAAGGCCGAGTCCTACCGGCACCCGCCCTACCTGGAAGACTTCTTCGGCTATCCCGTCGTCGACCGCCAGCACACGCACAAGATGATCTCGCCGGCGGTCGTGCGCGTGGATCTGCGCTGCGCACCGCCGGGCGAGCTGGACACGCCGGCCGAGCGCGGCTACATCCTCACGCACACGATCACACCGGTCGACGAGCACTCGCACCGCTGGCGGGTCTTTGCCTGCTGCCGCGCCGGCGAGAAGTGGCCTGCGGACCCGAACGTTCCGGCCGTCGCCCGCGTGGCTGAGCAATTCCCCGGCGTGATCGCGCAGGACCTGTGGGCGCTGGTCGAACAGCAAAAGATGATCGATCTGCCCGAGGACCATTACGTCGGCGAGATGTACCTGCGCTCCGACACGGGAATCCTTAAGGCCCGAGAGATCGTGCGCGAGATGGTGGGGCAGGAGCGGACGGCCGAAGAACCGGCGGCGGTCGCGGCATGAAGCCGCGCGGCCGCAGCGCAGGGGTCGGCGGGTGAACGTGCGGCGCTGGCGCTGCCAACTGTGCAGCTTCGAGTACGAGGAAGCGGCCGGCCTGCCGGAAGAAGGCATCGCCCCGGGCACCGCCTGGGCCGACGTGCCCGCCACCTGGAGCTGCCCCGACTGCGGCGCCAGCAAGGACGAGTTCGAGATGGTCGAGATTTGAAACATCGAGGCGCTGGTTGTCGCAGGCGTCGAGCGGTCGGCCGCATGCGGCCGGTCAATGGCTGACATCGCTATCGCCGGACCGCGGAGTCCGGCAGGGTCTGTCGGTGGTTTTCCCAAAAGGAGATCGAGTTGACAAAGCAGCTTCATACCCCTCTCGACACCGCCCCCGACGCCACGCGCCGCGGACTGGTGTTGTCCACCGCAGCCGCCGCCGGACTCGGGCTCTTGCCGGGCGCTGCGCGACAGGCTCACGCACAGAGCTATCCGGCGCTCGGCAACTTTCCGGCCGGCACGCAAGGCAGCTCGGTGTTCGTCGGCGTGTCCGTCCCGCTCACCGGCGCCTACTCGGCCGAAGGCAAGGACCAGCAGCTCGGCTTCGAGCTCGCGTTCGAGCACCTGAACTCGGGCCGGCTCGTCGGCAAGGTGCCCGAGCTCAAGGGCAAGGGCGTGCTGGGCAAGACGGTCGCCTTCGGCGTGGTCGATTCCGAAGCCAAGGCCGAGTCGGCCATCCAGGGCCAGACCCGCTTCCTGCGCAACAACAAGGCCATCCTCATGACCGGCTGCTACAGCAGCGCGGTCACGGTCGCGCTCGGCAAGCTGGCGCAGCGCGAAAAGGTGCTTTACATGGCCGGCCCCTCGGGCTCGGACGACGTGACCGGCAAGGACTGCCAGCGCTACAGCTTCCGCTCGCAGCCCAGCACGACCATGGCCTCGCGCGCGATGGCGCCCGTCATGCTCGAGCGGCTGGGCAGGGACAAGAAGGTCGCTTACCTGGTGCCCGACTACACCTTCGGCCACACGCAGTTCGAATCGATGGCGCGGGTGACCGAGCCGATGGGCTGGAAGACGGTGAGCAAGCAGGTCTGCCCCGTGGGCACGGCGGACTTCAGCACCTATTTGCTCAACATCGCCAACAGCGGCGCCAACGTGTTCGTGAACTGCACGGTCGGCAACGACAGTTCGGTGTCCGTCAAGCAGGCCGCGAGCTTCGGAGTGACGAAGAAAAGCGCGCTGATCGTGCCGACCTTGCAGCCGTTTCTTGCGCAGCAGCTCGGTGCCGAAGTCACGCAGGACGTCCTGGGCGCGATGGACTTCTGGTGGACGCTCGCCGAGACCAACGAGCTCGCCAAGATCTTCGTCGACGACTTCGAGGCCAAGCACAAGTACAAGCCGTACTGGCCGGCCCACATCGCCTACAACCAGATGATGATCTGGGCGGTGGCGGTCGAGCGGGCCAAGACCTTCTATCCGCCCGAGGTCATCAAGGCGCTGGAAGCGAAGGTGCCGATCAAGACCAGCATCGGCGACGTGATGTACCGCCCCGAGGACCACCAGCTGATCCGTCCGGTGCCGGTGATGCGCGGCAAGAAGCCCTCGGAGATGAAGTCGAAGGACGACTACTACGAGATCGTCAGCATCGTTCCCGGCGCGACGGCCGTGCCGCCGCTCGATCAGGTCGCCTGCAAGATGGGAGACGTGGCTTGAGTACGCGCGGCTTCGTGGACCGCACCGGGCATTGAGGGCTGCGCCCGGGCCGAAAAGGCCCGGGCTCGCGCGCGGCAGCCGGCCTCGGCACGCCGCCTGACGAGCCGCCCGCCCACCCTTCCGATTCAAACTGCTTGCTCGTCCAGGCGACGGCAAGTGCCCGGAGACCCGCATGCCACCGCTTGCACTCGTGATATCGCAGATATTCCACGGCCTGATCCTCGGCGGCATGCTCGCGCTCGTCGGCTCGGGGCTGACCATCATTCTCGGCACGCTGGGCCTGGTGAACTTCGCGCACGGGGCGTTCTTCGCGATCGGGGCCTACGCCGGCTGGCTGGTCTTCGAATGGACGGGCTCCTACTTCGCTGCGCTGGCGCTCGGCGCGCTGGCGACCTGCGCGATCGGCTTCGTGGTGGAGCGCGGGCTGATCAGCCGCTTCTACCAGCGCCCCCACGAAGACCAGATCCTGCTGACCTTCGGCCTGGGCATCGTCATCGTCGAAGGCCTGCGCGCGTGGTTCGGCGGCATCGGCAAGACGATGCCGTCTCCCGAGTGGGCGGCCGGCGCGATCTCGCTCGGGCCGATCATCTACCCGACCTACCGGCTGGTGGTGCTGGGCATCGCCGTGCTGTCGCTGCTGGCCTTCTACCTGATGCTGTACCACTCGCGCCTCGGCCTGATCGTGCGCGCGGCCATCGAGGACACGCTGATGGTGCGCATCCTCGGCCTGCGCGCCTCCCGGATCCGCGCGATGGTCTTCGCGCTGGGCGTGCTCGCGGTCGGCATCGCGGGCGTGGCGATGGCGCCGATCGTGTCGATCAACCCCGACGTGGGCGCGCGCTTCATGGTGCAGTCCTTCGTGGTGGTGGTGATCGGCGGGCTGGGCTCGTTTCCCGGCGCCATCCTCGGCGGGCTCATCGCCGGACAGATCCAGACGCTGACCGCGATCTTCGAGGCCGCCTACAGCGACGTGGCCTTGTTCATGACGATGGTGGCGATCCTGGCCCTGCGCCCGCGCGGCCTGCTGGGCGAGGAGGGCCGCAAATGACCGGCCAGCAGCTCGTCGCGCATGCCAATGGCGCCCGGCGCCGGGCGGTGTCGCTGCCGGTCGAGGTGTGGCTCACGCTCGCGCTGTGCGTGATGCCCTTCGTGCTGCTGGCTTCGGGCGGCTCGGTCGACACGGCGATCCGCATCCTGCTGTGGGGCATCTTCGGCCTGGGCTTCGACATCCTGTTCGGCTACGCCGGCCTGCTGTCGTTCGGCCAGGCGGCGTTCTTCGGCACCGGCAGCTTCGTCACCGCCTACTTGCTGGTGAGCGGCCTCGTCACGAACTTTGCGCTGGCCATCGGCGCCGGCGTGCTGGCATCGATGGCCTTCAGCCTGCTGGTCGGCTTTGTTGCCCTGCGGCGTGTGGGAATTTACTTCTCGATGATCACCTTCGCGATCAGCGAGCTGTGCTTCTTCATCCAGCACTCGATGCTCTCGCCCTGGACGGGCGGCGACAACGGCCTGCCCGGCGTGCCCTACCCGACCTGGCAGGTCGGCGACACGCTGCTCGCGCTGACGCCGGGCTGGGGCATGTACGCCGTGATCCTGGTGATCTTCGTGGCCACGTTCTGGTTCGCGCGGCGCCTCGTCACCTCGCCGTTCGGCCGCGTGCTCAACGCGATCCGCATCAACGCGGACCGCTCGCTGGCCGTGGGCCACAACATCCAGCGCTACAAGATGGCGGCGTTCGTCGTGGCGGCCGGCTACGCGGGGCTGGCCGGCACGCTGATCGGCATCTTCCAGAGCTATGTGGGGCCCGATGCCTTCGCGTTCGACACCTCGGGGCAGGTCGTGATGCAGACCGTGGTCGGCGGCATGCGCACGCTGATCGGCCCGCTGGTCGGCGCGGCGCTGTGGATCTACCTGCGCGACATCCTCCAGCAGATCC